>JAKAFO010000306.1 GCA_021819735.1 Deltaproteobacteria bacterium
AGTGCCCGGCCGGGCCCGGCGGCGCGGCGGACGCCTGCCGGGAGTTCATCGACAAACTGCGGCACCGGATCAACTGCCGGATCGAGGTGGTCAACCCCAAACCGGATATCCCCGAAAGAAAGGAATAAAACCGTGTGGCATCTGTATTTACCGATTGCGGGCAATAGTGTGAACATCGTTTTGATTTTCGTCATGGGCGGATTGGTCGGCCTGCTGTCGGGGATCTTCGGCGTCGGCGGCGGATTTTTGATGACCCCCCTGCTCATCATGGTCGGCATTCCACCCACCGTGGCCGCGGCCTCCGATTCCAACCAGATCGTGGGCGCCTCCACCTCGGGTACCCTGGCCCACTACCGCATGGGCAACGTGGACTTCAAGATGGGCATCCTGCTGCTCCTCGGCGGCGTTCTGGGCGGCACCGTGGGCGTTCAGCTCATCAAGGTGCTCCGGCACATGGGCAACGCCGATTTCCTGATCCAGATCACCTATGTGGTCATGCTGGGGTTCGTCGGCTTTTACATGTTCATCGAAAGTCTCCAGTCCCTGCGGGGGGGCAGGGTCTCCAAACCGGCCGCGCATCCCCACAAGGAATCCGGCTACGCCCGCCTGGTCAAGCGCCTGCCCTGGCAGACCCGCTTCGAAAAATCGGGCATCGAACTGTCCATCCTGATGCCGCTGCTCCTGGGCACCTTCGTGGGCATCCTGGCCGCGATCATGGGCGTGGGCGGCGGTTTTATCATGGTGCCGGTCATGGTCTACCTGCTGCGCATGCCCATGCATGTGGTGGTGGGGACCAGCCTTTTTCAAATTCTTTTCACCTGCATCAATGTCACCATCATGCAGGCCAACACCAACCACACCGTGGATTTCGTGCTGGCTTTGCTGCTGCTGATCGGTTCGACCCTGGGCGCGCAGTTCGGCGCTAAAATCAGCCGGCGGCTCAAGGGCGATCAACTTAAGATCATCCTGGCCTCGCTGGTGCTGCTGGTCATGGCTCAGATGCTGTTCGGGCTTTTGCTCAAGCCCAGTATACTGCTCACCTACATCGGAGGACATTAACGTGATCAAAAGAACTTTAGCGATGGCGATTCTTGTGGCGGGCGTTGCATGGCGGTTGTGCGGGGCGGATACCGGCCCCAACCTGATCGCGGCCGTGCACCCCGAGAGCATCCGAATCGACGCGGCTTACAACGGCGCGCGGGTGACCGTGACCGGTAGCATTCCGTCCGAGGCCGGCGCTTTGATCCGGGTCCTGGGCAAAGCGGAAAGCTACAAGCTCAAGCAAAAGGGACGGGTCTTGGGCCTGTGGATGAACCGGGGTTCGGTGGAGATCTCCAAGGTGCCCGGCCTTTTTCTGCTCTATCGGCCCACGGGCGCCGGCGATGCCCAATCGACGGACCCGCCCGAGCTCGGCCTGGAAAGCATCCGCCAAGGGGCGGAAGTGGTCGCCCAGGACCAAAATAGAAAAGAGTTGTTGGACGAATTCTTCAAACTCAAGCAAAAAGCGGGGCTCTATGGCACGGTGGCCAACGCCATCCGCTACGAACCGGCGACCGGGCCGCTGAAATCCTTTACCGCGGTATTAACTCTGCCGGCCGCCCTGCCCCAAGGGGCCTTCGAGGTGGAAGTGTTTGCGATCCAAAACGGTTCCGTGGTGGCCAAGGATGTGCGCACGATCGAGGTCAATGAAGTGGGCCTGCCGGCCTGGATCTCCACCCTGGCCTTCCAGCATGGCACCCTGTACGGGACGCTGGCGGTCTTGGTGGCGATCATGGCCGGATGGCTGACCGGGACTCTGTTCAAGGCCGGCAAGGGAGCGCACTGAACCGAATTGCGTATCCAGGGGGGCGACCCCCTGTGGCGGATGGGGGACAACGTGGATCGATTCATGCGCTGGGCAGCACAGGTATTCACCGCACGCGGCCAACCCCGCGGCCGGGTGACCTTTGCCGCCCTGTTCCACGCGTTCCAGCGCATCCTGGAACTCAACAACAAAATTCTGGAACTCATGGCCGACATGGGGGATAAATTGGGGGGCGACTATGTCTTCGATCGGCAGTACATCCTCTCCTCGTGCCGCGAGATGGGAACGCAGGTGTATGAGCTGATCTACAACTTCAACGCCCTGGCGCCTAAAAAGCATCCGGACCTGGATAAAGTCTTCCGCCGCGTCAACCACGATATAGAAGAAGAACTGGCCGGCCGGCTGGCGATTCCCCAATCGGAGTACGTGCTGGCCTACGACATCATTACCGGCGATTTCGGGGATGTGGTGGGCGGTAAAAACACCCACATCGCCGAAATCCGCAACCGGCTGGACATGGCGGTGCCCGAGGGGTTTGCCATCACCACGCGGGCCTTTCGCTCCTTTTTCGATTACAACCGCTTCGAGGCGCCCCTGGACCGGATCCTGAACGCCTGGCACGCAGAGAAGATCTCCACCGAGCAGGCCTCCCGGCGTATCACGGAGATGATCGCCGCCGGCCGTCTGCCGCCGGCTCTAAGCCGGGCCATGGACAAGGCGCTCAAGCAG
Organism: Deltaproteobacteria bacterium; assembly: GCA_021819735.1. Classification (GTDB taxonomy): domain Bacteria; phylum Desulfobacterota; class Desulfobacteria; order Desulfobacterales; family Desulfosarcinaceae; genus Desulfatitalea. Next base: position 2,534 of record JAKAFO010000306.1, read on the forward strand.
CTTGGCAAGAAAATGGGCAAGCACCCGCTGATGCTGGCGGTGCGCAGCAGCGCCATGGGTGAAGACAGCGAACACTCCTTTGCCGGACAGTATCTGAGTCTTTTGAATGAGCCCCCGCAACATCTGGCGCGCTGCTATAAAGAGGTGCTGGCCGGCGCCTACTCGGCGTTAGCCATGGAATACCGTCGCCAGAAGGGGTTTTCAGAGCATGAGGTGGCCATGGCCGTGGCCTGCCAGTGCATGATCGACGCCAAAGTCAGCGGCGTGCTCTACACGCTGGACCCCGTGGAGCCCACCCACGAAATCATGACGGTCTCGTCCACATGGGGTCTGGGCGCGCCGGTGGTCGGTGGCCAGGTGAGCGCGGACCGCTTCCAGGTCTCCCGGCAGTTCCCCCACCCTGTCGAACGCCAGGATGTGGCGCGCAAAACCCAACGCCTGGTCGCCAAGGCAACGGGTGGATGCGGGTTTGTGCCGGTCGCCGAAGAGATGCAGAGTCGCGTGTCGCTCTCCGAAGCCCAGATCCGCAAGCTGGCCGGAGCGGCCCGGGCCATCGAACGTTATTTCAAATGTCCCCAGGATATCGAGTGGGCCTTCGATCGGAGCGACCGGCTCTATATCCTTCAGGCCCGGCCGTTGAATATCCGCTCCCACATCGCGCCGGTGGTTTGCGATATCGCCGCGGTCACCGATCGATATCCGATTATCTTCTCGAAGAAGGGAATCATCGTTCAAAACGGCATCGCCACCGGCAAAGTCTTTGTGGTGCAACGCGACGGCGATCTGGATCAATTCCCCAACGGCGCCATTCTGGTGGCCCGGGAGACTTCGCCGCGCTTTGCCAAGGTGGCCCGCAAAGCGGCCGGCATCATTACCGATACCGGCACTTCCACCGGGCATATGGCGGCCATTGCCCGGGAATTCAGGATTCCCACGATCGTGAACACCGAAGTGGCCACCCGGCTGCTCGACCCGCTGCGGGAAATCACCCTGGATGCCCAGGAAAACGTCGTCTATGCCGGCCGCATCAAGGAGCTGTGCTATTATGGCCTCATGGAGGAAGCCTTCGAAGAGAGCTACGAATACCGCCTGCTGCGCCGAGTGCTGAAGAAGATCACCCCCCTGAACCTGGTCGATCCGCATGCCAAGAACTTTCGGCCCGAGGCTTGCCGGAGTTTTCACGACATCACGCGCTTCATCCATGAAAAAGCCGTGGAAGAGCTAGCCAACTTCAACTTCCGGCAAGGGATGCAGGCTGAAACCGCGGCCCGGAAGCTTAAATCCGAAATTCCCCTGGACCTGGTCATCATCGACATCAGCGGCGGATTGGAGGCGACCGCCGATGGCCCCACCGTCACCCAGGGCCAGGTGCAATCCATCCCCATGCGCGCCTTTCTGGATGGGTTGCGTTCTCCGGGGATCTGGAGCCGAGACCCCGTCTCCGTGGATTTCAGCAGCTTCATGTCCAGCTTGACGCGCACCTTCGCGACGCAAAACGCCAACCCGCAGTACTTGGGGCAGAACCTGGCCGTCATCTCCGCACACTATGCCAATATCAACCTGCGCCTGGGCTACCACTTCAATATGATCGATGCCTATATCGGCGACCAGCTCCACGACAACTACGCCTACTTTCGTTTTCTGGGCGGCGTCACCGATCCGTCGCGCCGTTCCCGCAGGGCGCGCTTCATTTACGAGACCCTGGCGCAATCCAATTTCAATGTGGACCTGCGCGGAGACTTGGTGATCGGGCGGATTAAAAAACTCGAAAGAACGATGATGGAAGAAAAGATGTTTCTGCTCGGCCAGTTGGTCGGCTTCACCCGCCAACTGGATGTAAAGATGATCAACGACCAGCAAATCGACCACTTCATAAAGCAATTCGCCCAGTTGGCCAAGCTGGAGGAACCCGCGAATGCGTTGGGGAGGCAAATACCATGACCTTCGAAGCAAAGACCAAAATACTCGTGCTCGATGACGAACCCATTGTTCTCAAGCGATTGGGGCCGGCCCTGGAAAAAACGGGCTATGAGGTGGAAGTATTTTCGCGCAGTTCGGATGCCTTCAACCGCATCCAGGAGGCCGCCTTCGACATCGTGATCACCGACCTCAAGATGGAGGGGCTCGACGGCATGCAGTTTCTCCTCGAAGTCAAAGCGCGGTCCCCGCGCACGGAAGTCATCGTGATCACCGGTTTTGCTACCATGGATACCGCCAGGGAATCCTTCCAGAAAGGGGTTTTCGACTTTCTGGCGAAACCGTTCAAGTTGGGCGAAATTCTGGAAACGGTCAAAAAGGCGCGGCTCAAAATAGCCCAGGAGCACGCGGCCTGACCCCAAGGCCGAACGCCCCTTGCCGGCGGCCCGGCCCCTTATGCGCTTGGATGAGGCAGCCAAAGCATCATGACGCCCCTCAAAACAGAGATAATTCCCTCCTCTCCGGACGATCTGGCATCGGCCGAGCGCGCCTTGAAGCAAAGACCGCGCCTGACCATCCGTCTGTGCGTGGCCCTGGGGTTCATGGGGACCTTCGTCTTGATCTGCATCATGACCGTGGCGGCCATGATCTTCGTGTCCAAACTGGGCGCCAAGGAGCTGTTCATCGAAAAAGCGGGCAACTATGCTTTTGAAATCCAACAGGCCCGGCGGTTCGAAAAGAATTTTCTGCTGTACGGCACCGATCTAATCGATGCACGCGCCTATGTCGGCAACGCCCAGGAGATCCTCGACGCCGCGCGGGATGATTTTTGCGCCATCATCGGGCCAAAAGCCTACGCCCGAATGGCCGCCAACCTGGATCACTACCACACATTGCTCAAAAGTTTGCAAAAAACGGATGGCCCATCCACCAACCGCTCCGACGAGGGCCTGGGCACGTTCCAATCCGAGTTGCGGCGTTCGGGAGCCGAGCTGGTGGCGGACGCGGCCAACGCTGTTGACAAGGAGCGTCTGAGCTTTCACCGCTGGCTGCATTCGGCCAAACTCATCGCCGTCTCGTCCCTGGTCCTGATTCTGATCTTCGAAACCTTTATGGTCGCCTTTATCGCCCGGCAGATCTTCCTGCCGTTCAAGCGCTTCGAAAACTATATGCGCCGCATCTCCGGCGGCGACTTTTCCCCGGTCACGCCGGTCAAAAAATTTCAGGACGAATTCTCGGATCTGGCCGTAGCGGTCAATCGCATGCTCAAAGAGATTCAGGATCGCGGCAACCAGTTGGTGGAGTCTCGCAAGATGGCGGCCATCGGCACGCTCACGGCCGGGCTGGCCCACGAGATCAACAACCCGTTGAACAACATCAGCCTGACGATCGAAGCCTTGATCGACGACTTCCGGACATTGCCCGACCCGGAAAAGATCGATATGCTCAAAGAGATTTTCGGGCAGGTGGAACGGGCCGCCGCCACGGTGGCCAATCTGCTGGACTTCACCCAGCGCGATCGCAGCGCCTTCAAGCCGTTGGCCATCCGCGACGTGATCGCCGCCACCACATCCCTTTTGAACAGCGAATTGCTGCTCAATCGCATCGCCCTTAAGATCATCGAAGAAGATCATCTGCCGGCCGTCCTCGGGCATCATCAAAATCTGCTGCAAGTATTTCTCAATCTGTTCCTCAATGCCAAGGA
>JAKAFO010000307.1 GCA_021819735.1 Deltaproteobacteria bacterium
TGCCATTGAGCAGTTCGTTGGCCTGGCCGAAGTAGAGCACCTTGGCGCCGACGCCGGCGACAAAGGGGCCGGACTCCTTGATATAGCGCAGATACGCCTCCCGGCCGCCCTCTTTTTTGAACTTGAGCAGATTGAGCATGACGAAGGGTTCTTCGTTGGTTTTGGCCGCCGTCGCCAGCGCTTGGAACTGCTCGTCGTTGGACTGAATGCCGCTCATGGCCTTTCTCGCTTTCTTAAACAGGCAGGGTGCATGAATGCACCCTGCCGATAAGCTGCAAACCGATTCCTTACATGCCCTTTTTAAAGAATGCATTCATCAGCGTGGCCACTTCCTGTGGTTTTTCTTCCTGCAGGAAGTGCGCGGCGTCCACCGACTCTACTTGTACCGATTCGAAGCCGTCTTCGATATGGTTCAGGAAGGCCGGAATGATCACCGAATCCCTTTTGCCGTGGATATAGAGGCTGGGCATGGAAAACTTCTTGCCCATGAGGGTGGCCCAGTGCTGAGCATCCATTTGCATGGCCCGATAGTAGGACGCGGCCGTGGCCGGCGTATTTTCGATGCTGTAGCAGCGGATATATTCGGCGATGGCCGCGGCCGGGATGGTGCCGTCCTGGCCGGCCTTGCCGAAGAAAAACGAAACCCAGACCTTCTCGTTGCCTTTGATCATGGCTTCCGCCAATCCGGGCATTTGCTGGAAATACTGGTACCAGAAAGGCACGCCGCCCTGGTTGAAAATGATCTGGCGGGCCTCCATCGTCCCGATGGGGTTGGTCAGGACGGCGATGTTCATGATCACCAGGCGCTTGACCCGCTGGGGAACCAGCAGGGCGATCTCCTGGGCCACGATGCCGCCCCAGTCATGGCCTACGAGCAAGAAGGTGTCGACGCCGATGGCATCCAGAACTTCGATGATGTCCTTGGCCAACTCCACCTTCTGGTAGGCTTTGACGTCCATGGTCCGCTCGCTGTCGCCAAGCCCCCGCAAATCGGGCGCGATCACCCGCAACGAAGCATCGAGATGGGCGGCGACGCCCTCCCAGCAATGGGAACTCTCCGGCCAGCCGTGGAGCATGACCACCGGGGATCCGTCCGGGTTGCCGCCCTCCCGAAGATTGAACGTGCCGCGTGAAACGCTGACTTTCCTTGTTTTCATAGCCATCACTTCCTCCTTTATCTCCTCTCCAGGGCCGGTGCTTCAGCGTTAGGCATAACGCTGGGGGAACCCCTGAATGATCTGCTTGGCCTCGGCCACGATCCGATCGACCAACTCCTTGACCGTCGGCATATCGTTGATGCGCTGGGCGCATTCGCCACCGGCATAGAGTGCCTTGCTTTCGTCGCCGGCAAAAGTGGCGTCGATGCCCTCTTTTTCGAAATCCATCAACTCCCGGGCGCCCTTGCTCATGCCGTCGTCGGGCGTACCCAAGAATACGCCCGGCGCTTTTTCCAACGTATTTTTCTGATGCTGGAGGCTGGCCGGGGTCTTGATCCAGCGGGCCGGGCCCACGAAACCGCGGGCCACTAAGGTGCCGCGGTCGCCGGCCTTGACAATGCCCTGCTTCCACAGTTCGGCAAAATCGCTCTCCTTGGTGGCCAGAAAGCGCGTGCCCATCTGGATGCCGGCCGCGCCCAGGGCCAGGGCCGCCACCAGGGTCTTGCCGTCGCAGAAGCCGCCGGCGCCCACCACCGGCACGCCGTAAGGCGCCATGGCCTCGACCACCGCGGGCAATAGAATCATGCTGTGCACCGGCTCCCAGGAGGTGTGAAAGCCGCCCTCGTGCCCCGAGGCCACGATCAGATCCACGCCGGCCTTCTGGCAGCGCTGGGCGCCCTTGACCGACGGCACCACGTGCAGCCACTTAAATCCGGCGCCTTTGATCTTGTCGCCCCAGCCCACAGGGTCGCCGGCCGAAGTGAAGATCACCTTGAACCGCTCGTGCATTTCGGGATTCTCTTTGCGCATCTGGATGGCGGTGTTGATGATCATTTCGGCAACGGGTTTGATCTCGGCCGACACCATCACATTGACGCCGAAGATGCCGCCGGTGGCCTTGGTTTTCTCGAAAGTCTGCTGAAAAATTTTGCGAAAGATCACTTCCGGCGCATCGTCCGGCGAGGCGCCGCCCGTTTCCGCGAAGTGCTTGTAGATCCCCGGCTGGTCTTGCTTGGTGGTGATGCCGCTGGTGGAGAGCAGACCCAGCACCCCCGCGTTGGCCGTGGCGATGCACAGTTTGTTGTTGCTGAACGGTCCCATGCCGGCCTGAATGATCGGATACTTGGTGCCCAACAGTTTGCAGAGTTCGGTATTTAACATGAATTCATCTCCTTAGGGTGACCGCGCGTCATCGCGGCGGCAGATTGGATACCTGAAAAACGTTATGCCGTGTAAAAGTAAGCCCTATTCTTGACCAAAAAGGAAGAAGGTTGTCAAATGGAAAGATGAAGCCGCATTAACGGCGGGGTTCGATATAACAAGTCAAAATTTATGGCATTATATCTATTCTTAAAAACCTGGTTTTATCTCCGAAGATAACCCAATGGGCTGAAAATTAAGATCTATAATTTACATGGCCTTGAATTTGCTCTATAGACTTACTTTATAATTTTTACTTGATAGCCGGCGCTATCGCGATAACCCCCGTCATCAGGCCAGGCATAATGAAGATCAGCGAGCTGGAAGCGATTACAGGCATTCCTCGGTCAACGATACATCATTATGTGAATTTGGGTCTGTTGCACCGTCCGGAGAAATCCGGAAAAACCATGGCCGACTATGACCACAGCCATGTCAAACGGCTGGAAGCCATCCAGCGGATCAAGCTCGAATACCTGAAGACGGTCAAAACATCCAGAATCCCGATCGATTTTATCAAACATCGATTGACTGAAAGTTATTCCTTGGCCAAGCCTGCCGCCGTCAAAACCAAAACTCGTTCCGGGAGCAACGGTAAAAAAGCTCAGCAGAAAAAAGAAGATATCATCGAGGCCACCCTGCGGCTCTATGCCCATCGTGGGTACTATTTGACCAAGATCAGGGACATTACCAAGGCCCTGGGCATCTCTTCGCCCACCTTTTACCGCTATTTCAAGGATAAGAGAGAGCTCTTCGTCGAAACCATCGAATATGTCGTCAAGAATTTCAAAAATGAGATCCAGGCCGCCCTCAAGGGCGAAAAAGACCTGAGCCGCAGATCCATGATCATGTTTACGACCTTTTATGCCCATTACCCCAAAATCGGCGAAATCCTCAACCAGTTGCGATCGGGCGTCATCATCGGCGATCCGTGGGCCAAAGACCGCCTGCTCCGGTTGAACCGCGAGATGATGGGCGATCTGATCAAAGAGATCCAGGGGGCCATCAAGAACGGCATCGTGCGGCCCATCGATCCGGTGCTGCTCTCCTATTTCACCTTGGCCATCGATGAGGTCGCCATCCATCTGGCCTCCATGGATGATACCTATTCCATCGACGACGTCATGTATTTTGTCGGCGATATGCTGAACAACGCGTTCCTGACCGAAAAGGGCAAGCAAATTTTCAACATCTTTTATAAGTCCCGCAAACCCGAGATACCCTGAGGCTGCCGCGCGATCGGCATACAAGACAAAAAAGGAGAACCCATGGAAACCAAAAATCTGCTGCTCTCGGTGGATGCCAAAGTCGCCACCGTCACCATCCACCGCCCGGACAAGGGCAACAGCCTGTCACCGGAAGTCCTGGTGGAGATCGAAGGCTTGTTTACCGAACTCAGCCAACGGGAAGAGGTCAACGTGATCGTGCTCACCGGCGGCGAACGCTACTTTTCGGCCGGCTTCGATCTCAACGAGATCCGCAAGCTGGAGAAGGTCTCCAACGAGAGCTACACGGCCTTGTTCCACCGGGCTTACCGGGCGATTCTCTTCTGCCATCAGCCCGTGATTTGCGCCGTGGGCGGAGCGGCCATCGCCGGCGGCTTCGATCTGACCTTGATGTGCGATATCCGCTACGCCTCCGAACGGGCCAAGTTCGGCCAGCGGGAGATCGCGCTGTCGTTGACCCCCATCATGGACCCCCTGTGGCGCATCATCGGCCTGGGCCGGGCCAAGGAGGTGGCCCTGACCGGCCGGATCTACGATGCCCACGAGGCCGAGCGCATGGGCTATGTCAGCAAGGTGTTTTCCGAGGGCCAGTTGCTCGCGTCGGTGAACGCCATCGCCACGCAGATGGCGGCCTACGACCGCACTTGCCTCAAGGAGACCAAGCAACTGGGCAACATGATCCTCGATCAGGACCTGGACGGCGCCATGCGCTTGCAGGAGTGGCTCTTCCGAAGCTATATCGGCTCGGAAGACAATCACCGGCGCATCGATGCGTTGCAGGCCGAACTGGCGGCCCGTCTAAAGAAGTAGAGGCAAATCCTTAATATCGGTTCTCCCGCGGGAAGTCCACCGGGATGAAAGCATAACTGCGCAGAGCGTACTTAACGTAATTGTGTTCGTTCAGATGCTTCTTAACCACATGAAAGAATGCGACGTTCAAAACGTCTTCGTTCACAATGCCCTTGGCCAATACAAGGTTTTGCTCGTGCAGCGTATAAAAACGAACAATATTTTCGTCATCGATGGAATAGGCCCCCTTGTAAATTTTTTTTGCAGACTTGCCGAACCAAGTCGCCAATTTTTCCGGTTGCCCGCTGCCCGAAACAGTCGCCGATACCACCGTGCCATCCGCATAAAACCTGAGGTGGTGGGCACCGTCCCGGTAGAGCCCCATGAAGCGCAACCCCGACCTGTTTCTATCGGCTTGCGCGTCGCCATTCTCCGATTCCGGGGATATCTTGCCCTCGCCCCTGGGGCAGTTATTGGTGTTACTGAAATGGCGAACGCCCGCTTTGTCCACCCAGGAACACAGATCGGCGGATGAGGCGCCCGGTAGCAAACAGATTAGAAAAATCAATGGAGGTATAATTCCGATCAGCATATAATGGCTCCTGATGCTTGGATCATGCGATATCGGCGGTCTAAATTACTTTTTTGAAGGTAAATAGTCGGTAAATTCTTCCAGCGCCACTTCGATAGGTATCGCGAATCCAAGGCCTTCTGTGTCAGCCACCCTCATGGTGTTGATGCCGATCACATGGCCCGCTTCGTCGATGAGGGGTCCGCCGCTGTTTCCTGGATTGATGGGAGCATCGGTTTGGATGTACTTTTTCCCATCCATCTGGCGGTAACCCGAAAGGATTCCTCCCGTCACGGTGTGGCGCAACCCGCTCGGATTGCCGATGGTATAGACCTTTTGTCCGAATTGAACCTGTTCCACAGAATTGGTCTCCAGGCAGGGGCAGTCGCTGCTTTGGATGTGCAATAAAGCCAAGTCGTAGTCGTCGCTGGTATCCACGAGGACAGCATCATAAGTCTTGCCGTCCACCAGTGAGATTTCGATATCGCCATTGAGGCCGTCGGCACCTTGCAGTACGCGTTCGATCGCTTCGTGACGCGCCATTGCCCAATTCAAAGACTGCAAGCGCACCGCCAGCGGCAGCGGCAGGTCATTCTCGTCTATTGGAGTTCCGGAGCTGGTGTAATGTTCAGCCACGGCTTTAATCTCCGCCTTCATGTTTTTAATATACTTTGCGAGTTGATCCCGTTCGGTTGCGAGCTTCTCTTTATCGTCAGCGAGGATCTGAAGGACGTGTCGATTGGTCAAGATATGGCATTCGTGATCAATAAAAAAGCCCGAGCCAGTGCCGATGCCCGATTTGATGAAGACCGCTGCATTGCGTGCCTTTTCAATAGGGTTGCGCGCCGGGCTCACATGGGCGATTTGACGCGCCAGGCTGTTGGCCGCCGCTTCGTCGGACGCCTGCTGCGGTATCTCAGTGTGGATTTCGCTTTGCTCAGGGGTTGTCTGTGGCATCCCCAAGGGGCGGGGATTTGACACGGATGGCCTGTCAGGTTTGAACAACCAGTAAATAGTTACGGACAAGACAGCCATACCCAGGCACAAAACAGCTATCCTGAATAGATGATTGCTTGCAGGGCACGGTAAATTTGTTCTAACTTCGAAGGGATCTGGCGCGCGAGTTTTCGGTCATGCCCAGATAATCAAAGACCGAGCGCACATTGAGCGTGAGCTGTCGCATTTTCTGTGCTGC
>JAKAFO010000308.1 GCA_021819735.1 Deltaproteobacteria bacterium
TCGCCGCCATGGCCGCGCACCTGGGCCTGCCGGTCGGCCCCTTCGTCGAGACCTATCTTTACCCGTTCCGGGACAGCCACAGCATACGGGAAGACGACCAGGGAAACTGCCTTTTTTACGACCAGGGTTGCACCATCTATCCCGTGCGCCCCATGCAGTGCAGCAGTTTTCCCTTTTGGTTGAGCAACCTGCGCTCGGAAAAGCGCTGGCAGGCGTTGCGCCGGGAATGCCCCGGCATCGGCCAGGGGCGCCTCTACGCCAAGGAGGAGATCCTGGCGCGGGTACAGCGCGCCCTGCGGTTTTGATGGTTCCCATCCCATTCATTTCACTTATTTTTCCGCAAAACGCAGAAAACCCCTAAAGAAATCTTCCAAATTGCCGTTAAACAATATGAGCGCGCGCCAGGGGCCGAGTAGCCCCCCATGGCCGGCCGGACGGGTACGGTACCACGACTGCGATGGTGAATTTTTAGGAGGAACCAAATGGCCTATAAGATATTGACGGTGGATGACAGTAAGACCATCCGGATGATCGTAAAAAAGGCGTTCGCGCCTTACAACTGCGAGCTGTTCGAAGGCGAAAACGGGGTGGAGGGACTGGCCATCGCCGCCAAGGAGAAACCCGATCTGATCATTCTGGACATCACCATGCCGGTGATGACCGGCATCGAGATGCTGGCCAAGCTCAAGGCCGAAAAAGACCTCAAGGCCATCCCGGTCATCATGCTCACGGCCGAGTCGGGCAAGGAGAACGTCATGAAGATCGTCAAGATGGGCGTGCGCGACTATGTGGTCAAACCGTTCAAGGGCGATCAACTGCTCGACCGCGCCAAGGCCATCCTGAAACTGATCCCCGTCGAATAATTCCCGCCGCCAAAGGGACGCCGGAGCAAACGGCCGGCGTTCCTTGGACAATACCTTCCACCTGCTGAATACCCTCTACAGCGAAGCCGCCACTTCCGCCGGCTGAACCATCCGCTGAAAACGCGCCGGTTCCGCAATGTACAGTTCGATCGCCGGCCGCACCCCCAATTCGCCCACCACCCGGACCCCTTGGGGCAGATAACGATACTGGGCATGCACCTCCCGTTGGGCCAGGGCCGCGGCCATTTCGTGTTGCAGCGGCCCTTTGAGCAGGCGGGCGAAAATCTCGGGCATCAGCCGCGCCACCAGACCGCCCACCATGGCCTCTTCCACGGCCATCCACTCGTCCACTACCTGCTGCACCGCCTCGATGGTCTCGGGCGGCGCCTGGCGCAGCACCTGCCGGATGGCGGTTTCGGTGGCCGGCCGCAGGCCGATGTGCAGCGTCTCCTCGACCGGTGCCACCAGAACGTTGATGGGGTTCTTGGCGCTGTTCTGCCACAGGGTGTAGGGCTCGTGAACGAATTCGATCTGGCTCTGCTCGCCGAAGGTCAGCCGGGAGGTGTACGATCCGATACGCCCGGTGAATACGCGATTGCTCAGTTGGATTTTGATCCTGGTCCGATCGTTCTGCCGGTCGAAGAAAAGATACTCTTCGATGTACTCGTCGGCGATGTTATGGACCACATAGGCGGTCACGCCGCCCGATCCGTTCGCCTGGGGCGTCGGCGGCTCGCGCAAGGTGGCGATGGCCACGTAAGGATCGGGCAGTTGGGTGGCGGCCAGGGCCTGGGCCACGGCCTGCCGGCAGTACTGCTCGAAGAGCGCGGCGTAGGCCTCGCGCCGTTCGGGCACCACCAGCAGCCGCTTGGACGAGCCGGCCAGGCGCCAGGAGATGCTCGCGGCGGCCAGACGGCTCTGGATCTGGGTGAGCAGGCTTTTGTTCCCGTTGAGATACTCCCGGTTGGCCTGGTTGAGCCGGGCATCGAACTCGCCGGCGCTGTCGTCGAACAGCATCAGCGGTGCTTCCTGATTTTCGCTCTGGATGTAGGATAGCAGACGGTCGGTGTCGAAAACCACTTGGGTTGGATTGGCCGCCGCGGCCGTAACCGCCACGAGCAACCGGCAGACCAAAAGCAATCCGAACGCGCGACAAACCCTTCGATGCATGGCATCCCATCTTTCCGCGGCAACGAGCGCAGCAACCGGAGCCGGAGATTTCCGGCCATATGGAAGTGGGATGAGCAAAAAACAAGCCAAACCGCCGCTGAAATGGGAAGGGTCGCCTCTTCCCGCAAATACCGGACAGGTCCGGGGTTTTCTAATCTCGAGCGACTGCGCACGGCGGATGCCGAACGCATCGATGGCCATTCCGCCGGCGGCGCAACCAGCGGTTCACGCTGTAATTTTGACATTCCGGTGCGCAGGCCGCTTAATGCGCCACCGATGCGACCGACACCTGCTTGCCTCGCCGCTTGTTCCATGCTACGCCAGCGCCACCAAGCCAAGCTTTAGCATTCTTGACATGGTTATCACCTATTGATAACCTCAACTCGAAGATTAAGGCCTGCAATGACACCGGAGGACATAGAGTTACGGACACTGCTTGATCTCGACGGCCAGCAGTATCGCTTGAAGCATTACTGGATCAAGATCGAAGCGCATACGGTTCCAAGGGATACCCATCGGCCCCAGGGGATTAAGTATTCACTGACTTTGCACGACCGCAACAACACCCGGCTCCTGGGTTTTGACAATGCGCATGCCATCGGTGCCAAAGGGCGCAAACGCGGGAAATACAATGGCCGTATTGTTTCTTGGGATCACGTACACAACATGGAAAAGGTGCAACCCTACTCGTTTTCGTCAGCCGCCCAGCTCATCCAGGACTTTTGGGATCGGGTCGAAGCGTTTATAAAATGAGTCACGGAAGGAGAATTCCATGAAACCTGTCAAAATCGGCATCATGCCTTTCGCGCAATACAGGCGATACACCCTTGGGATCGCCCGCGGCCAGATCGTTTCCAAAAAATCGGACCCTAAGATTTGGTTCGAATCCATCGAAACCTGCCTGCAGGTTCTCAGCTCGCATAACCTGCGGCTCCTCAAAATCATCGATGAACAAAAGCCGGAGTCGATTGAAGATCTCGCCAGGATCTCCGGCCGGAAAAAGAGCAATCTGTCCCGTACCCTCAAAAATTTCGAGAAGTATCGGATCGTGGATCTGATCCAGAAGGATCGGCGCAAAAAGCCGGTGGCCCTGGCCACGGAATTCGAAATCCTGATCGGCAAGGAACATGACTTCGCTCCGGAGCTGACCCGACGCGCAGGTTGATGTCGCAAAGCATCCCCTTTCATGCCAATACCTGCATCCGATAGCCCTGGGCCGCCGCCAATCAAGTATTTAGTGTCCATCCGGGGATGAGATATTTTCGTCGCGTTCAAGGCGGGCGGAAATTTTAACCGCAGGAATATATGGACATATTTCGAGGATTAAAATTTTCGCCCAACGCCGAAATCGGCGAAAATAGCCACTCCCGGATGGACACTATTTACAAGCGCGGCCGGAACGGGTAATGTCCGGCCCATTCAAAACCCGCCGCCCCACGGCGGTCCGCAGGAAAAGGTCCCCATGAGCGAACCCTTTTTGAATGCCAAGCACCGCGTGCTGCGTCGCACCGTGCGCGCCTTTTGCGAACAGGAGCTGCGGCCCATCGCCGCCGAGATCGACCAGGAGGCCCGCTTTCCCTGGGAAGTGATGGAGAAGATGGGCCGCCTGGGCTATTTCGGCATCCAGGCACCCGCCGAACTGGGCGGCGCCGGCCTGGACAGCCTCAGCTACGCCGTCACCATCGAAGAGATCTCCCGGGTCAGCGGTTCCATCGGCCTGTGCCTGAGCGTGCACAACAGCGTGGCGCTCTACCCCATCCTGGCCTTCGGCACGCCCGAGCAGCATCAGCGCTGGGTGCCGGGCCTGGCCACCGGCAAGAAGATCGGCGCCTTCTGCCTCACCGAACCCAACGTGGGCTCGGATGCCAGCGCCATCACGGCCACGGCCCTGCCCGAGGACGGCCAGTGGCGGGTCAACGCCAACAAGGTGTTCGTGACCAACGGCGGCATCGCCGACATCTGCCTGATCTTCGCCCGCACCGATCCTTCCGCCGGCCGCAAGGGCATCAGCGTGGTGGTGGCCGAGCGCGGCACCAAGGGCTTCGTGGTGGGCGACCTGGAGGATCTGTGCGGCATGCGCGCCAACCCGGTCTCGTCCATCCGGCTCTACGACTGCATGCTGCCCAAGGAGAATCTGCTGGGCCGCACCGGCCAGGGACTGACCATCGGCCTGGCGGCCCTGGACACCGGCCGCATCGGCATCGCGGCCCAGGCCCTGGGCATCGCCCAGGCGGCCCTGGAGGAAGGGGTGCGCTACGCCAACCAGCGCCAGCAGTTCGGTGTGCCCATCGGCCGTCACCAGGCCATTCAAATGATGATCGCCGACATGGCCACCCAGGTGGACGCGGCGCGCCTGCTGGTCTACCGCGCGGCCGCGCTCAAGGACCAGGGGGAGCCGGTGGGCAAGGCCGCGGCCCAGGCCAAACTCTTCGCGGCCGAGGCGGCCTGCCTGGTCACCGATCTGGCCGTACAGATCCACGGCGGCTACGGCTACTCCAAGGCCTATGCCGTCGAGCGCTACTATCGCGACGCCCGGGTGACGCGCATCTACGAAGGCACTTCCGAAGTACACCGCATGGTGATCGCCCGGGAAGTGCTGGCCGGTCAGTGAAAGGGAAAGGCATGTCCATCCACAGCATCGTGTGCATCAAATCGGTGGTTCGCACCGCCCCGGACGGGGTCGGCCGCCGCACGCCGGAAAACAGCGAGTTGAACCCCTTCGACCGCCCGGCCCTGGAAGCGGCCCTGCGCATCAAAGAGACGCTGGGCGGCACGGTGACCGTGCTGTCCATGGGACCGCCCGTGGGCGTCGAGGCCCTGGCCGAAGCCCAGGCCATGGGCGCCGACCGCGCCGTGCTGGTGTGCGACGCGGCCCTGGCCGGCTCGGACACGTTGGTCACCTCCCGGGTGCTGGCCGCCGCCGTCCAGCGCCTGGCCCCTTACGATTTTATCTTCTTCGGCACACGCACCTCGGACAGCGACACCGGCCAAGTGGGTCCCCAGACCGCCACCTTGCTTGCGATCCCCTTCGTCTCGGGGGTCAAGCAGATGGCGCCCAGAGAAAAGGCCTGGGAGATCACGCGCCTGATGGATGACTGGCAGGAGCTGTGGCGGGTCAACGTGCCGGCCGCCGTGAGCATCCATCCGCGCTTTTATGCCCCCCGGCCCATCGCCCTGGGCGGCATCGCCCAGGCCCACGACCATCTGGACGTGCAGCGCTGGCGCCTCGCGGATCTGGGCATCGCCAACGACCGCGCCGGCCTGGTCGGCTCGCCCACCCGGGTGGCCAAGCTCCAGAAGATCGTGCGCAAGCGCAGTTGCCGCATGCTGAGCGGCGAACCCAAGGAACAGGTGGAGGCCCTCGTGGAGATACTGACCGCCAAAGGGGTGATGGGATCATGAGCAGAGCAGAGATCTGGACGTTCGGCGACCTGCGCACCGCCCAGCAGTGGCGCGCCAGTCAAAAGGTGCTGGTCAAGGCCCTGACCCTGGCCAAGGAGGCCGATACGGCCGTGAGCATGATCCTGATCGGCGCACCGGCCGGCACGCCCGCCGCGGCCACCACCGATCCGAGCGCCTGTATCGCCTTGAAAGACGCCGCCGCCCAGGCCGCCGCCATCGGCGCCCAGACCGTCTACTGCCTGGAGCATCCGCTGCTGGCCGCGCCCCGGGCCGATCTTTACGCCCGCGTGCTGGCCGACTTCGTCCAGCAGCGCAAGCCCTGGCTGATCTTCCTGCCGCTCAACGACTTCGGCCGCGAAACCGCGGCCATCGGGGCCCAGCGCTGCCAGGCCGGCCTGATCGCCGACTGTGTGTCACCCGTCATGGAAAACGGCCGCTTCGTGGGCCGCTGCCCGGCCTGGGGCGGCCAGATCCTGGCCGACATCGTGCTGGCGGACGGCTGGCCCACGGCCTTCGTCACCGTGCCGCCCCATGGTGTGCAGGTGCCGGTCAATCCCAGCGCCATCGGCCGCATCGAAACCATCCCTTTATCCCGCATCGCCCTGCCCGAAGGCCTGAGCCTGGTGCAGCGCGGCCTGGAATCCGAAGAAGGCAAGCGCCTGGAAGAGGCCGAGACCGTGGTCGTCGGCGGCGCCGGACT
>JAKAFO010000032.1 GCA_021819735.1 Deltaproteobacteria bacterium
GGTGCCCATACAAAACCCCATGGTTTGCATATTCATTCTATTTGTCTGCATTGGGTGGCCGCGCGGTGCATACCTTCGCGCGGCCGAAGAATCGAAGCCTAATGTCGCAATAGATACTCCAATTCAGGGGTTTGATCCAGAACAAATATTGGAGGTGGGTGCTCAGGCGGATTCGGCGAGCAGGTCGTGCAGTTCTCCCTGAAGGTACATTCGTTTGCAGAGCAGGCGTTGCAGCTTGCCGCTGGTGGTTTTGGGCAGGCTGCCCTTGGCCACGATCCGCACCCGATCCGGTGCCAGGCCCAACCGTTCCAGACTGGCGTTGGCGATCGCTTTGGGCAGTTGCGCCAGCAGGGCCGGATCTTTTGATGCCGCTTCGCACACCAGCACCAGATCCTCGGTGCCGCTCTCCTCGTTGGGCACCGCGAACGCCGCGCAGCCGCCCAGCCGGACGCCGGGAACGGCGGCGGCCACGCGTTCCACATCGTAGGGATAGATGTTCTTGCCGCGCTTGATGATGATCTCCTTGATGCGCCCGGAGATGAAAAGCTGCCCGTCCAGGATGAACCCCAAATCGCCGGTATGCAGCCAACCTTGCCGGATGGTTTTTTGGGTGGCTTGGGGATTTTTATAATAGCCGCGCGTCAGGCTGGGGCTATGGATGAGAATTTGTCCGACCTGGCGTTCCATCAGGGTGGCGCCGTTTTTATCGGCGATGCGCACCTGTTGGCCGGGCACGGGGTAGCCCACCGCCACCAGGTCGATGACCTGCCTGGAGTCATCGGATGTGGCATCCACGGCCAGATGCCGCTCTTCCAGCATGCGGCGGTCGAAACGGCGCACCACCGTGGGCGTCTCCAGCCGTGGAAAGGTGGCGGCCAGGCTGTTTTCCGCCATGCCGTAGACCGGCAGAAAGATATCTTCGCGCAGACCGCAGCGCCGGAACTTGTCGCAAAACTTCTTCAGGGTAATGCGATCGATGGGCTCGGCACCGTTGAGGGCCAGGCGCCAGGAGCTCAGATCGATCGTGTCCAACGCCTCCTCGCCGATGCGGGCCACGCAGTAGTGATAGCCGAAATTGGGGGCGACGCCCACGGTGACGCCGAAGCGGCCGATGTTGCGCAAATACCAGTGGGGGTTGAAGATGAAGGCCTCCGGCCGCATGAAGATCATGCGGCTTTGCCAGTAGATGGCCGTCAGTAGACCGCCGATCAGGCCCATGTCGTGGTAAAGCGGCAGCCAACTGAGGCCGATGTCGTCGGGAACGATGGCGCTGGCCAGGCCGATGGCATGCAGGTTGTGCAGGATGTTTGCATGGGATAGCACGACCCCTTTGGGTAGGCCGGTGGTGCCCGAGGTGTATTGGATCAGGGCCGTGTCGTCGGCATCCAGCTCAGGCAAAGGGATTCTATCGTCCTCCGCCGGCAGTGGCGCCAGGAGCTCTTGGGGAAAGATCAGACCGTCCCGCAGGCGGTCGAGCCCGGCCCAGCCGTGGCCCAGATCCGCCAACTTGTCGTGGGCGACGAAGAACTTGGCTTCGCAATCCCGCAGGATATGGGCCAGGCCCTCCAGATATTTATCCAGATGGCTGGCATGC
Organism: Deltaproteobacteria bacterium; assembly: GCA_021819735.1. Classification (GTDB taxonomy): domain Bacteria; phylum Desulfobacterota; class Desulfobacteria; order Desulfobacterales; family Desulfosarcinaceae; genus Desulfatitalea. The sequence goes on from JAKAFO010000032.1 coordinate 1,595, forward strand.
GCGGGCTGACTGACCGGTACCGGCACACCGCCGGCCATGAGGACCCCGAAGAACAGATAGACGAACTCCGGGCCGGTGGGCAGCATCAGCACCACCTTTTCGTCTTTGGCCAGGCCCCTGACGATCAGGTGGCGGGCCACCTGTTGGCAGCGCGCCACCGTTTCCGCCACGCCGATGGGGTGCGGATTGTTTTGCATGTCCATGAAGACCAGGAAGTGTTCTTCCTTGCGTGCGCGCAAGTGGAGCATTTCGACCAAGGTCCGGGCGCGAAGCGTATACGCCCGTGGATTCTTTTGATGCGCGGGTGTTTCCGATATCATGGTTGATCTTATCCGAGGGGTGTTGAAGCGGTCTTCTATTACCCCAGCATCAACCCTAGATCAATAGCGGATTTTCCGGTTCCTCTTCTCCTTTATTTCAGCACCACAGTGGCATCCACGGCCATGGGCAGGCCCGCGCGCACCACGAGAGGATTGATGTCGATTTGGGCGATCCGGGGATAGGCTTGCCCGAGGCGGCCCAGGTCCACCAGCAGTTGGGCCATTACTTCCTGTTTCAGTGGCGTCATGCCGCGGAAGCCTTCGATCAAGCGTCTGTTCCGCAAGGCGCGCACTAGCCGCAGGGCCGCGGCCAGGTCCAGCGGCGCCAGGGCGAAGGCCACATCCGGCTCCAGTTCGGCGAAGACACCGCCCAGGCCGAACATGACGCAGGCGCCGAATTGATCGTCGCGCACGAAACCCGCGATCAGTTCGTACTCGAAGGCCACCTGCTTTTGCACCAGGATGCGTCCGGGGCCATCCATTTGCCGCTGCAAGGCGGCGAAGGTCTCCACCAACTGACGTTCGTCACTGAGGCCCAGCTTGACCAGGCCGTGTTCGGTTTTATGCGCTTTGCCGGGCACCAGGCCCTTGAGGACTACCGGCAACCCCACCTGTTGGGCAAAGGAGCAGGCCTGGGCCGCGTCGGCGGCGATGCGTTCTTCGACCACCGGGATGCGCCAGTCGCGCAGCAGTTGCTTGCTGTCGAATTCGTCCCACAGCAGAGACGCGACGGACAAGGGCGCGGCGGCCGCGGAGGGAGGGGTGATGGCGCTGGGCGGTTCGGATTCGGCGGCTGCCTTGCGGGCGTTGAAGCGCGCCGCCGCGGCCACGCACTCGGCCAGACGCGTGGCGTCGTCGAAGACGGCGATGCCGGCGTTCCGAGCGGTTTCACTGACCAGGCGCTTGCCTTCGGCCAGACCCATCAACCAGAACACCACCGTTTTTTGGCTTCGTTCGGCCATGCTTTTCATGCCCTGGATATCGGGAACCCCGGCATCGATGCCGGCCACATAGTGGATCACGATCACATCGATGTCCGGGTCGGCCAGGGTCGCCGCGAAGGCTTTTTCGAAGGCCACCACGCGCCCCCGCTGGGCCACGGCCGGGAAAAGATCGATGGGGTTGGCGGGCGGCATCCAGGCCGGAAACACTTCGGCCAGGCGCTCGCGGGTCTGCTCGGCCAAGGGCGCGATGGTCAGGCCGCCGCGCTCCAGGGCGTCGCAGGCCAGGATGCCGGCCCCGCCGCTCAAGGTCATGATGGCCACGCGGCCCGCCGGGTTCAGGCGGGGCAGCATGGCCAGGGTGTGGGCCATGTCCATCATCTGGAAGATGCTGTCGGCCATGACCACGCCGGCTTGGGAGAGCACGCTCTTGAGCAGGCGCGCGTTGCCCGCTAGGCTGCTGGTGTGGCTCATGGCCGCCTTCGCGCCGGCCTGGCTCTGGCCGCCCTTGAGCAGCACGATGGGCTTTTTGGCTGCCTGGGCCAATTCGGTAAAGCGCCGGCCGCGCAAGATCGATTCCAGGTAGAGGGCGATCACATCCGTGTCGGGGTCTTGCTCCAGGTATTCGATCAAGTCGCACTCGTCCACGTCGGCCCGGTTGCCGATGGAGCAGGCCTTGGCCACGCCGATGCCCCGGCGGGCCAGCTCGGCCAGGAAGATGGCCGACATCATGCCGCTCTGAACGATGAGCGAGATGCGTCCGGGCAGCAATCCTTCCTTGCGGATGTTGGGGTGCATGAAAGTGAAGAAGTGCTGTTGACGCACATCCACGATGCCCATGCAGTTGGGGCCCCACAGGCGAATGCCGGCCGGTCGGGCGATCTGGTCGCAGCGTGCCTGCAGGGCGCGGCCCTCGGGGCCGGTCTCGGAAAAGCCGGCGCTCTCGATGATCACCCGGCGGGTGCCTTTGCGGGCGCAGGCTTCCAGCACCGTGGGAATCATCTGAGCCGGCACGATGACGATGGCCAGATCCAACTGGCCGGGAATGGCATCGATGGAGGGATAGCAGGGCAACCCCTCGATCTGCGGGTAGTTGGGGTTGACCGGATAGATCGGACCTTTAAATCCGGCCTTGAGGTTCAAAACAACATGGTTGCCCAGGTTCTTGGCGCTGGCGCCCACCACGGCCACCGAGCGGGGATCGAAAAAAGTTTGCATAAGTGTTCAGCCTTTTCCATTCTTTCCCCGGGCCTGGGCACGGTCCACGGCATGGGCGATGGCCAGTTCGGTAGCCGCTTCGCGGCCCAGGGATTCGGCCGGCGCGAAGCGGCGCACGAAATCGATCTCGGCATCGCTGGGGCGCGGGGTGACGGTGAGCTGGGGCGAGACCTTCAACTCCCAGGGGATCTGCTTGCGCACATCCTCCAGGCGTACGCCGGGGTGGATCTGCGCCAGGTACATCTCCTTGGTGTGGTCGTCGAAACGGAACACCCCCCTGGTGGTCAGCAGCATGGAAGGCCCGCTGCCTTGGGGGAAGAGCCCCGAGCGGTCGCGGCTGTCGCCGCCATCCAGGTAGCCCGGTGACGTGAAGTAATCGAGCTTCTCCACGAATTGGCCGCCGCGCAGGGTCAGCACGGTCTTCTTGGCGTAGGAGATGAAATCGGCGGCGCCGCCCGATCCCGGCAGGCGCAGTTGCGGGTTGTCGTAATCGCCGATGCAAGTGGTGTTCAGGTTGCCGAACTTGTCGATCTGGCCCACGCCCAGGAAGCAGACATCCACGAAGCCGCGATAGGTCATGGTGAAGGCCGTGAACAGATCGGTGGCATAGGAAAAGCCCCGGCAGGAGTGGGCGTCGGCGATGTGGTGCAGGGGCACCAGGGGTTCGAAGTCGATGATGCCCGATTCCATCATCAAAGTGGCATGCGGCGCAAAGAGCGCCTTGGCCAGGGCCCCGGCCGTGGTGGGCAGCCCCACGCCGAGGATCACGTTCTGGTAGTCTTCGATCTCTTTGGCGCAGGTGATGATCAGCAGTTCGTTGAGCGTATAGGGTTTACTCATGGAGCAGCCCCCTTTCGGCCATCTTCTGTTCGATCTCTTCCAGGGTCAGGCCCAGCAGACGGTTGCGGCCGGTTTCGTCCCACACCGACGTAAAGGCCGCCCCATAGTTGGCCGGCGCCGAGTAGAAGGCCTTGGCGCGCAGCTTGTCCATCATGCCCGTGCCGAAGCGCGCCGCATAGCGGTCGCGGTAGGCCTCCCGATCAGGGCAGCCATACACCCACTCGTCCATCCAGGCTCGGGCGCCGTCGGCCGTGGTGTTGGCTTGCCGGAACAACCCGTAGAAAAAGCTGTCCTGATTGTAATAGCCCAATACTTCCGTGGGGTGCGCGCCCCAGGGGACCTGTACCACGGCGTCGACCCGGAAGGCCGGGATAATCGTAAAATGAGGGCTCGATTGGACCACGTCGTGCTCCACGAGCTCTTCGCACGAGACGATGATGCGCTTGCTGCACAGCGCCGCGGCCGCCACGCTGCCCATGGCGCCCCAGTACTGGGCGTTGCCGTGGCGGTCGGCGCGCTGAACATGCACGATGCACACGTCGGGATTGGCCGCCGGCACGGTCAGGACCTGCTTGCCCGTGTAGGGGCAGGGGATGACGCGGTACTTGTCGTCGCCCATGAAGCCGCGCTTGCGGAAGAGATCGGTGGCCATGACCCCTTCCAGGACCGGCATGAAGGTGAAACCGTGCATGCCGGCCATCAGGCGGGCGTTGTAGTTGAAGTTGGTGTAATCTTCCATCTCCAAGGTGCCGGCCTGCAGGGCGCGTTCGACCGCGCCGCCGCCCTTTTTGCCCCCCGAGCGCATCACGTAGGTGGTGACCAGCCGGTCCACGCAGCCGGCGTTGATCAGGACATCCACATCCAGGATGCCCGACTGGGAGTAGAGGGTAAAGTGCTTGCGGCCCTGGCGGCAGATCTCGAAGACCAGCTCCGCGCAGGTGCCCACCGTGTAGTTGCCGATGATCAGGGCATCGCCGTCATGCACGAAACGGGCGACGGCCTCTTTTGCGCTCATGACCTTGTTGTCGTTGGGGTGCGCCATCCGAACTCCTTATCAGTTGTACTGCTTGCGCAGCTCTTTTTTGTTGAGTTTGCCCACACTGGTCTTGGCAATGGCGTCCACGATGAGGATGCGCTTGGGAATGCCGTACTTGGGGATTAGCCCCTCATCCACGAAGCGTTTGAAGAAATCCTTGAGTTCCTCTTCGGTCACTTTATCCTTGAACTCCGGCTTGGGCACCACCAGGGCCATGGCGCTCTCGCCCCATTTGTTGTCCGGCACGCCGATGACCGCCGCTTCGCTCACCGCCGGATGGCGGCTGATGATATCTTCCAGGGCCAGCGAAGAGATCCATTCGCCGCCGGTCTTGATCACATCCTTGAGGCGGTCGGTCACCTGCAGGTAGCCTTCCGCGTCGATTTGGCCGATATCGCCGGTGTGCAGCCAGCCATTGGCCCACAACTCTTCGCTCTTCTCCGGGTCCTTGAGGTACCCCTGGGTCAGCCACGGCGTGCGCACCACCACTTCGCCCGTGCTGGCGCCATCGTGGGGCAGGGGCTTGCCGTTGGGGTCGACAACTTCCACATAGGCGTTGGGCACCGCCAGGCCGGTGCGGCAACGTATCGGAAGCTGTTTTTCCATGCTCCAGGAGAGCATGTGCGGTTTGAGATTGGCCACGGTGAGTACCGGGCAGGTTTCGGACATGCCGTAGCCGGCGAAGATATTGATGCCCATATCGATGGCCGCCTGGGCCAATCCCCGGGGCAGGGCCGCGCCCCCGATGATCAGTTTCCAGCCCTTGAGATTGGTGTTCTTGGCCGCCGGGCTGGTCAGCAGCATGTGCAGGATGGTGGGCACGCAGTGGGAGAAGGTGACCCCCTCGGCGGCGAAGAGCTTGAGGAGCAGATCGGGCTCGTAGCGGCCGGGGTAGACCTGTTTGGCGCCCAGCAGGGTCATCAGATAGGGCACGCCCCAGGCATGCACATGAAACATGGGCGTGATGGGCATGTAGACATCGGAAGAGTCCAGGTTGGCCTGGGACTTGTAGGCGCTGTAGGTGGCCATGATGGTGTAGGTGTGCAGCACGATCTGGCGATGGCTGAAGAAGACCCCCTTGGGCAACCCGGTGGTGCCGGTGGTGTAAAAGGTGGTGGCGATGCTCTCTTCCTCGAAATCGGGAAAGTCGTAACTGTCGGCACCGGCGGCCAGCAGGGCCTCGTACTCGCCGTCCAGGTTCAGAGTCGTCTGGGCCGGGCCGCTTTCATCGCTCAGCAGCACGATCTTCTTCACGGTCTCGAAGCGGTCCTTGACGGCTTCGAGCATGGGCAGAAACTCCCGGTTGACCAGAATCACGTCGTCTTCGGCATGGTTGATGGTGTAGATCAACTGCTCGGGCGTCAACCGGATATTGATGGTGTGCAAAACCGCGCCCATCATGGGAATGGCGAAGAAGCACTCCAGGTAGCGGTGGCTGTCCCAGTCCATCACCGCTACGGTTTGCCCGGGCCTGACCCCCAAAGCCGTCAGGGCGTTGGCCAACCGGTTCACCCGGGCATTGAATTCGGTGTAGGTGTAGCGCGCTTTGTCGCGGTAGACGATCTCCTGCCGGGGCGTATAGATCAGCGGCGTGCGCAGCAGATGTTTGATCAGCAGTTGATAGGCGTAAGCGGAAGCGGTCGATTTGATCTTCTTGGTCGAGACTGCCATGTTGCCCCCTGATGATTGGTGTTATGGTGATTTTGGGTCGAACCGAACCGTGGCGGAGGTCGGTAGCATGCACCTGCTTGGGTCGATCGGGGAGGTTGAATGGGTTCCATGCATGTGTGACCCTTACACTATCGCTGGATAGAATTCAATATGTGTAGATGTATATTCCTATTCGCGATCGAATCTAAAAAAATATAAATAAACAGCAAGATACGAACAATACTGGATATGTCGATGTATGACATTGCCGAAAATGGGTCGGATTTGAGCCACTCCTGCAATTGGTTTTCCGCTGCTTGCCATCCTGGACATGGCGAGCTTGCGCTTTCCCGCTGCATGGCGCTATAGGAGGGGATCTTTTCCCTCAGCGGCATGCAGCCCTATTGATGATGAGCAAAGCAAGGTGCACTTATGAAGGCCGTGATAACTGCAAGTTTGAGGAGCCGACTCTATCTTCTGATTTTGATCGTTTCTATTCCTGGCTGCGCGTTGCTTTTTCATGCGGTCAACGAACAGCAACGCAGCGAAAGGGATGCCATCCTGAACAAGGCCATGATGATCGCTCGGGCCGCCGCAAGCGAGGAAAACCAGCAAGTCGAATCGGCTCGCCATTTGCTGGCGGCCATGGTAGCACTTGTGGGCGGCACCCAGTGCCTTCCGCAGGAGCTGGTCTCTGTGCTGCACAGCCTGTTGAATCACTCCCCGGGGTATTGCCAGCTCGGCATTTTGAGCGTCGATGGCCATGTTTCCGCCAGCGCACCGAGCATGGACCCATCGACCGATTTTGGATCTCGCAACTGGTTCGTTCAGGCGGTAAGAACTGGATATTTCGCCGTCGGGAACTACAAAGCCGAGCGGGTGGGCGGGCAACCGGTGCTCTATTTCGCCATGCCGGTGATGAATGCATCCAAACAGGTTACGAAGGTGATTTTCGCGGCATTGAATTTGAACTGGATGAATCGCTCCATACCCAAATTTTTGGAAGAGCTGCCCAAAGGATCGGTTTTGGCCCTGGTCGATGCCGATGGCGATCGGCTTGTATTCGATCCCCAAGCCCAGCAGTGGGTCTTGCAAGCAAACCGCTCGCTACGGGATGCGTTCTCCGGTCGGGCCAGCGGCACCGAGATTATACGCAAAGCGGATGGCGCCTCCTGGATCGAGGCCTTTGCCTCCGTGTCCAGCACGGTCACCGGGCGTCATGCCTATGTGGTTTTGGAGATCCCCCAGCAACTGGCCTTTGCCGGGTCCAGGCGGATTTTTTGGCATAGCCTGTGGGTCATGGGGACATTCATCATGGTGGCGGTGGCGGTCTCCTGGTGGGCCAGCGACCTTTTGATCCTCCGGCCTGTCCGGGCGATATTGGGCGCCAGTCAAAGGATCGCCGCCGGCGATCTGGACGCGCGCGCAGGCCCCGTGAGCGGCCGGAACGAGCTATCTGAGCTGGCACACGTGTTCGATAACATGGCAGCAGCTCTGGAAATGCGGGAATCTCGCGAGCGGCAAGCCCGCGAAAAGCTCGACCGCTCCCGGGAACAACTGCGCAACCTGGCCTCCTACCTGCAGAACGCCCGGGAAACGGAGCGGACCCGAATCGCCCGGGAGATTCATGACGATTTCGGGCAGTCGTTGACGATTCTAAAAATGGATCTGTCCTGGCTCAATAGCCATTTGCCCAAACTCGCAAATCCGGTTCAGGAAAAATTGGATGCCATGGGCCAGGTCATCGATGGTGCGTTGCGCACCCTGCACAACGTATCGGCGGAACTGCGTCCCGTCATCCTGGACGATTTCGGGTTGGCGGCGGCCATCGAATGGCAGTCCGAAGAGTTTCAGAATCGTACCGGAATCCATTGCCAGGTGCACGTGGATTTGCCTTCGGAGGCGTTGCCCAAGGAGATGGCCACCGCCGTCTTTAGAATTTTCCAAGAGGCATTGACCAATGTGATGCGCCATGCCGCTGCGCGTCATGTCGCGGTCCATCTCACCGGTCGGGAAGATTGCCTCGTCCTGGAAGTGCTCGATGACGGGCGCGGCATCACCGAAGCCGAAATTAACAATCCCCGATCTTTCGGCTTGATCGGCATTCGCGAAAGACTCTATCCTTGGAACGGCACGGTCGAATGGGCCGGCGGACCGGGTCAGGGCACTCGCCTGACGGTTGCCGTGCCTCTGCCTGCGAAAGGAGATGCGCTATGATCAAAGTGATTATTGCCGACGATCATCCCATCGTGCGTGCCGGCTTGAAGCAGATCCTGGCCGAGGCGTCGGACATCATGGTCGCCGCCGAGGCCGGCAACGGTCATGAACTGCTGGAGAAGGTGCGCCGGGAAGTATTCGACCTGGTGTTGCTGGATCTGAAGATGCCGGGTATGGATGGCGTGGATATTTTGAAACAGATCAAGATCGAAAAGCCCAAACTGCCGGTCATGATCCTGACCATCTACCCGGAGTCCAACTATGCCCTGCGCATTTTGCGTATTGGCGCATCCGGCTACCTGACCAAAGAGAGCGCACCGCAGGAATTGATCACCGCCATTCGCAAGGTTTATGGTGGGGGAAAGTATATTAGCCCGTCGCTGGCCGAGAAGATCGCTTTTGCGTTGGATACGGATGTCGACAAGCTGCCCCACGAAAAACTTTCGGATCGCGAATATCAAGTCCTTTGCGCCATTGCTTCGGGGCGAACGGTCAGCGAAATCGCCGAATCCATCCATCTGAGCGTTAAGACGGTCAGCACTTACCGCGCTCGAATTCTGGAAAAAATGAGCATGAAAACCAACGCCGATCTCACCCATTACGCCCTTCAAAATCAACTGGTTGAATAAATCAGGCGGCGACCGCCTATCCTCGATTCTGCTTTCCGATCCGCCGCGTTGGCCTTTGTCGGACATTCACCGACAATCAAATACGCCAAGCGCTTACCGCAAGATCAGATGGACACCTATTTCTTCATCGTCGCTCGGGGGTTACCTTGACGCTACCAATGGACAGGACGGTTTTCATGAAGCGTATCTATATCGTCGACGATTCCATAGCCATCCGGCAAAAGTTGATCGCGCTGCTGGCCGAATGCAAACAGGTGCGCGTGATCGGACAAGCGGGCCTTGCCGAAGAGGCCATCAAAGGCATTCGCGACCTACAGCCCGATATCGTCTTGCTGGATATCCGCCTGCCGGGAAGAAGCGGGCTTTGGCTGCTCTCCCAAATCAAGAGCGTCTGGCCTAAGATGGCAGTTATCATCATGACCAATTACGACTACCCCCAATATCGCCGGCAAAGCTTCGATGCCGGCGCCGATGAATTTTTCAACAAGACGCTGGAGTTTGAGCGCATGATCCATCTCCTCGTGTCCGATAAGCGGCCCGGCGACGACCTGTGAGGAAGTGCGCCTTGGGTGCTTTACGTCCGGCCGTTGCAACGAGATCCCCATCCGCAAACTTCCGGACCAGTATGCCGGCCAAGCAGAGAGGATAAATACAACCGCCGTCGCGGCCCTGAAGAACAAGCCTACCCGCGATCGGCATTTATTCTGGAGGATGAACTATGACCTGGATGTCCGATCCAAACCAAAAAGTTCGTGTTTACAAAAGGGTTTATGCTCTGATCATGGGAGCCTTAGGGGCCTCGGCCGTCGCCATGCCGCTCTTCATCCGAGGCAAGTTGGTGCTGAGCGATCGCATCATTATCGAAGAGGAGCTGCTGGAAATGTTTTTGATTGCGTTGATACTTTCGATCTCGTTGCTCATTTCGAAGCTGTACGAGGTGCGATTGCGAGAAAACAGGGAACGGATCGATCGATTGGCCGCGGAGCAGCGGATGCTGACCAACTCCCTATCCGAGGCCTATCACTACATTGGAACGGTGAATGTGGAGGTTTCGGAACTCCAGAATCTTTTTTGCGATTTGGATCGTTATCCCCAAAGCAGAAACGATTTTAAGAATATGCTGTGCATCTTGGCCGACAAGACCATGATGCTGGCCAAATCGGACTGGGCCGTCATCCGGATCATCGGGCTCGACAACCAACGAACCTTGAAAGAGTGTCGACGAGGCAAGCTCGGCGACGAGATATCGACCCTGCGTATCGGCAACCGTGCGATCTTAGCCGGAGAAGATCTCAACGATTTATCCATTATTGGCTCGCGTCAGCGAAGTCCCTATTTCAAAACCGTGTGTATCACCGGCGGCGGTAACTTGCCGGCGGAAGCGCGGCGAATCATCGAGGCCATCGCCGGCATCGCCGAAATGCTCTTCCTGATTTTTTCCCTGCAGTGTCAGAAGCAGGATTAGACAAGCAACATGCATCGCCTGGATTGCAACGAAACCGTCAAGTACTTCGGTGAGAGGGGCGGCCCGGCGAACCGATCTTCAGGCTCGCCAGGCCGAGGGGCTTGCAATGGATGGAACCAAGATCCGAGGCTTTACGCGTTCCAACTCAGAATGAGGTTCTGAGGTTTTTGCGTTACCGTTACGTTTTGAACCCGCTCATGGTGGTCGAAGTGGGTCTTAACCCGGTAAGTGCCGGCGGGAAGCTTGGCGCTGAACCAGGGGCCTTTAGAGATCGCATCGACCACGACGTTGCCTTTGGCATCTTGGATCGTAACGGCGACGGCCGAGAGAAAATTTCCAGACTTGGAATCGAATATCAGCTTCAAGTTGCAGCCTTTGGACATCTCTTCCATTTGCTTGCGTTCGGTGATCCCCACGCCGCCGGAGTAATAGGTAATGCCATTGGCCAAAGTGCGATGCTGCCCGTTAAAAGGCGGGATAAAATCGACTGCCGCTATGGCCGTTCCCGCATTGACCAGAAAGAACAATGTCGTTGTAAGGATGAGTTTCTTCATTTTACTACCTCCTTGGTTGTTGGTGTCTTCCCTGAGAGGGGCTGTCCCCATGAAGCCCCCGCAGGGAAGAATCGCTGTTAAATGGATGTGCCCGCTCAACGTGTTTCCACTTGGGCATACCCCATCTGGCCGGTCCGATGATCGATGGCGGTCAACGTCACGCTTTGTTTCGCCGGCAAGCCCTTGACGATATCGGCAAAACTTTCGACCCCTTCGACCGGGATGTTATTAATTTTGGTGATGATGTCATTGACTTCAAAACCAGCCGCAGCCAGGGGACCATTTTTTTGCAGGGCTTCGATGGCGACGCCCATCGGCTCCTGCATCCCATACTGCTGCGCCTCCTTTTCGGTGACCGTTCGGATGGTGGCCCCCATACGATTTTCTGCCGAGGCCGCCATCTTCTTGACCGCTGTTTGGAGGTCTCCGACTTTGACCTTGAACGACTTGGATTCACCATCACGCATGATCGTTAGCGTCGCCTCCTGGCCGTTGGCGGTATTGGCCACTTCGTTCTGCAGGCTGGCGGCATCGGTGATGGCACGCCCCTGGTAATCGATAATGATGTCATTTTTCTTGAGACCGGAAGCTTCGGCCGGGCTGCCTTGCACCACATCGTTCACCAGTGCGCCCTTGTCGATACGCAGCTTCATCTTCTTGGCCAACATGGGCGTCATGTCTTGAATGCTGACCCCGAGCCAGCCCCGCTGGACCTTGCCGGTGGCGATCAACTGCTGGGCGATATGCAGCGCCATATTGCTCGGAATGGCAAAGCCGATACCTTCAAAACCGCCTGACTCGGATACGATGGCTGCATTTACTCCGATCACCTCGCCGTTCAGATTGAGCAGCGGCCCACCGCTGTTGCCTGGATTGATGGCGGCATCGGTTTGCAAATAGTCCTGGTAGCTGGTGGGGTCCAGAATGCCCCGGCGATGTTTAGCGCTGATAATTCCTTGGGTGACCGTCTGATCCAGGCCGCGTGGGTGGCCGATGGCGACGACCCAGTCGCCGACCTCCATAGAATCGGAGTTGCCGAAGCTCACATGCGGCAATTCTCCTTTGACTTTGACGCGAATCACGGCCAGGTCGGTTTTCGGATCGGTGCCCACGACGCTGGCCTCGTACTGGTTGCCATCCGCCAGCAAAACCTGGATGGCAGTGGCCCCGGACACCACATGGTTATTGGTCAGGATGTCGCCCTCGGCATCCATAATCATGCCGGTGCCCAACCCCTTGAGTTCGCGTTTGAATTTGTGCGGGCCATTCGGTGGCGCGTTAAAGAAGAAGTGGAAAAAGGGATTGCTTTCGAAAGGCTGCAAAGGGTCGTTGACTTCCTGGCTCTGGGTGACCTCGATGTGAACCACGGCAGGAATGTTTTTCCTGGCCACTCTGGAGATGGAATGGCTCAGTTCCAGGACTGCCTGGTCGCTGCTCGGCGTTGCAACCGATTCGGTTTTGACGGCCGCGGCTTGTGTGGATGTCGGCTGGCACTGGGTCAATCCCAGGCAGGACACAAGGAATAAAGCAACGAAGAAGTAACGGATGAATTTGGAATTTTGATTTAAAATCATGTTGCCTCCTATGGCCCTTTGATCGGGTTTATGGCCCCTTTTCGGGGCGATCTCGAATTCCAGGCGCGAGCGCCGCGAGTGCCACATGGACGTACTATCGCCTCGCGCCGATTTTGAGCCGATAATAAGGGTAGCGGGAAGGCGGCGGTATAAGCGCCGATCTGATTTTAATGTAGGCGGATTCAGGAAGATGATGTCGGAATACGTCCTACGCGCGGCTTGGGCCGCAGGAGCGCGCAGTCAGCCCAAATGACGGGAGACGAAGAGATGGTGCAAAAGAACCTAACGATGGCCGCATTCAAGGCGACAACTACCACACATACTTGCCCACCCGCGCCTTGATCCGATCGCCGAAGCTGAGCGCAAACGGCGCGGTCACGGGCCGGCTGGCAGCGATGTCCGCGGCGAGCTGGTCGCGCAGCTTGCGGATGAAGGCATCCTCCGGGCGACCGTGGGCGAACAGCACGATCTCCTTGCTGCTCCACATGCTGCGGGGGGTCAGGTTGGCCGAGCCCACGGCCGCGAGGACGCCGTCGGCCAGGGCCACTTTGGCGTGGGACATGCCCGGATAGAAAAACAACCGCAGCTTGGGACCCAAGGCGGATGCCAGCAACTGGTTGATGGTGACCTTGTTGGCGGGGCCGTGGGTGTCCGGTTCCGAGGGCAGGACGATGTCCACCTGCACGCCCCGCCGGGCGGCGCGCCGGACGGCGGCGATGATGGCATCCGCCGAAAAATAGGCATGCTCGATAATGAGGGTTTCAACCGCGTGGTCGATCATTTCGATCAGTGCGGTTTGGATCTCAGTGGCCTTCCGGTCGTTGACCGCGACGACGAACGGGGTCGCAGTGGGCCACCCCACGCCTTTGAACACCCTCTCTTCGAAGGCGCGGGTCCAGACCTCGCTTGCAATGCAAACCATATAATCATGCCACTGGGTGTGATATTCGTCGGCGATGTTCATGCCGCCCAGAATCGTCAAGCCGTGATCCACGATGAAGTATTTGCTGTGATCGGTGTCGCCGAAGAGGTCCAGTTGCACGTCGATCCCGGGAAAATCTTTCAAGCCGGCGCCGGTGAAGACCGGGCTGGGTTTTCCGGCCAGCAGATCTCCCAGTTCGAAGACGGTGCCCACCATGTCTTTGCGCACCGTGACGGCCGCGCCTCGCTCGGATGCGCGTTTCAAGCTGGAAACCACCTTGCGCCCGATAACGTCGTCCTTCCAGATAAAGGTCTGGACATGGATGGCCTGAGCCGCCGCGTCGATAGCGGCCAGCGTCTTGTCAAAGGCTTCCCGGCCATCCACCAGAAGGGTCAGGGAACTTAAATCCTCTGTCGGCTGGGCAAAGAACTCCTTGGACAGGAATATGGGCGGTTCCGGCCCCAATCCCAGGGGATTGAAGAAGAATTGCAGACCCGCGCCCAAAAACAGCACGACCAGGGCGCCCAGGATTATCGGTAGACGGTTGCGCTTGCGCATGACAAGCCTCGATGATAGGTGGCTATAAGTTCTTGGCATGGGAGAGCAAATTTTTGCTGATGGCCAGGTTCATGCCGGTATGAATCAATTCATGGGGGCCTTCTTCGAAAGGCAGGTAGACCAGTAGAAAACGACGGAGAGTGACGCGTAGATTGCCGATCACGGCTTCCATGCGCGGCCGTGGCTTCACGCTAAATGCCAGGATCAGTCCCAAACTTTCCAATGCCTCCTCGGCCGGCATGTTGATGCCGTGTGCGGTGCTGCCCTGGGGAAGTCCGGCCACAATCTCTTCGCGGGGCTGGCAGGTGGTGACCTGGGCCGCGATGGAGAGAAAACGCTGGGGTTGGGCCTTGAAGGCCGGCGTCCAGAAGTAAAAAGGCAAATCTTCCCAGCCCGGCTGGACCACCCGGGGAAGGTTGGCCACGCGCACCAGGTCGGCATAGCTGTTGAGCGTCAAGCCGCCGACGTCGGCTTCGATGCGCCAGAAAGGCAGGAATACCGTGCCCGGACGCCAATCGGGCTGATGCACGACCTGTAGCCGTTCCAGGCGGCGGCCCTTGGCCATCCACACCGAGGCGCAATTGGGGCAGGTCAAGGCCAGCGCGTCATTTTCGCCCTCCAGATCCCATCCGCATTGGGGGCAGAGGGTGGGAATGAAGGCGATCGGCCAGCTCGGGTCGTGCGCCTGGCTCAGCAAGGGCTCGATCTGCTCGGCCGTCCCGCTTTCCGTAGGCTCGTTCAAGACGGCGTCCATCAACCGGGATTCCAGGTAGAACGGCGCATAGAGCAAGCTATAGGTTTCGCCGATCTGGGCATTGAGCAGAATCGGTTGGGGCATCCTGAGGCTCAAATTGGCGTTGAGGCGCTCGAGCAGATCTGCTTTGGCGGCGCGCGGCTCTAAAAAGAGGCCCTGGCAGTCGCTGCCGGCCAAGCGCAATTTTTGGGTCTGACTGCGAAACCCCAAGGAAAAGGGAAAATGGGGCGAGGCGATGGCCTGCTGGCTGATATCCACGAAGTTGTTTTTAATCTGCCCGGGCACGCAGAAGAAGAGCATCCCCTTGAAACGCCAATAAGGGAAGTAAATTAACTCTTTGCCCGACGGAGCCTTGTTCGGCAGCACATAGCGGAAGTAATCGGGCACGCTCAAATAGGAGCCGGCTCGGCAATAGACGCAACGAAACAAGCGGTCACTTTCTTGCAGTTCGGCCGGACCGCCGCAGCGCGGGCATTGGTGTTCGATGATAAAAGAGGTCAAAGATCAATACCTTTCCCCACACTGCGCGCAAAACGTTGCGTCGGCAAGATTTTCGACGCCGCACCGGACGCATTTTTTGGGCTGGGGTTTTTGCGCCGCCGGATGACCGCAGCGCGAGCAGAACTTGGCGCCGGCCGTCAGGTTCTTGCCGCATTGGGTGCATTGGGTGATGACCAACTGCTGATGGCCGCAACTGGGGCAGAATTTTGCTTCCACCGGAATGGGCTGATGGCACTCGCGGCAACGGAAGTCTCCCTGCGCCGGCTGTTGGCTGCCGGGCCCGGGCTGTCCCTGGGCCAGCGGGTGGGCGAAGTATTGGGCCAGCATGGCCGGCATCATCAGGCCCAGGCCGGCGCCCATGCCTTCGCCGCCGGCGCTGCTGTCCGCGGCTTTCTCCATGGCCATGGCGGTTTTCATCTGCATCAGCTTGTTCATATCTTTGAAAACGCCCATGCGGCTGCGGTCATCGATGGCCTGCTGCACTTCGGGCGGCGGCGTCACCGAATTGATGTACAGATGGGAGAGTCCTAGACCGAAATGGGAAAAGTCTTCCTGCAAGCGCTTGGCCAGGCCCTGGGAAAGCTCGTCATACTTGGCGGGCAGCATGAGGAGCGAATCGATGACTTCGCCCATGAAGTCGTTGAAGCGCGAAACGATCACGCGGTTCAAATACTCTTCGATGGCTTCGGTGGTGAATATGCCCTGGGTGCCCACCATGCGGTTGATGAAGAGCACCGGTTGTACGACTTGCATGTTGAAGACCCCGAAAGCGCGCAGCCGGACCAAACCCAGCTCGCTGTCCTTGAAAGCCACCGGGTCCCGGGTGCCCCATTTGAGGTTGGTGAAGGTCTTCATATTGACGAAGTACATTTCGGCGCGCAGCGGGCTGCTCATGCCCCAGGGGATACTGGCGATCTTGGTCAGGATGGGGATGTTGCCGGTGGTCAGGGTGTGCCGGCCGGGACCGAAGGCTTCCACGGCTTTGCCTTTGTAATAGAAGACACCCACCTGGCTTTCGCGCACGGTGAGCTGGGCACCCCATTTGATTTCTCCGGAACCCCCTTCAGGCAAGCGATGGACCAGTTCTTGGCCAGATTCATCGAACCATTCCAGGTTTTCCAAAAAAACAAGGTTGTTGTTTGCCATAAGGATTCTCCTTTGAGCGATGATGTGCAGAGCAGCTTTGGGCCACATACCACGTCATCTATATCGGCGTGCATGTTTCCTTTCTTAATCCAAAAGGGGAATGTGGATCAACCAACAAAACAACTGCTTTCGTGGCATAAGAAGCGCTTGAACAGGCATGCGGCATTCCTCTCCAATTAGGCCGGCTCCCAGAAATGACTTGAATTCAATTTTTAACTGGGTTAATAATTACGCCATCTCAAGCGGATTAGGACTCGCGGGTAAACCCAAGCTGGCCGAACAAAAGATTGTTGGTGAGAGCACATCCCGGATCGTCTATGCGTAAAGACTCTTATCCATCCAATTATACAATCCCCGGAAAAGTTAGTGAACAGTGTGAATTTTCATGAACCGGTTTTCAGGCGCGGCACCATGCTGTTGCCGCTTGAAAATGCCGTAGCATAAGCTATCGGTACAATTCATTCTTTTGGGAGGAAAGTATGAAGAAAGCTGTGAGTTTGTTGGCATTGGTCGTATTGACGGTTGGACTGGTCATGGGCGCTTCATTGGCTCAAGCGGCCGACAAGGCTGTTGACATTACCGGCATCTGGGATTTGGCGGTCGAGACCCCCAGCGGCACCGGCAACCCGGTTCTCGATATCAAGCAGGAAGGCGCCGAGCTGTCCGGCACCTATACCGGCGCTTTTGGCACCGCTCCCTTGAAGGGCAAAATCAAAGGCGAGAAGTTTGAAATCAAATTCAACTCCGGCGGCATCGACATGGTGTACAAAGGCAAATCCGACGGCGCCACCATGAAGGGCAGCGTGGACCTGGGTTCTTACGGCATGGGCACCTTCGACGGCAAAAAGAAATAATCCTGATCGGATAGCCGATATTCATGGGCCGGCGTGGGCCGCGACCTCGTCGCGGGCTTGCCCGGCCCGTTTCATTTCAAGCGATGACTCACCTGTTTTTCTTGGCGGCCTTCACCTCCTCGTGTTATTTGCGATTCAGATTTTTACAATCGATTTAAATGCAAAGCACCAATGAAGGATTGGATCTATGTCCCGACTTTCACTGAAATGGGCCTTTGCCGTGGTGGCGGTGGTTGCTTTGGCGCTGGTAGTCTGGCGGGGCACCCGGCCCGATCCGGTGAGGGTTACGCTTCAGATGGTCACCCGGGGCACGGTGGAACGGACTGTGGCCAACACCCGGGCCGGCACGGTCAAGGCGTGCCGCCGGGCCAAGCTCTCGCCCAGCATCGGCGGCCAGATTGCCGCGCTGCCGATCAAAAAGGGGGATCAGGTCAAAGCCGGACAGTTGCTGCTCGAACTGTGGAACGTCGATTTGAAAGCCCAGTCTTTGCTGGCCGAACGGGAGGTGGAGGCCGCCAAGAGCCGCGCCCATGCCGCCTGCCTCAAAGCCGAGGTGGCTCAGCGCAGCGCCGAGCGACTGGTCCAATTGCGCCAAAAGGATGTCGTTACCGAGGATCGCACCGAAAATGCCGTGGCCGAAGCCACCGCCCTGGGGGCGGAGTGCCAGGCCCGGCGCACGGAGGTTGGCGTGATCGAGGCCAAGGTGGCCGTCAGCCGCGCCAACATCGCCCGTACGCAGTTGCTGGCGCCTTTCGACGGCGTGATCGCCGAAATCACCGGCGAGTTGTTCGAGTTCGTCACCCCTTCGCCCATCGGCATTCCCACGCCGCCGGCCGTGGATATCATCGACAATGCCTGCTTCTACGTGGCCGCGCCCATCGACGAGGTGGACGCCGCGGGCATCCAGGTGGGCATGCCGGCGCGCATCACCATGGATGCCTTCAGGGACAGCCACTTCCAGGGCCGTGTGCGCCGCATCGCCGATTATGTGCTGGATATCGAAAAACAGGCGCGTACGGTGGAAGTGGAGGTGGCTTTCGATAACAACGCCGATAAGGATGCCCTGCTGGCGGGATACAGTGCGGATATCGAAGTGATTCTCGACACGCGCACCGGTGTGGTGCGCGTGCCCACCGAAGCCATTACCGAAGGCCGCACGGTTTATGTTCTCGAGGACGGCCGCCTGACGGCTCGCACCGTCAAGGCCGGCCTCTCCAATTGGCAGTGGACCGAGGTGCTCGAAGGGCTCGCCGCCGAAGAGCAGGTCGTGCTTAACGTGGACGCTCCGGGACTGAGGGACGGCGTTCGCGCCGTGCGCCTGGAGGAGACCCCGTGATCCGCCTGGAGAACATCGAACGCATTTTCGAGGTGGGTGACGAGCGGGTCTACGCCCTGCGCCAGGTGGACCTGGCGGTGCGACCCGGCGAGTATCTCTCCATCATGGGGCCATCGGGATCGGGCAAATCCACCATGCTCAATATCCTGGGCCTGCTCGATCGCCCCGACCAAGGCGTTTATCGCTTGGACGGCCGCGATGCCACCCATCTCAGCGACCGCCAGCAGGCCGAGTTGCGGCGCCACAAGATCGGGTTCATCTTTCAATTCTTCCACTTGATTCCCCGTTTGACCGCCGCCGAGAACGTCGAACTGCCGCTGACCCTGGCCGGCGTCGAGCCATCCGAACGCAAGGAGCGCGTGGCCGCGGCCCTGGCACGGCTGGGGTTGGCCGAACGATCCAAACACCGACCCGACCAGCTTTCCGGCGGGCAACGCCAGCGCGTGGCCATCGCCCGGGCCACCATCATGCGGCCGGCCCTGGTGCTGGCCGACGAACCCACCGGCAACCTGGACCGCGCCTCGGGCAACGAGGTGATCCAGACCATCGAAACCCTCAATGCCGAGGGGATGACCGTGGTCATGGTGACCCACGATCCGGAGCTGGGCCGACGCACGCGCCGCCAGGTGCGCATGTCGGACGGACGGATCGTTTCCGACAGTGGAGCGGCGCATGAAAGCTGAAGACGTGGTTCGCTTCTGCGCCCGCTCGCTATCGGGCTATCCGTTGCGCACCGGATTGATGCTGCTGGCCATGGCCATCGGCGTGGCGGCGGTGGTGCTGCTGACCTCTTTGGGTGAAGGCGCCCGGCGCTACGTGGCCGGAAAATTCACCGCCCTGGGGACCCACCTGTTGATCGTGCTGCCCGGCCGCTCGGAGACCGTGGGCGGTCCGCCGCCCCTGTTGGGCCAGACCCCGCGGGATTTGACTGTGGACGATGCCCAGGCCCTGACCCGCAGCAGCGCCGTGCGCCGCGTGGCGCCGCTCATGCTCGGAGCGGCGCCCGTCTCCCTCGACAATCGTAGTCGCGAAGCGGTGATCATGGGCACCACCGCCGACATGTATGCGGTGCGCAATTTGGAGATGGCCCAGGGCCGCTTCCTGCCGCCGGGCGAGGTCGGCCGCGCCGAAGCGGTTTGCGTGCTGGGCCTAAAATTGAAAAACGAGCTCTACGGCAACGCTTCGCCCCTGGGCTCTTTCGTGCGCATCGGCCCGCGCCGCTTCCGGGTGATCGGCGTGCTGACCAAGAAGGGCGAGTCCCTGGGCACCGACCTGGGGGAGGTCGCCTTCATTCCCGTGGCGTCCGCTGCCGCCCTCTTCAACCGGGCCTCCCTGTTCCGCATTTTGGTCCAGGCCCAGAGCCGGGAAGCGATCCCGCGGGCCAAACAAGCCGTCTTGGAGATTATCCGGGAGCGGCACGAGGGGGAAGAGGACGTGACCGTGATCACCCAGGACGCCTTGTTAGCCACCTTCGATCGTATCTTCAAGGCCTTGACCCTGGCCGTGGGCGGCATCGCGGCCATCAGCCTGGCGGTGGCCGGCATTCTGATCATGAACGTCATGCTCATCGCCGTTTCCCAACGCACGGCCGAGATCGGCCTGCTCAAGGCCATCGGGGCGCCGGGCAAGCAGATCCAGCGCTTGTTTCTCGCCGAGGCGGCCATGCTCTCGCTGGTGGGGGCCGCCGCGGGCCTGCTGCTGGCCCTGGCCGGCCACTGGGTCCTGGCCCGACTTTTCCCCGAATTTCCCTTGAGCGTGCCGGTCTGGTCCCCGGTCACCGCCGTCAGCGTAGCCCTGGCCACCGGCCTGGTCTTCGGGGTTTTGCCGGCCCGGCGGGCCAGCCGAATGGATCCGGTCGTGGCCCTGTCGCGGCGCTGATGGTGGGGGTTGGATGAATGGGTGAACCGAAGAAAAGACGAACAGAAGAAAGATAGAATGTTTCTGCGAGACACCATATCCCTTTCCTTAAATGCCGTGGTGAGCCATCGCCTGCGCAGCTTCCTCACGGCCTTGGGCATTGCCGTAGGCATCGCCGCGGTGGTGTTGCTCACCTCGCTGGGAGAGGGCATCCATCGTTATGTGCTGGCCGAATTCACCCAGTTCGGCACCAATCTGATCGGCATCACCCCCGGCAAAACCAACACCACCGGGTTATCCGGTGGGGTGATCAGCAATGTGCGGCCCCTGAGTCTGGCCGATGCCCTGGCCCTTGCGCGGCTGCCGCGGGTGATCGCCACCGTGCCGGTCATCCAGGGCAATGCCGCTGTGGAGTTCGAACAGCGCAGCCGCCGGACCTATGTCTTCGGTGTGGGGTCCGCCGCGCCCCAGGTGTGGCAGATTCGGGTGGCCCAAGGTCGGTTTCTACCGCCGGACGATCCGCGCAGCGCGCGCGCCTTCGTGGTGCTGGGCAGCACGGTCAAAAAAGAGCTCTTCGGCGACCAAAACCCTTTGGGGCAGCGGCTGCGTATCGGCAGCGAGCAGTACCGCATCATGGGCGTGATGGAGTCCAAAGGCCAGATGCTGGGGTTCGATCTGGATGACGCCGTCTACATCCCGGCCGGCCGGGCCATGGCCCTTTTCAACCGCGACAGCCTGATGGAGATCGACCTGCTCTATACGGCCGGCAGCCGTTCGGAGGATGTGGCCCGGCGCGCCAAGGAGTTGCTTATCACCCTGCACGGGGACGAGGATTTCACCATCATCACCCAGGACCAGATGCTGGACGTTCTGGGATCGGTGCTCGATATCCTCACCCTGGCCGTGGGCGCCCTGGGGGGTATTTCGTTGCTGGTGGGCGGTGTGGGCATCCTCACCATCATGACCATCGCCGTGCACGAACGCACCGCCGAGATCGGTTTGCTGCGGGCCCTGGGCGCCGGCCGCGGGCAGGTGTTGGCGCTTTTTATCGGCGAGGCCATCGTGCTGTCCGGCCTGGGGGGCCTGGCCGGGTTGACGCTCGGCGCCGGCGGCGCCTGGTTGCTGGGGCATGTCGTGCCGGCCCTGCCCACCCATACGCCGTGGCGCTATGTGCTCTTCGCCGAACTGCTGGCCGTCTTTATCGGGCTGCTGGCCGGTGTCTGGCCGGCCCGGCGCGCCGCGCGCCTGGACCCCATCGAGGCCTTGCGGGCCGAATAGACGAGCTTCCGGGGTTTCAAGAATCGGGTTGTCAACGGTCACCGGGCTCATTATAAAAAGTCAGTGCACTCTTTCAGCTCCGGCATTGCCGGCACAGGATATAGAACCAAACCTATGACCCAGAAACCGCCACCATCCCTTTGCCCTGGTTGTCACGAGCCGGTCCAGCCCACCTGGCGCATCTGTCCCATGTGCGAAACCCGCTTGCAGGCATTGGTTTGCCCTGCCTGCGCCGAGCCGGTCAAGGAGGCCTGGAAGCGCTGTCCCCAGTGCGAGGCCCTGCTGCTCTGCCCGCGTTGTCAACGGCGGCTGGCCAAGGGGCAGGTCGCCTGTCCCCACTGCGACCCCGAGGAACGACCGCCCGCACCGGCGCCGCTTCCAGCGCTTTTCACCGACGCCATCTGCGGCCTGGAAATGGTGCGGATTATCGGCGGCACCTTTCAGATGGGCGACACCTTCGGCCAAGGCATGCCGACGGAACTGCCGGTGCACGAGGTGAGCCTCGACGATTATTACCTGGGCCGCTTCGTCGTGACCCAGGAGCAGTGGCTGCGGCTGATGGCGGAAAACCCATCCAAGCACGAAGGACCGAACCTGCCGGTGGAGCAGGTGGACTGGGAACAGGCCGTTGCCTTCGCCCGCCTGCTGACCGAAAGGCACCAGGGCCGCTACATCTTCGATCTGCCCAGCGAGGCCCAATGGGAGTATGCGGCCCGCAGCGGCGGAAAGCCCGAGCTCTATGCCGGCGGCGACCGCATTGACGCCCTGGCCTGGTATGAGGCCAACAGCCAGGGCCGGACCCAGCCCGTGGGCACGAAAGCACCCAACGGCCTGGGACTTTTCGACATGAGCGGCAACGTGTGGGAGTGGTGCCGGGATTATTTCACCGAAGATGCTTATCACCGGGCCGTTGGAAGAAACCCAGTGATCGCGGCCAAGACCGACGACCGTGTGATCCGCGGCGGCAGTTGGCATCTGGATGCCTGGAGCGCCCGCTGCGCCCGGCGTTTCAGTTGCGCCCGGGATTTCTTCGGGCCGGCTCTGGGATTTCGTCTGATAATGACGCCATCGCCGCCGTCCGGCGGATAGGTCCGCCGCAACGGCCGATGGCCCTAAGGAGGAGTAGTAATGGGCGAGACATTTACCATCAGGAACCTGTCCGACATTGAAGCCATCGAAAAAGTGCCCCTTTCCCAGAGAATCAAAGCCCAGAGCACCTATGAACTGATCGGCGCCGGGGCGGCCATCAACCCCGGGGCCGTCGCCATGAGCTTCATCGCCGACGGCGATCGCTACCAAAGCCCCCAGCGGGTGACCTACGGCCAATTCATGGCCAAGATCCGGCAGACGGCCAACTGGCTGGCCGACCTGGGCGTCGGCCCCACCGATGTCGTCACCTATCTGCTGCCCAACCTGCCCCAGACCCACTTCGTCCTGTGGGGCGCCGAAACGGCCGGCATCGCCAACCCCATCAACCCCATGCTCGAAGCCTCCGTGATCAAAGAGATCTGCCAGGCGGCCGGCACCAAGGTACTGGTGGCCCTTGGAGAGATGCCGGGCAGCGACATCTGGCCCAAGGTGGAGGCTATCCGCAAATCGATTCCCAGCCTCAAGGCCGTCATCCGGGTGATGGGGCCCTCGGACCCGGCCGAGAAGATCTACGGGTACGAGGAGACCGTGGAGCGTTATGCCGGTGACCGCTTGACCTTCAATCGCACCATCGATCCCGACGACATCGCCTCGCTCTACCACACCGGCGGCACCACGGGCCGGCCCAAGCTGGCCAAACGCAGCCACTTCAACGAGGTGGCCCTGAGCTGGGACCTGATGGCGGCCACCTCGATGCAGCCGGGTGACGCGGTGATGGTGGGCCTGCCGCTGTTCCACTGCAACGGCACCTGCGTCACCGGCCTGTTGCCCTTCTCTTTGGGCGGCGAGGTGGTGATTCTCTCCGCCGCCGGCTACCGCAACCCGTCGATCATGAAGAACTTCTATAAGATCGTCGAACACTTCAAGCCGGTCTTCTTCTCGTGCGTACCCACCGTGCTTTCGGTGCTGCTGGATATCCCGGTGGCCGGCGCCGACATCTCCTCGCTGCGCTACCTGATCTGCGGGGCCGCTCCTTTGAGCGTCGAACTCTTCCGGCGCTTCGAAGCCCACTCGGGCATGAAGGTGCTCGAAGGCTACGGCCTGACCGAATCCACCTGTGCCTCGTGCGTCAACCCCAAGGACGGCGAGCGCAAGATCGGCAGCATCGGTTTGCGATTGCCCTACCAGCAGGTCAAGGTCATGATTCTCGATGGCCAGGGCCGCTATGCTCGCGACGCCGCCGTGGACGAGATCGGCGTGGTGTGCATCAGCGGACCGACGGCTTTCAAGGGCTATGTGGAAGAGCAGCACAACAAGGGGCTGTGGGTCAAGCCGGGCTGGTTCAGCACCGGCGACATGGGCCGCATGGACAAAGACGGCTTCTTCTGGCTCACCGGCCGCATGAAAGAGTTGATCATCCGCGGCGGCCACAACATCGACCCGGCCACCATCGAAGAGCCGCTTTACAAAATGGCTGGCATCAAGATGGCCGCGGCCGTGGGCCGTCCGGACGCCCACGCCGGCGAAGTGCCGGTGGCCTACGTGGAACTGGCCGAGGGGGCCAAAGTCTCAGAGGCCGACATCGTCCAGTGGGCCGGCAGCCACATCGGCGAGCGCGCCGCCGTGCCCAAGGAGATCTACATCATCGACCACATTCCGCTTACCGCCGTGGGCAAGATCTTCAAACCGGCCCTGCGCTGGGACGCCATCCAGCGCACCTATGCCAAAGAGCTGGCCGCCTTGGGGCCGCTGGCGCAATCGGTGGCCATTACGGTGAGTGAAGACAAAGTCCACGGCACCGTAGCCGCCATCCGCA
>JAKAFO010000309.1 GCA_021819735.1 Deltaproteobacteria bacterium
AAGTCCGCAGCGCAGCACAGAAAATGCGACAGCTCACGCTCAATGTGCGCTCGGTCTTTGATTATCTGGGCATGACCGAAAACTCGCGCGCCAGATCCCTTCGAAGTTAGAACAAATTTACCGTGCGTGGCGGGCAGGGAGCTGATGGCCGAGCTGCGGGTCACCGGAGAGATAACGGGCGGGCCGCCGCCCCTGACCCGGCGCGATCGGTCTCGTTTTCTGGAACAACTGGACAACCTGATCCAAGCAATCCGGCGGGCGCATGCGAAATGACCCCAATGCCCTTTTCAGACGACTTGAACCTCAACCTGAAATCCGCCCGAAGGGAGCAACCCATGAGAACAAAAGCCATTCGAATCTTCGCGGCCCTGTCCGTTCTTATTTGCCTGCAGCTTGGCTGTGCTCCGGTTCAGACCCGGCCGGAGGCCGATGCCAAATCCGCGGTCGTCCAGGAGCTGGTGAAATCGACCCGAAGCTGGAACGGGGAGCGTTTGCCGGCCTATGCCCAAGGCCAGCCCGAGATTACGATGTTGCGCATTACCATACCGGCGGGAACGCGACTCAAGAACCACACCCATCCGGTGATCAATGCCGGCGTGCTGCTCAGTGGGCAGCTCACGGTGGTGGCGGCCGACGGCCAAACGCTGCATCTCAAGGCCGGCGATCCCATCGTGGAGGTCGTGAACACCTGGCATTACGGCATCAATGAAGGCACGGGGCCCGCGGAGATTATCGTTTTTTATGCCGGCGTTGTGGATGCGCCCATCACCGTTGCCGCGCCGAAGTAGTCCCCTGCCGCCGGCCGGTTGCGGTGGAGCGGCCGGCACTTCGTGCCTGCGTCCGCGGATACCACTGACGTTGCGGAAGATCAGCGCGATTCGGTGTAAAAGGTCTGATGGATGCCCACGCGCGGTTCTCCCAGATAGCCCTCGTAGGGGCGTACATCTCTTTCGATTACTTCCCCGGACGGCAGTATGGCCGAGCGCTCGCTGTAGTACATGGACATGAAGGGCTTGTCGGAGATGCCCAGGGCGCGCACCGAGTCGGCCATGGGATGGTTGCCCCAGGTGACATAAGAGCCCCAGGGCAGGAACGATACCCGCTTGAGGCCGAAGGCCCGGATCACGGTCTTGATGAGCCGCTCCTGCTTGACCGAATAGGTGATCATGGGTTTGCGGTCGGTGGCGCGGAAGCCTCGCTTGCGCACATGCAGGTCGAGGATGGGGGTGTTCTTCTCGGACATGGAACATTGGAAGTATTCGGGCGTCACCGTGAAGATCATGTCGGCCACGAACTTGGTGTACCCCCATTCGCCGCGGCCGGCGTCGCGGGCCACCACCTTGGTCACGGGCAGGTGCTGCACCAGCAAGCCGAAGCGCGGATACCAGCCTTCCATCAGCAATGGCAGGACGCTGGCCAGCCGGGTGCCCTTGCCCTTGTACACCACCGGAATGACCACCGGCACTTCACCGTAGGGCCCGATGGTGGTGTCGACGTAGTTGAAGGCGGCCACGGCCACGATGGCCTTGCCGTTGGGCAGCATGAGCGGCACCAGGTTGTCCGACGGCATGCCGGCCTTGACTTTGGCGTAGTCGGCCGTGAAGTACAATCCGAAGAAATCGTCCCGAAAGTAGAGAATGGGCAGATCGAAGGTGGCTTGTCCGTGAGTGACATTCTTGCCGGGCCGCGTGTTGTCGAAAAAAGTCATCTCGTTTCCTCCCCCCCGAATGAGCCGCATGCCTAGACGTTGGTTTGCGAGAAGGTAACCGCCCGCGGACAGGATCGCTGGATCAGGCGCTTGAACATTTTGACGCGGTTGCCTTCCGGGCGAATAGGAAGCAACCAGGGGCCGGTTCGGTATACCTTCCTATGATGGCGCGATCACGGGAAGGCATGCACAAACTGACGCATCAGTCCACTACGGTAAGCCCGATCCGATGTCAAGATGAAAGGTGGTTGAGCTATCCCTCTTCGGATGTACCTTTTCAGAATCGCTCTCCCTGAAAGGCCATATCAAGTTCGTTTCTAACGGCTCGGCCCAATATACTCCCAGGCAATAGCGACCGCATCGAAGTCGATATACATATCCGCGGGCGCGGTCCAAGTGCCGCCATAGTAAATGTCGAACCACACGCGCTCCACGTGCAGCGTATCGATGTCCCTGAAACGCACATCGGCTTTTTCATACACCTGAATGCCATCGACCCATGCCCGCAGAATGCCGTCGTTGACGCCGGGGGTGTTGTTTCGGACATAAACCTCCACCTGATACCATTGTCCGCGCCGCATCACGCCTTGCGCGCCCAGCGCACCGCCCGACCAGTACCAGTTTGCCCCATAATCGCCCGTCATATCCGCATGATAGCAGTAAAAACCGACGCGGGTGTCGCCGGACGCACCGCCTTCCTCCGGTGGCCCGAACAAGCCCCTTGCGCTCCAGCCGTTTGAACCATCGGACGGACGGCCACCCCATCCGGCCACGCCGTAGGTGCCCCCGAAACCGGGCAACTTGCCTCCCCCACCACCTTCGGTGGTCCAAGTGGGACCCAGACGGATCGCATAACGAAAATAGACCTCGTCCGGTTCATCAACGCCCATGTCGGCGAAATCATAACCGAAAGAGGTTCCGTAATGGCCGCCCGCCGGCACGGCCACCCTCAAGTGGCCGTTTCCTGAAAAGGAGGTCCCATCGCTGACGATTTCCGTATTTTGGGGTGCCGCGTTCAAGCCCCAGTCCGCATACCAGAGATCGGTTTCAAAGCTGTCGCGCAGAACGATATCATCCCGGTCGTCCAGGTGCGAATCGTCCGCGCCGCCATCGGCGCTTCCGCCGTCATCGGGATCATCGCCCGGATCGGCCGGCCCGTCCGGTACAGCGCTCGCACCCGATGAACCGCCGCCGTTGCCGCAGGCAGCGACAAGCAATACCGTGAAGCATAGACACAGAAGTACAATCAGCCTCATTGCGCAACGCATAACACCCCCATCTTTAACCGTGGATTCAAAATTCATCCGCGCCGATATCGTATCCGCTGCCGATGGGCCGAAGGTCGCCGTCCATATCTTCCTGCACATCGATCAACGCTTCGCCGGCATCCACGACCGCATTTATCGTCCGGGAGAGATGAAGATCCCCGGAGGCGGGATTCGAAAACCAGTCGGCCACCGCATCGGTGATATTGCGGCGCACCGTGGCCGAGCCGCCGTCGCGGCTGGCAATGGACGCGTTGGTTAGGTTGTTCACGATGAGATTGCCGGTAGAGGCTGCCCAGCGGTATTCGATGGCCCAGGGGTAGTCGTGCGCGAAATAGATCGTGTTGTTATAGACGCGGATATTTCGGGCCGTTTCGAGGCCGATGCCGACATCGCTGTTCAGCCCGAGATCGTCGCCGTAGATCGTGTTGTTGCGGATCAGGCCGCCGGTGCAGCCCCTTGTCCCCAGCCCGAGACCGATGCCTCGGTCGCAGTTGACGATCCGGTTCTTTTCGATCAGCGGGGTTTCGGAGTCGCTCCAGAAGTGAATGGCATGTTCGGCGGCTCGGTCTTCCGGGCTGCGGATGTTTTTAAAGGTGTTGCCCCGCACCACCCAGTTCCTGCCGTGATGCACGTCGATGCCGCCGATATAGTACTGGGGGCCGAAGGCCTGGGTATATTCGAACAGCGAGCACTCCACGACGCCATCGTCGGAGCCGGTTTCGCCATCGTACGATCCTTTGAGCATCTGTTCGCCGGTATCGAAGATGCGCACATTGTGGACCCGCAAATGGCCGGCCCCGTTTTCCCCTTGGACTTGAATGGCATGGTAGTAAACTTGCCCCAGGGAGAGATCCGCGATGGTCACGTGGGATGCGGCGACGAGAAAGATATGGGAGAGCCCGCCGGCCATGTTCTGCCCGTGCAGGATCACCCTGTCCCGGTTACCCGATCGGCCGCGGATGACCACATTGTCCGCATGGATGTGAAGCAAAGCGCTCAGCTCGTAGTCGCCATCCTCGATCAAAACGGTTCGGTTGCCGCCGCTGTCGTTGATGGCCGTGACCGCCGCCACCAATTGCGCGGTATCGGACACCGTAATCACCTCGCCCACCACAAGGTCCAGCGGTGTGCAGTCAATTGCCGCCGGCGGTAGGGTTTCCGAATCGGAAGGCACATCGGCGGCACCCCCGTCCCCGCCACCGCCTCCACCTCCGCCGCACGCCGCAAGAAAAAGAACGATCGTTATCGAAAGAAGACGAACGAGAACCGTAAGAAATCCATTCAGAGCCATTATCACTCCTCCCAAGCAAAAAACCGAATTATGGAATCATTTGAACCGATGGCGAGGCGATGGGTGATACAATATTCATGCCGAGCAATCACTGTGCCGGTGCTCATTAAAGATTACAGGCGGTTGATAGCGGCTTTGAGGCGTGGTGACACACGCCGTATCCCACGGTGGTAACCAACAATGCACGGTGGTGTGCGCAAAAAAGGAAATTCCTGTGGCCGTAGCGTGAAATTCGATGCATCGGGTCGGCCATCGTGCCGTAATCGAACGATTTTGTCGGGTCGGCCCTATTGGTTACAGCTTGTTCGGTTTGAGGTTAATGTGGTAGCTTGCCAGGTAAATCCAAATTCTTGTCCATAAGGAGTCTTCATGTCGCTGAAATTGGATGCATTCAAAGATTTTATCGAGAAGCATTTACGTCAAAGATGGGATTCACAAGATGAGAGATGGTCTGTTCGGCCGGGGGGCGGAGAACGGTATATACAGGATAAGGTTCTTAAGAAGGCGGCGCCTTGCCTGACTATCGAGAGTCTGAAGGTCAATGCCAGGGAAAATTTGCTTCGAGCGCTTCAAGGTCACGTAAACCTGCTCTCCCAATTCGAAGGCAGTTTCGCGAGGGTTTTTATCCAGAGGGCCTCGCAAAGCATGCTGCAAGAAAAATTCATGGCATTGCTTTATGATACCGCCAAACCACTGGATCAAAGAATAGCGGAATTTCTCGATTGGGCGAAAATCGGCAAACTTCCGGAAGAGGGAAAAAAGCTCGGTATTAATGCGACGGTCTGCTCCTATTTTCTTGCCATGAGTCGGCCTCGGGAATACCCATATTGCAAGCCTATAGCATACAATACCATTGTCGATGCGCTGCTTTCACGATCCATGCGTAAAGACAATCCCGTTGATAGAATCATTCATTGCCAGGAGATTTATAAAGCGATCTTAACAATACTGGAATCCGAGTATGGCCTGGTTGAAGGAAATTTGTTGGACGTCCATTCCCTGTGCTACATGTTTTCGGTGCTTACCGGCGAGAAAAGCGAAGCCGCGTTGTCATTCGAAGAGCCAACCAAGGCCAAGCACTACTGGACCTACGCGCCTGGGGGGAATGCCGTTTTTTGGGAAGAGTTCTATGAAAATGGCATCATGGCGATCGGTTGGGATTTTTTAGGCGATTTGGCCGGCTATGAAGCAAAGGAGGACATCCTCGAAAAAATATCGGAAAACCGGTCCGCCGATCAATCACCGATCAATGCGGCGCTGGCCTGCTACGATTTTTCCAAAACCATGCAGGTGGGCGACGTGGTATTCGCCAAAAGGGGCGCTAAGGAGATCGTCGGCTACGGCATGGTAGCATCGGATTACTATTTCGACGCGAACCGCAAACGACTTCAACATGTGCGTAAAATAAAGTGGTTGGGTAAAGGGAGCTGGGCACTCTCAGACGAAAAAATGGCGATTAAAACCTTGACCGACATAACTGCCTATGAAGATTTCGTTCAGCGCTTGTGGCAGTTAGTAGGGCATGCTCCAATGGATGCGAGATCATCCGCGGACTCAGAAGCAAGTGAGATGGGATGGGATTATCAAAGCGAGTTGCCCAATTTGTTTATCGATGACCAGGTGTTTTGGCAGATTGTCCATCAGCTCAAGCAAAAGAAGAACATCATTCTTCAGGGGCCTCCGGGCGTCGGCAAGACATTTCGTAACCGTTCACGGGGTTAGAAAGTAAATACTACGCAATCCAAGCCAAATCAGGTTGTTGATCTTTGAAATAAGCCTGCACGAAACCTACAAGTACAGGGAAAGAAGGCTTGCCCTTGAGTCGG
>JAKAFO010000310.1 GCA_021819735.1 Deltaproteobacteria bacterium
TAATATTGTACCTTTTTATAGGCCATGGCTTCGTCGAATTCTATTTCGGTGGGAAAAAAGAGATACTCCAAACCGCGGCCCTTATCGACAAGCTATGCAATGCGAATGGTGCTTGTCCTTTAATTCTTGAAGGTTGGGAAAGTGAAAACGGAAAGTTAAGAAAGGGTCGAATGCTGTACATTACTATTCCAACTCCGGGAAGCGAGAATAATGAAGAGAACCTTAAACCTCAGTCATTCAGACTTATTTATATGATGTCATTTCCTCCAGATGATTGGTTCGAAGTCCAAGGCGGCGTTGGAAAGAAAATCAAGTCGAGTTGGACGGGTCGTTAAGATGGTTTCTAAAAGCGCTAAATCATGCACTGACCTCAACCCGGAGATTGTAAAATGAAAAGTCTTTTGATTCTTGCGGCCTGCTTGACATCGCTCATCGCCATCACACCCTTGCGCAGCGCAATGGCGGAGGAGGCCTTCACCATCACCAAGGTCCACAATGACCAGATCACCATCAAAGACAGCAGGGGACAGTTGCAAACGCTGTCGGCCGGTTCCCCAGGCCTCAAGGTCGGCGATAAGGTCAAGGTCGTGGGAAACACCGTTCGCAGTTGGGACTGGGGAAATCGGCCGGCCCAAGAAGTAAAGCCGCCCGCCGCCCAACGAAATCCGCCCTTCGATGATGGGAGCAGAGCCCCGCGCTAAGCCACCGGCAGGGGGCTCGGCCGCTGCGCCACCCCTTGCCCACCTCGGCCCTCCGCTCGCGCTCAGGCCGCCCAGGACCTCCGCCGAGGGACCATCCTGACCTCGTCAAAGCGCCATATCCACATTGACATAAACAAAAAAATACGGGTAGGTTATACTCGAATCTCGGCGAGAAAATCCAAGAAAGACGATTGCATCTGCTTCAGGAGACCCGCGACGGACGCCCATGATCACCAGCCGAACCGATAATCTTCTCAGGGATACGCGACTGCCATCGCCGCCCGCGTCGGTGGAAACCTCCGCCTTCGGCTGGCTGCACCAACTACGCAAAAATCCGACCCGCCTGCTCGTGGGCGGTTTTGCCGCGGCCATAGTGGTGGGCGGCGGGCTGCTCGCCCTGCCCTGGTCGGCAGCCGGCCAGCGCGTCGCTTTTCTGGACGCGCTGTTCACGGCGACCAGCGCGGTGTGCGTGACCGGCCTCACGGTGATCGATACGGGAACTTCCTATTCGGCTTTCGGACAGGCCGTGATCCTGATGCTGATCCAGTTGGGCGGGTTGGGGATCACGACGCTCTCCACGGCCATGTTTCTGATCTTCGGCCAGCGGGCCTCGCTCTCGACCCACGACGTCCTGGAGAGCAGCTTTCTCGCCCGGCCCAAGGGCAATCTGAAACCCCTGTTGCTCCAAGTCTTCTTGTGGACCATCGCCATCGAGGCCATCGGCGCCGCGCTGCTGCTGCCGGCCGAACTGCGCCGCCTGCCGTTCGCCCAAGCCGTTTGGAATGCCGTCTTTCATGCCGTCAGCGCCTTCTGCAATGCCGGCTTCTCCCTGCGGCCGGACAATCTGATGAGCGCCCGGACCAGCGCCAACGTGATTTTGCCCATCGCCGGCCTGATCATCATGGGCGGCCTGGGCTTCGGCGTGCTGACCGAGCTCACCGAGAGCCTCTGGACCCGCATCCGCGGACGGCGCGCGCACCGGGTCTCGCTCCAGGCCAAGACCGTCCTGGCCACCACCGGGATTTTGCTGCTGGCGGGCACGCTCGGATTCTGGGTGCTGGAGTATGGCAATCTGCTGCGCGGGACCAGCGTGTCGAGCCGGTTCCTGACCAGCTTCTTCGCTTCGGTCACGGCGCGCACCGCCGGCTTCAACACCATCGACTACGGCCAGGTGACCGCGGCCACGGTTTGCTTCACCATCCTGCTGATGGCCATCGGCGGCGCCCCCGGCTCGACGGCCGGCGGCATCAAGGTCACCACCCTGGCCGTGCTGTTCGCCCTGGCCCGCG
Organism: Deltaproteobacteria bacterium; assembly: GCA_021819735.1. Taxonomy (GTDB): domain Bacteria; phylum Desulfobacterota; class Desulfobacteria; order Desulfobacterales; family Desulfosarcinaceae; genus Desulfatitalea. The sequence continues at coordinate 1,991 of JAKAFO010000310.1, forward strand.
CACGTTTGCGCGGCAGTCGCTGGGTGACGCTTTTCGGCCGCGGCATTTCCAATATGGCCGTGGACAAAGCGTTCGCCGTGGTGGCCCTGATGACGGTCTTCGTGGCCACCGGCGCGGTGCTGCTGTCGGCCGTCGGCTTCAGCCATATCCCGCATCAACAACATCCCGGACAGTCGATGGGCCTACTGTTCGAAGTGGTCTCGGCCCTGTGCACCGTCGGGCTTTCCACGGGCATCACCCCCACCCTGCCGGCGGGGGGTAAGGTCATCGTCATTGTGCTGATGTTTGTCGGCCGCCTCGGAACCCTGACCATCGCCCTGGCCATCGCCCGGCAGGTGCCGTCCCCGGGAGTTCATCTGGCGGAAGAGCCGATCATGATCGGCTGAACATTTTGAAGCATTTCTAACCTTGGAGGAAAAGCGGATGAAAGGACGAACCCGCATCGCCGTGCTCGGCCTGGGAGATTTCGGCTATCACTTTGCCTGCGAACTCTATCAATTGGGGCACGAAGTACTGGCCGTGGACAACGACCAGGACAAGGTGCAGCAGATTCTGGCCAAGGTGACCAAAGCGGCGGTGGCCGACGTGGGGGACCGCACGGCCTTGGATGAGTTGGCCGTCGCCAGCTTCGACATCGTGGCCGTCTGCCTGCCCGAGCGGCTGGAAACCACCGTGCTGCTGGTGCATTACCTGCACCAGCGGCAGACGCCCCAGATCCTGGTCAAGGTGGCCAACCTGGATCAGGCCGCCATCGTCAAGCTGGTGGGCGCCACGGAGGTCATTCTGCCGGATCACAGCACGGCCCGCAAAACCGCCATGCTGATCCACCACCCCCGGGCCATCGACTACCTGGAGCTGGATGGCGGATACATGGTCGTGGCCAGCCGTCCGCCCAAGGCCTCCATCGGCAAAACGCTCGGCGCATTGGCCCTTCAGCAGCAGTACGGGGTCGCCTTGCTGGGCGTGTGGCACACCGGTCAAGAGGGTGCGCCCGATCCACCGGCCAACGATCGGATCATTCGCGAAGGCGACCTCCTGCTCCTGGCCGGACACCTCGACCGGCTGCGGGAGTTGCGAAAAATGAAATAGAGCCATATTTATAGCACTTCGTATGGACAGAATGTCCCGATGGGTACCCTAAATTTTCTGGAGGCAACCGATGAGAATCGAAGAAATGATCGCCGCGGTGCAAAAGAAGCTCGGTGTCCAGGTAGACGGTCGCGCCGGCACGGAGACCTGGGGCGCGATCTATGCCGCCCTCGTTAAACCCAAGGTGGAAGGCCTGCCGCCGGGTGAGGCCATCGAAACGGCCGATCCCCGGAGCGAGAAGAACATAGCCACCCTGCTTGCCGAAGTACAACCCCTGGCCCGGGCACTCGTTCAAAAAGCGACCCTGAGCGGCATTCGGATCAAAGTGATCAGCGGCCTGAGAACCTATGCCGAGCAGGATGCGCTCTACGCCCAGGGCCGCACCCAGCCGGGGCCCAAAGTGACCAGCGCGCGCGGCGGCTACTCGAACCATAACTTCGGCATCGCCTTCGACGTGGGCGTATTCGAAGGCAACCAATATCTGGGCGAGTCCCCGAAGTACAAAGCGGTGGGGGTCCTGGGCATGGACCTGGGCCTCGAGTGGGGCGGAAACTGGAAGACCATCGTCGACCAGCCCCACTTTCAGTTGCGGCCGGCCTGGGCCCGGGACCTGACCGAGCGGGCCATGCTGGCCGAGCTGCGAACGCGCGCCGCCAACGGAACAGCGGTCTTCGTTTGAAGGATAGAAGGAGCCAATGAAACAATACGTCCACGGCTATGACCGGCGAGAAAACACACGGTTGCAGGATCAAGCCGCAACCCTCGTCGAATTGCTGCATGCCGATACGCTTTATCCGGCCGGCAGCCGGGTGCTCGAAGCCGGCTGCGGCGTGGGGGCCCAAACCTTAACCCTGGCCGCCAACAGCCCCGGGGCCCATATCACATCCATCGATATCTCCGAAAGTTCTCTGGCCCAAGCCAGGCTGGCCATCCAGGCGGCAGGCTTCACCAATGTGGTCTTCCAGCAGGGCGACATCTTCCATCTGCCGTTCGCGCCGGCGTCCTTCGACCATATCTTTGTCTGCTTCGTGCTCGAACACCTGGCCCAGCCGGTCCAGGCCCTGCTGGGCCTGAAGAGGCTGCTCAAGACAGGCGGCACCATGACCGTCATCGAAGGCGACCACGGCTCGGCCTATTTTCATCCCGACAGCGCGGCGGCCCGCAACGCCATCCAGTGCCAGGTCGAACTGCAGCGCCGGGCGGGCGGCAATGCCAACATCGGCCGGGAGCTCTACCCGCTTTTGAAGTCGGCCGGTTTGGACGCCGTCCATGTATCGCCGCGCATGGTGTATGTCGACGCCAGCCGGCCCGGACTGGTGGAAGGCTTTACCGAGAAGACGTTCACGGCCATGATCGAGGGTGTCCGCCAGCCGGCGGTCGATGCCGGCTTGATCGATGCAACAACTTTCGACGACGGCATCCGGGCATTGTATCGCACGACGGCATCGGACGGGGTTTTCTGTTATACGTTCTTCAAGGCCGTCGGTGTAAAAGCATAGGTACCTCGAAATGGCCGTGGCATATCAAGACCACTTGGTTTCGATCACCGAAAACGAGATTGTCTTCGAGCACTATTACTTTCCTACCGGCAGGCGGAAGGTGGTGCCGATCGCAGACATCGCGCACATCACCGTCCAGCCGCCCACCCTCTGGAACGGCAAATGGCGGCTGCACGGGACCGGCAATCTCAAGACCTGGTTTCCCAAGGACAGTAAGCGCTTTATGCGCGACAGGATCTTCTTGGCCGCGTTGAAGGGCCGCTGGATAGAAATCGGTTTTACCGTGGAAGACGGCGCGCGGGTGGAAGAACTGCTCAAGGCGATGCACTTGCTATGATCAGTCGGTCAACGGCGAGCGGAGTGCTGCCCGAAGGAACAACACCATGCGGATAGTGTTACCGCTCCTGCTGACATTGCTTCTGAGCGCGGCCGCCTATTCGGACCCCCAACCCGGAAGCAACCCGGGTGAATCGTTTGGGCCCTACCCATCCATCGATGATGCCGAGACCCAGGCCTTTGTTCGGCAGGGGCTTGCATATGCCATTGCGCTTTATGGCGAACCATGGATGCCTGTAAATCGTGTTTTGGTGAAATACAAGCCATCCCAGGCATTCACCCAGGTTACGGACGCGCCCAACGGCATATTCACCATTTTTTTAAGCCGCCGGAAAGATGAATATGCTTTCCATGGTCAACTGGCCCACGAGATCGCCCACTTGTTGAATGCTCAGGTGTTCGATGCCTATGCCGAAGGGCTTAACACCGTATTTGCCGAGCAGATGCTGAAACGCGCCGGCAAGGACTGGCGGAGTTGGGAGGCCCATTACCGAAAGCATGGAGATCCATTTTATGCCGCCACCTACTTCATGATGAAGGAGGTTTCAAGCCATGCCGGCGCCGATTCGATGCGCATGCTGCTTGCCCATGCCACGCCTGAACCAGCAGCCCCGGAAAGAATGTATATCGACATCGATGGATGGATCGGCTCGCTTCCATCCGTCAAGCGCGATACGGTCACGAACATTATCCTGAAACATGCGGCCCAGGTAAAGCAAGCCATGGACACGGTGACGCAAGTCTACAGCTTCCGGCTGCCGCGACCATAGGCCAACCACGCTCATTTCCGGTGCCGGCTGCGCGCATCGAAAGGAATCTGATGAAGGCTCTGATTTACAGAAAATTTGGTCCGCCGGAGGTGCTCGAATGGGTGGACGATTGGCCCGAACCGCTACCGGCGGCGACCGATGTTTTGGTTAAGAGCGTTGCCGGCGGCGTGAATCCCAAGGATGTGCTGGTGCGCAAAGGCTGGTTCCGTCGGACGTTGGCCCGAACGCCGCTGCCCAGGGTTTCGGGTCTGGAGGTTTCCGGCGAAGTTGTGGCCGTCGGCGCGGCGGTGCAGGCCTTTGCGGTCGGCGACCGTGTTTTTGGAATGACCAATGCGTTTGCCGGCGGCGTCCATGCCGAGTTGGCGAAGTTCGATCACGAGGA
>JAKAFO010000033.1 GCA_021819735.1 Deltaproteobacteria bacterium
TGGTGCCTGGAGCCGGAATCGAACCGGCACAGCGCTAAGCGCCGAGGGATTTTAAGTCCCTTGCGTCTACCTATTCCGCCATCCAGGCAATCCATTGCAAAGAGCGGCGACGCATGTCTCCGGGATGGATGGCCCCTTCGTCGATGGCGTCGTAAACGGCCAAATTTCTATGGCAATTACTAGTGGGCTTAATATCCATATGGGTGCTGAATGTCAAGCGGATCGATCTGCGCTTTAAGGGCGTAGATCGAGGGGTTGTGGCTTGATCAAATGGGAATTCTGTGTGAAGAGTCTTGGTTTGAAACCGTCAACAAAAAGAAACAGGAGAAGGATGATGGCGATAAGCAGGATAATTGTAACACTGGCCCTTCTTTTGGTTATCAGCACAGTGGGGGCGGCGGAAGAATGGGAGATTGATTTGAGCGCCGGTGATAAATCCGTCACCGGTGGTGTGCATGACAAGTCTTATTTGGACTCGGGTTATCTTCGTATCGGCGGATCAGCGCTTTATAGTGATGATGACGCACTCGAATATAAGTGGGCGTCGTTGGATTTGATGGTGGGCAGCGACACCTTAAGCCCCGGATTGTCTTGTGAAGTGGGGCTGCGTGGCCTCGGCGGCGCCGTGGATGAGGGGCCCAAATCAGGCGATGTCGGTCTCATTGGTTTTTCATTCGCGGCCGGATATCTTTTCGCAAAAGAGGTCACGCTGATCCCTTTGGAAGTCTTCAGCAGCCTGACCTGGTCACCGGACCCTCTATCCTTTCTCGATACGGAAGAGTTTCTTGAATTCAACCTGGGCGTTGGCCTTCGAATCATCAAGAACGCTTCGGTCACGGCTACGTACAGCAACTATCATGCGGATATGAAATCAGGCCAGCAAGACTGGACCTTGAACGACGATGCATACAGGTTGGGCGTTGTTTTGCGTTTTTAAAATAGGTCGATTTAGCCCCCGGCGGGCATCTGCTCTCCGGCCTTCAGAATCGGGCCGAATACTTTCATTGCGATCTCTTCGAAATCAGGCCCCAACGGTGGTTCCTTGCCGAAACAACGTTTAAAATAAGCATCCGATGCTTCTCCCGGAGCAAACTCGCTGCCAGACCAGATTTTTGAAGCAAAACCCATGGCCGTTTCCGGCGGATGACCGTTGATGATTTGCTGCCGGGCATATTCGAAGCTCGTTCGGCACAATAGGGGCAGCGGGTTTTGCAATCCCTGCCAATAGAGCGTTAAATAATCGCGTAAAACAGCTTCCGATGTCGCCACCGGACCAAAACGCCAGATTACGTCCTTGCAGATCAGAATGGTGCTCTTGGGAAGATTGCCTTCCGGTGCCAGCCCCAAAGCCAGGTGATAGATAAAGCTATCTATCAGGTCTTTGGGACGCACGTTGGCCAAACGGCAGACAATGCGTGCCTCGGCATACAGGTCATTTAGGATGCCATTGACTTCAAACGGAGGCAGCGATACGTGAACGAATGCACTGCGGGGTTTTTCTTTGGGCAGGAAGCTATCCATCGTCCGTAGATATTCCGTCACCTCGGCAGATAGCTCTCCGTGAAGCATTTTTCCCGCCGTGCCATGGGGCAGCATTCCGGCAGCCTTTATCAGCGCATAAATTTCATTGGTGTTTTCTTCATCCAATAGGGCCTTCAATATCCGGTGATGGATCCAATAACGATCCAGGGGGCCCAGAGAGAAATGTTCACGATCCTCGATGATTTGGGTGCCGACATTCAAATGAATACCCAAACGCTGCTCAAGCAGATAGCGGACGGGATGTGCGAAAAAGGCACATAGCCGTCCCCATTCGCAACTTTTGTGGAGCGCTTCCATGGGTGCCAGTGGGCTCTTGAAGAAGGAACTCTCCTTTGCTTCCGCCGCCAGGAGCCTTGCGGCCTCTTTATTTTCTTCCGAATAGCTGAACAAATGCGAATGGCTATCATTGAAGTAGGCAGGCGAAAATCCATGCAGAGGGTGCCGGGTGACGAGATGGTCGGCAGGTATGCCGAATCCGTCGGTGGCATATTCCAGAAGCTCATCCACGACCACGGATGGCGGAATGAGCGCATTGTCTTGAATATCCTGCCCCACGTAGCTGATATAAAGGGTTTTTCGGGTAGAGATCAGGGTTTCCAAGAACAAGTAGCGATCGTCATGGCGCTTGGAGCGGTCCCCGGGGCGCGGGTTTAAGCCCATCAGATTGAAGCCGGGCACGCGCTGGTCCCGGGGATAGGCATCGTGATTCATTCCCAGCAGACAGATCACCTGGGACGGGATGCTGCGCATGGGGAGCATGGCGCAAAAAGTGATTCCGCCAGCCATGAAGCCCACATCATGAGTGGCTTGACCCAGTGAATCTTTAACCATGGCCCGGACCACATCGAATGCCAGCGGCGTGGGATCGGCGGTTACCTGGCTGATGCGTTCGAGTCGATCCAACGTTGACCGCAGGGCCCGCAATTCCGGTTCTTTTTTATCGTTCACAATGAAAAACCGCTCGACCAGCCGTTTCAGGCGAACATACCAACCCGCCAGCGAATCGCTGCCTTCCATTTCAATGAGGCTCTTATGCACGGCTTCGGCGAATGCGGCCAGTGAACCGACGAGCCTGCCCTGCCCTGCGCCAATGCCATCATAAGGCAGGATGCCTGCGAACAAGCGCTCGTGCTCCGGAGCAAACGCATATCCCAGGATCAAACGGTCCAGGCCGGTGCGCCATGTATTTTCACGATAACCCGGTAGGCCTTGCCTGCGCCGCTCACGTGCATCCCACCCCCAACGAATGGATGCCGCCAAGACCCAATGCTCCACGATTGGCAAGTCCGCGGCGGAAATACCGAATTTTTCACCGACGGGCGGGAACTGCACCAATGCAAGCACACGCGAGGCCTCGAACCTTCCGCCAACCAGATCCAGCAATTGAACGAAAATTTCCGCGGCCGGATTTTGCATCAACAGACTTTGATCGGTCACCGAGAATGGAATTGGATTGTTTTCGCCCTGGGCGGCCCCAAACACCGCCTGAATATAAGGCGCATAGAGATTGATGTTCGGCGCCATGACCAGGATGTCACGCGGCTCAAGCGTATCGTCATCGGCCAGCATATCGAGCAGTTGATCGTATAGCACTTCTACTTCGCGCATCGGGCCATGACAGCTATGGATACGCAAGCTCCCGTCGGCCATGGCGGACGAAGCTTCAGGATTTTTAGCCGGCGGCTGCCGATCGACCAGTTCGAGGATATCCTGCTGAATGCTTCTCAATAAGGTGCCGCCGGGTTGCGCTTCAAAGGCTTCGATGACCTGGGCATCGCTTTGGTGCACGCGTTCGAAAAACTGTTGCCCCAGAAATCCGAGGGACGCCAGCAGCCGATTGCCCCGCTCCAGGTGCAATTGAGCAGCATCGCCATGCTTCTCCTGGCCGGCACGGCGGCGGTTGATCTGATGATCCGAAACGATATCGAACCAATAGTGGCGACAGGGGTTGAGTAGGAAAAGATAGACCGGGATCCATTGGGCCAAGGCTTCCAGCGCCTGCAAGTGAAATGGCGGCAGATGAGAGATCCCGAAAAGCATCAGACGCGCGGGAAGTCGCTCGATCAGCGCATTGGCCTTGGGGCGCGTCAGCTTGGCGATCAGGTCCAGGTGCAGGGCGGTACGATGGGGCGTTTGGGTATCCGAGAGAATCTTGCGCCAAAGGAGCGCTTGCCACGCAAATCCTTCCGGTGGCCGGGCATTGGGCGCGTCGCTTTCCCAGCCGACAAGCATATCGGTCCTGAAAACCGCATATTGATCGAACATATCCGACAGCTTGCAGGCCAATTGATATTGCTTTAAGGGCGTCTTGCGATCGGAAAGATAGACCCGCAGCGGTTCGAATTCGGGCAGGTGCAGCAGGTTCGGCAACAAGTTGTAAATGCGAAAGCATATGGCATCGCGATCATAGGGATCGAATTCAGGCATCGGTCCCACGATCAGCGCGTATAAGCGATCCAGGAAGGCGTTGGGAAAGGGGAAATCGACATTGGCGCAGATCCCGTTGATCCGCGCCAGTGTCATGGAAATCCAGCGCTGCATGCCCTTGCTTTGGACCATCACCGTTTCGGGGCGCAGCGGATGGCGTGTTCCAGCTTCAGGAGCCGTCCGGAGCAGTTCAGCCAGTCCTTGGGCCAGATTCTCCATCCGGTTGCTGGTGACGAGCTGCAATTGGGAAGGCATGGGGGCGGTCGCTGTTGCCATCGGCATTAGGCCAGTTCGATCACCTTTTTAACCAGCTTTTCGATACCCACGGCCACATGCCGGATGCTCGGCCCCAGCATATAGGCCGGGGTAGTGACGATTTTGTGCGCCGCGTCCACGTGGATGGCATCCACTTTACAGGCGACATGCTTGGCCCCCATGGTTTCAATGGCGGCCGCCGTGCCCATATCGGTACCGATGGTCACTTCCGGTCGATGGGTTCCCAGCGCCTTGGCCACCGTAGCGGGCGCGATGCAAAGGGCGCCGATCGGCTTGTGGGCGGCAATCATTTCATCCAGAAGGCGTTGCACCTGGGGATGGACTTTGGCATCAGGCCCTTTGACCGCGAAATCGCTCAGGTTCTTGGCCGCCCCGAATCCGCCGGGAATGATCAATGCATCGAGCTGCTGGGCCGACACCGTCTGCAAATCTACGATATCCCCGCGGGCAATGCGTGCCGATTCCACCAGCACATTGCGCTGCTCCTCGGCCTGGGCTTGATTTGAATGGTCGATTACATGCATCTGTTTGACGTTGGGGGCCATGCACACAACCTGGGCGCCGGCCTGATCCAAAAAGAGCAGGGTCAATACCGCCTCATGGATTTCAGAGCCGTCAAACACGCCGCAGCCGGACAACAGTACGCCGATTTTCTTTCCCATAATCTTTCCTCCCATATCGAATTTGACTTAAACGGTTTAGGTTCGGATCTAATATTAGGGATGGGCTCCCAGCACATGTTGCTCCAGGATGAAACAGGTGAACATGCCCTGGAAAACCACCTCTTTCCGATTCGAGACCGATACGGCCACATAGTGCTTCTTGCCCTGATGTTCTTCCACCTTGGCCTCGGCAACGACGGTTTCATCCACGCGCACCGGCTTGAGGAATTTGACATCCGCCGCTCCCAAAACCACATTGGGGTGGTTTACGGCGATCATGGCGGCATAATCCGCCAGTCCGAAAATGAATCCGCCGTGCACCAATCCCAAATGGTCGGCGGCCATGGCTTGGGATGTTCGCAAGGCTACGCGACTGTAGCCTTGCTCGACTTGCTGGGGTGTTCCGCATAGATGGGGATCGATGGCCTGGTGGGTGATAATGTCCATGTATTACCTCTTCACGCGTTGAACGCAGTCGTTCCGATGATGTTTTTCGGATTCTCGGTTGATGGAAATCCGGCATGTCCCGTGGTATAGGGGAGCAGACGCAATTGGTGGCGCCATTATAGGCAAAGGCTTGTATCGAAGTCAATTACTACGCGGCGGCGCGCGGGCTTGTGCATAAAGACGGAGCGGCCGAGGAATGGAGTACAGGGCATGACGGAAGTGATTCGAGAGCGTCTTTCCAAAACCAGGGAGCTCATGGCGGAAAAACAGCTCGATGGGTTTTTAGTTTTGATCGAGGAGAATCGTCGTTACCTCAGCGGATTCACCGGTGAGGATCATCAGTTCGACGAATCGGCCGGGGCCTTGTTAATCACCGCGGATGCGCAAGTACTGGCCACCGATTCCCGTTTCGAACTTCAGGCCCTCCAGGAAGCGCTGCTGTATGAGACTGTCATCTACCGCAATGCCCTGGCCAAGGAGCTGGCCGCGATAGTGGATCGCTTCCATGTCCGCAGGTTGGGATTTGAGAGCGTGCGCGTCTCGGTGCACCAACACGCCAATTTTCAGAAAGAGCTGGATTGCAAGGGTGTGGAGCTCATTCCTTCTGAAACCCTGGTGGAAATCTTGCGCCAAGTCAAATCGGATGAAGAAATCGAAAGAACACGCGCCGCTCTATCCCTGGCGGAAGATGTTTTTCGTCACGTCGCCAAATCCCTGAAGCCGGGAATGAGCGAAAAGAGCGTGGCATGGGCCATGGAGATGGGCATGCGTCGGGCCGGTGCGGACGGTTTGTCGTTTCCGGTGATTGTGGCCGCCGGACCGAACAGCGCCCTGCCCCATGCCATTCCCTCCGACCGCGAAATTCAGGCGCGCGAACCGATTCTTTTCGATTGGGGCGCCAAGCTCAACGGATACTGCTCGGACACCACGCGCACGGTCATCATCGGCACGCCCGACGACACCTTTTTAAGAGTGCATCGCACTGTGCTCGAAGCCCAGCAGAAAGCCATCGCCGCCATCAAAGCCGGCGTCAGCAGCAAAGCCGTCGATGGCCTGGCCCGCGACCATATCAACCAGAATGGGTATGAAGGCAAATTCGGGCATGGCCTGGGACACGGCACGGGTCTGGCCGTGCATGAGGCGCCGCGCCTGAGCCCCTTGAAGGACAGCTTGCTGGAAAGCGGCATGATCGTCACCGTCGAGCCCGGCATTTATTTGCCCGAGTGGGGCGGCGTGCGCATCGAAAACCAAGTGGTGGTAAGACCGGAAGGCCCCATGAGCCTCAACGGCCTAAGCACCGGCTATTCCATTGATGCATTGTAACTGCCGATAGCCGTCAACGGCGACACGAAAGGCCGCATGAGCAACCCGAATCCCACCCTCGAGCAACTGGTCGATCAATGTCTGAACTATTTGCTCGTTGAAAAAGGTTTGGCGGCCAAGACCATCGAAGCCTATGCCGGCGATCTCAGAGCCTTCCTCGATTTTCTCAAAGCCCAGCACATCGAGCGCATCGACGAGGCCGATACCGCCGCCTTGCTCAAATATGTCATCGATTTGCGTCAGAATGGCCGCGGACCCCGCACGCGTGCCCGACACCTGGTGGCTCTGCGCGGTTTTTACAGTTTTCTGGTCCAGGCGGGTCGATTGCCAAAGAATATTGCCAAAATGGTGGACCTGCCCAAGAGCGGACTCAAACTGCCGGAGGTCCTCGATGTGCAGGAAGTGGCCAAATTGCTCGCCACACCGGATCGCACGAAACCCAAAGGCCTTCGCGATGCGGCCATGCTGGAATTGATTTACGCGGCCGGTTTGCGCGTATCGGAGCTGATCGGCCTGACGATATCAGCAGTAAATTTGGAAGCCGGTTTCGTGAGAGTCACGGGCAAAGGCAACAAAGAACGCATCGTGCCCATGGGAAGAAAAGCCATGGATTGCCTGCAGGAGTATTTAAAAGAAGGACGACCGGTTTTGGTTAAGGAGCTTGCCAGCCGACATCTCTTCGTGGCCCGCGCAGGGCAACCCATGACGCGCCAGGGATTTTGGAAGCTGCTGCGCAATTACGCCCTGCAGGCTGGAATCGCCAAAAGAATCACGCCGCACAGCATGCGCCACTCGTTCGCCAGCCACCTGCTCGAAGGCGGGGCGGATCTGCGCGCGGTGCAGGTCATGTTGGGCCATGTGGATATCGCCACCACCCAGATATACACCCACGTGGCTCAGAAGCGATTGATCGAAATCCATCGCCAGTTCCATCCCCGTGGCTGAAATTCGTTATCCAATGGGTTTAGGCCCAATATTGACAGTGACCGGGTTTATGTTTAGTAAAACGAAGCTTAAACCTTCCGCCGCGATAGAGTAAATTAATCAAAGGAACTTATCCCCGTGACTCAACAAAATGGAGCTCAACCCCTGAGACGCTGGCTCGGCAATCGCAAGGCCCTGCGTGCCGGAACGACCGCTTTTAAGGAAGCCATTGCCAATGTGGGTCAACCGATCTTCGTGGTGGCCCAGAACGGCGAGCCGGCCGTGACGCACAGCGGCACGATGATGTGGGGAGATCCTCTGGAAACCGCCGATGCGGGAGAAACCTTGTACGGCTTTGTCCCTCCACTGCTACCCAGCGACCTGGGAGATGCCGCATTCAAGCAGGATATGGCAATCCGTTATGCCTATGTGCTCGGCGCCATGGCCAATGGCATCACTTCCGTGGAAATGGTAGAAGCCGCCGGTCGCGCGGGCATGATCGGCTTCTTCGGAGCCGGCGGTTTGTCCATCCGGCAGGTGGAAAAGGCCGTTGACCGCCTGAGCGCCAACCAGGGCGCCTTTCCCTACGGCTTTAACCTGATTCACAGCCCCCATGATCCGCAATTGGAAAGCGCCGTCGTTGACCTCTACCTCCAACACGGCATCCGGCTGATCGAGGCATCGGCCTACATGGCGCTCACCTTGCCGTTGGTCTATTTCAGGGTCAAAGGCATCCATCAACAGCCGGACGGCCGCGTTGTCTGTCCCAATCGGGTCGTGGCCAAAGTATCGCGGGTCGAAGTGGCCAGCCGCTTCTTTGCGCCGCCGCCGCTGAAGATGATCACCGAGTTGGTGCGCCAGGGCAAGATCACGGAAATGGAGGCCAAACTTTCTGAACAGATCCCTATGGCCCAGGAGATCACCGCCGAGGCCGACTCCGGCGGGCATACCGACAACCGCCCTGCCCTGACCATGCTACCTTCCTTTTTGACCTTGCGCGACGAATCGGTGCGCCAATACCAATTCCCCATGCCGCTGAGAGTGGGGCTGGGCGGCGGCATTGCCACACCGGAAGCCACGGCTGCCGCATTCGCCATGGGAGCCGCGTATGTCCTGACCGGTTCCATCAACCAGTCGTGCAAGGAAGCGGATACTTCCGATGCCGTTCGCACCCTGCTGGCCCAAGCGGCTCAGGCCGACGTGGCCATGGCACCGGCCGCCGATATGTTCGAGATGGGTGTCAAGGTGCAAGTGCTCAAGCGGGGCACGATGTTCGCCATGCGCGCCGCCAAGCTTTACGAGTTCTACCGTTCTTATGAAGATTACCGACAGATCCCCGAGCAAGCCCGCACCATGATCGAGCGCGACATGCTGCAAGGCTCCTTCGACGCCGCGTGGGAACAGACCCGCAAGTTTTTCGCGGAACGCGACCCTGCCCAGATTCAACGAGCCGAACAAGAACCAAAATATAAGATGGCCCTGGTCTTCAGATCCTATCTGGGGCAATCTTCGCGATGGGCTAAAATCGGAGATCCCAACCGCAAAATGGATTATCAGATCTGGTGCGGACCGTCCATGGGCGCTTTCAATGCCTGGGTCAAAGGGACCTTTCTGGAGAAGACCGAAAATCGTCTCGTGGCTACCATCGGGCTGAATCTGCTCTACGGAGCAACCGGCCTGATCCGATGCAGTTGGTTGCGCTACCAGGGGGTTGCGGTTCCCCCGCAAGCTGCGGTTTTTAGGCCGATGACCATTGCGGAGATCGAACAGCGGCTGCGTTGCTGAGGCCCTTCAGACAATGCCTTTCAGCAAATCGTCATAGAGGGTAGAAATGGCGATGACCGTCGCGCTCGGACTCTGTCCGACAGTCAGTGGGTCTGCATCCGTTCCAATGAGGGTTTGGGTGAAGGTTTCCTGACAAATAGAATCAAGGCCGGCAAGGGCACACTGTGAGACGGTTCGGATACAATAGGCGAAATGCAGGTTGGAATACCAATGGATATAAATAAAGGAGCGGTGGCCATTCCCACTTCGGGCAGAGATTGTCTTGGGTTGCAGCTCAAAGTAGCCATTTTTTTTAAGCCAAGGGGATAGATCCGATAGGATTCGAACCGCCTCGGGAATCGTAAAGCACAGGTTACCCACCAGATACCCACCGAAATAAATCTTGAAAACATCCCTCAGATTGAATTGCCTGGCCACGCCAGACTGTAACCCCCCCAATGGATCAGGAGGCAGAAAATCCCTCGACCAGCGTTTCCACTTGGCAAGATTTATTCCTAGCTTTAAGGCTATGTCTTTGCTTTTATAGTAGATCATTTTAAATTGAACTTGTTAAGTTGTTATTCCTATATAACAAGTTATAATAATACCGTCAAGTATTGCAAATTAAAACTCGATGGTTTATGTATTCTCAAATGTTCAAATTTGAAACGAGAACATAATGAAATGGGTGCTTTTCTGGTCTATGCGCATGGACACGCTCGAGAAAGCGCCCTTTCTGATTTTGTGAAAATAAATTATGAAAGCAGAAAACCCCTGCAAGCAAATGCCTGTTGCCGTCATCGGTATCGGCTGCATCTTCCCGGACTCACCGGATGCCAAAGCTTTCCTGAAGTTGTTGCTCCGAGGCCATAGCGCCATCAGCGACCCCCCGGAAACGCATCGCTACTTGCAAGCTTATTTCGATCCCGATCCCAAAAGGCCGGATCATATTTACTGCAATCGTGGCGGCTACCTTCCCCAGGTGGATTTCGATCCATCCGAATTCGGCATCCCGCCATCCACCATCGAAGCCACGGACACCTCCCAGCTTCTGGGATTGCTGGTAGCCAAGCGGGCATTGGCGGATGCGGGTTACGGCGAAGCCGGACGGCCCTTCGATCGTTCCAAAACCAGTGTCGTGCTAGGGGTAACCGGCACCCAGGAGTTGGTGATTCCTCTGGGTGCCCGTCTGGGGCATCCCATCTGGCGCCAAGCTCTGGCCGAAGCGGGCGTTTCCCAAGATACTGCTGAAGCGGTGGTGCAGCGCATATCCGATAGCTATGTCGCCTGGCAGGAAAACTCTTTCCCGGGTTTGCTCGGCAATGTGGTGGCCGGACGGATTGCCAACCGCTTTGATCTGGGTGGTACCAACTGCGTGGTGGATGCCGCCTGCGCCAGCTCCATGAGTGCCTTGCATTTGGGGTTGCTTGAGTTGATGTCCGGGCGGGCGGATATGGTTCTGACCGGTGGTGTGGATACCATCAACGATGCCTTCATGCACATGTGTTTTGCCAAAACCCAGATTCTCTCCGCACGGGGGGAGATTCGTCCTTTTTCCCAGGAATCGGATGGGACGGTTTTGGGTGAAGGCATCGGCATGGTGGTGTTGAAGCGCTTGGAAGATGCCCGGCGCGATGACGATCGCATCTATGCCGTCATTAAAGGCATCGGCTCAGCCAGCGATGGCAAATCCCAAAGCATCTATGCTCCCCGGCAGAGCGGTCAGGTCCTGGCCTTGAAAAGAGCCTATGCCAATGCCGAAGTCGACCCTGCCACGGTCGATTTGGTCGAAGCCCACGGAACCGGCACGCGCGTGGGCGATCAGGTCGAATTCAAGGCCTTGTGCGAGGTTTTCGGCAGCGCTTCCCCCAATGGCAACCGTTGCGCCCTGGGCTCCGTCAAATCCAATATCGGCCACACCAAAGCCGCCGCCGGAACCGCCGGTCTGATCAAAACGACGCTAGCCCTATATAATAAGGTACTGCCGCCCACCCTTAAGGCCCAGCCGGTGGACAGCAAATTGGGCGCGGACCATAGCCCCTTTTACCTCAACCACAGCCTGCGCCCCTGGGTGGTTGGCAAAGATCGCCAGCGCCGCGCTGGGGTTAGCGCCTTTGGATTCGGGGGCAGCAATTTTCACACTGTGCTTGAAGAGTACGAACCCGGGAAGCAAGAACCCTCCTGGGATGGCAGCGTTGAGATTGCCGCCTTTTCAGCGCCGACCCGTGAGGGCCTTTTGGATCTGATCCAGCGTCAATCCGGACAATTTAGCCAACAGACCAAGGCCCATGAAATTGCCGCTTGGGCAGCCCAGTGCCGGAAACAATTCAATGCGCGCGACACCTATCGGGCCGTCATCGTCCTAAGCCCTGTGGTTGGCGGGCTCGTTCAGGATCGATGTCGTGCCGCGGTGAAAAGG
Organism: Deltaproteobacteria bacterium; assembly: GCA_021819735.1. Taxonomy (GTDB): domain Bacteria; phylum Desulfobacterota; class Desulfobacteria; order Desulfobacterales; family Desulfosarcinaceae; genus Desulfatitalea. Next base: position 11,785 of record JAKAFO010000033.1, read on the forward strand.
CTGACCGAACAGGGGCCTGCCGGCTTGCCGGCCGATGGCGTCTTCATCGGTCAGGGGCAGCCCCAGGGGGATATCGCTTTTCTGTTCCCCGGCCAGGGCAGTCAGTATATCGGCATGGGCCGCGACTTGATCTGCTGCTTCCCATCAAGCCTGGAGGCCTTTCAGGAGGCCGAACAGAACTTGGAGGCGGAGCACCCGCTCAACGAATACGTTTATCCGCGCCTTCCGGATGAAAGCCATTCATACGCGCAGCGTCTCAGAAGTACCGACATCGCTCAGCCGGCCATTGGTGCAGTGAGTGTGGCCATGCACGAGGCGCTGACTTATTTCGGTATCGTCCCGGCCGCAACTTGCGGTCACAGCTATGGCGAGCTGGTGGCGCTTTACGCCGCCGGCTGCATTGATAGAACCACCTTATGGCAACTGTCGGTGGCGCGCGGACATTTCATGGCCCAGGCCGGCTTGGGCTCGGGAGATCCCGGCAGCATGCTGGCGGTCAGCGCGCCCTTGGACGAGATCGAACAATGGTTGGCGAAGGCGCGCCCAAATATCGTTTTGGCCAACCGCAACAGCCCCTTCCAGGCGGTTTTATCCGGCGCCAGCACCGACATCGAAGCCGCTGAAAATGCCGGTCGCGAAAAAGGCTGGAAAATGGTGCGCCTGCCGGTGGCCGCAGCCTTCCACAGCAGTCTGGTGGCCTCGGCCCAAATCCCCTTTCAGAAGGTGGTGGATGGCATCGAATGGCGGCCGCAATCGATCCGGGTCTTGAGCAATACCTCCGGCAAGGCATACCCCTCGGATGAGTTTCAGGCCAAGCAGCTTCTCGGCGGGCAGTTGGCGAATCCGGTGGATTTTGTCTCGAATATCGAGCAGCTCTACGCCATGGGAATTCGCACGTTCATCGAAGTAGGCCCCAAATCGGTGCTGACCGGGCTGACGCAGGCCACCTTGAAGGGCAGAGACTTTCTGGCCACGGCGCTGGACCGATCGGCCGGCCGGGAATCCGGTTTGGTGGATCTGGCCACGCTGTTGGCGCAACTGGCCGCCGCGGGTCACACCGCCCACCTGGAGCGTTGGGAAAAGGCAGAGCCGCAAGCCAAAACGCCCAGGATGCGAATTGCGCTCTCGGGAGCCAACTACCGCAGCCAGAAACAGCCGGCTCCAGAAGCATCCGAAAAACGAAGAAGCCCTGCTCCCAAACCGCCGGCGACTTCCACCACAAAGCCACCTGCACCGGCGCCGACCGAACCCAGGAGACAAATGCAACCCACATCTCCTGATACCCACTTGACGACCATGACACCATTTAAGTTACCAAAGGGAGCATCCCAACCCGGTCCTCAGCACCGGAAAGTCGAGCACGCCATGGAAGCAGACCAAAAAAAATATTTGAACCAAGCCCTGGCGGCAGTGCAGCAAGGGCTGGCCGCCATGCAGGCCATGCAGGCCCAAACCACCCAAGCCCACCAGAAATACCTGGAAGCCCAGGCCGAGGCCAGCCGAACCTTGCAGCAGATGGTTCAAAGCACCCAGCAACTGTCGGCCGTCTTTTTAGGCCTGCCTCCGGTTGAGGTCGCCATTCCAGCGGCCCGTGCCTTAAATATGGACAGCGTGACGCCGCCCCAAACAATTGGGCAGCCGGTGAACCCCCAAGTCTACCATCAGCCCGCGCCTGCTATACCAGCCCCAAAACAAATGCCACCTGCCAAGGGCTTATCCGCTCAATCGGATCGCCGTGCTCAGGCGGCTTCCTCGTCACCCATGGCACCACAAACCGCCCAAGTTGTTGAAACCAAACCGTCCGTCGAACCTTTAAAAAATAACCTGGTGCGTATCGTCAGCCGCTTGACCGGTTATCCCGAAGAGATGCTGGGCCTGGAGATGGACATCGAGGCCGACCTGGGCATCGACAGCATCAAGCGCGTAGAGATCTTGTCGGCGCTGGAAGAAGAGATGCCTCACCTGCCCAAGGTGACTCCGGATATGGTCGGCACGCTAAAAACCCTGGGGCATATCTGTGATTATTTATCCGCGGGCGGCGCATCCAATCAAGCTGGAAACAATCCAACAATTCAACCCGCCAGCGCCGTGCTGGCGGAAAATGTGCCGAATGCGGCGATCATCGGTTCATCCGAAGTCGAGCAAACCTTGGTGCGCATCGTCAGCCGCTTGACCGGTTATCCCGAAGAGATGCTGGGCATGGAGATGGATATCGAGGCCGATCTGGGTATCGACAGCATCAAACGTGTGGAGATCCTGTCGGCCCTGGAAGAGGAAATGCCCCACTTGCCCAAAGTGACCCCCGACATGGTGGGCACCCTGAAAAGCCTCGGACAGATCCGGGACTATCTTTCCGCCGCCGAGCAGAAGGCTGAAACGAACACCCCGTCGCCCAACGCCGGCAGATCCGCACCTGCCGGGGATTCGCCTGACTACTGCCCGCAACACATCGGACGCTATCTGCTGCGCCCCGTTCCACTGCCAACGCAGCCTTCCAAAGCATACGCGCCCACCCAGGGTCACCGTATCGTGGTCGCCGCTACGGATAATGTTCTGGCGGACAGGCTGGTGAAAGCGCTGGGTGCCATGGGCGTTAAGGCCCAACGGGCGTCTGCGCCCGAAGAGATTGCGCCGGATTTGGCTTTGGCCGGCCTCGTGCTGGTGGCCCCCCTGCCCCCGCTCCAGGCCTTTGCCTGGGCCAAGCGGTGCGGACCCCTTTTGCAGCGGGCCGCCCAAAAAGGCGATACGCTTTTTTGTACCGTCACGCGCCTGGATGGCGCTTTTGGCCTGAAGGGGCAGCCGTTGACCAACTCTGAGCAAGGTGCGCTGGCAGGTCTGATCAAAACCGCCGCCTTGGAGTGGCCCGGGGTGCGCTGCAAGGCCCTGGATGTGGACCCGCATTGGACCGATCCCTCCATAGTGGCCCAAGCGATTGCAATAGAGCTATTCGAAAATTTCAGTGACCCCGCCATCGAGATCGGCCTGGGACCGGAGGGCCGCAGCGGCCTGCAAATGGTTCCGGCGCAAACCGGCCATCCCGGCACGCTGCAACTGGCCGCCGAAGAGGTGGTGGTGGTCAGCGGCGGCGGGCGTGGGGTCACGGCCGCGGCGGCCATGGCGCTGGTCGCGCATGCGCCGTGTCGCATCGCACTTCTGGGGCGCTCTCCATTCCCGCAAGCCGAGCCGGAGTGGCTGGCGCCTCTGCAGGATGAAGCCCGGATCAAACAGGCGATCCTGCAACACTGGCCGGCACAGACACCCCCTACCCCCAAAGCCCTGGAAAACGATTTCCGGCAGCGTATGGCCAACCGTGAAATTCTGCACACGCTGGAATCTTTGGGACAAAAAGGGATTCGGGTACGCTACGATGCAGTGGATGTACGTGATGCCCAGGCAATCGCCCAAACCATCCATACGATTCGTCAGGAGCTGGGACCGATCAAGGCCTTGATCCATGGCGCCGGTATTCTTCAGGATCGCCTGATCGTCGAAAAGAGCGCCGAACAGTTCCAAACCGTCTATGACACCAAGATCAAAGGGTTGCACTCCCTTTTGGCAGCCCTGCAAAATGATGATCTGCGCTACCTGGTGTTATTTTCTTCGGTCAGCGCCCGTATGGGCAACCAGGGCCAGGCGGATTATGCCATGGCCAACGAGGCCTTGAACAAGATTGCCGCCCAGCAGGCCGGTCTGCGGCCGCAGTGCAAAGTGGTCGCCATCAATTGGGGGCCCTGGGATGGCGGTATGGTCACCCCGGCACTCAAGCGTTCGTTTGAAGGCAATGGCATCCGGTTGATCCCCATTGACCAGGGCGCGGCGGCTATGGTGGCCGAAATGGGCGCACCGCGCGACGCGTGCGTCGAGGTCGTCATCGGTGGGCCTTTGCGTCCGGAATCCGACCAACGTTTGGTCGACGCTACGCCTCACTCCCAGCCCGCCTCCCCTGAATCCCTGCTGACGCAGGCGGTGCAGCGCGATATCGATCCCGAGCGTTGTCCGGTGCTGCAAGCCCATCGACTGGATGGACGGCCGGTAGTACCTTTCGCATTAATGGCCGAATGGTTGGCCCATGGCGCTCTGCATGCCAATCCGGGACTGAGCCTGCATGGCATCGACCATCTGCGCCTGCTCAAGGGGATCAGCCTGGATCGATCGACCAAAACCATCCGCCTGATGGCCGGCGCGCCCATACGCAACGGCGCACATTATGAAGTGGATGTGGAGATCCGGGACGGTGGGCACAATGGCGCAAGTCTGGTTCATTCCAGTGCCAAAGCCATTCTGGCCGACCGCTTGCCCGCCGCCCCGGCCTTTGAGGAGAACGGGCATTTCAAGGCCACCCGCAAGATCCGGCCCCTGGAGGAAATCTACCAGCAGATCCTCTTCCACGGTGACGCGCTGCGCGGCATTGAAAACATCGTGCGCCTGTCGAAGCACGGCATGACCGCCCACGTGCGTTCAGCCCCCTCACCCGACAAGTGGCTGGATGACCCCATGCGCAGCCGCTGGATCGCCGATCCCCTGGTCCTGGATTGCGCCTTCCAAATGGCCATCATCTGGTGCTACGAACAGCAGGGTCTGGTTTCGCTGCCCAGTTATGCGGCCTCCTATCGCCAATACCGCGAACGTTTTCCGTCCGAAGGCGTGGCGGCCGTCATGGAAGTGACCAACGTCACCGAGCGCAAATTGGTCGCGGACTTCACCTTCCTGGACCGGGAGAAAAAGATTATCGCATGCATGAAGGGGTATGAGGCGGTGATGGATCGGAACCTGATCAAGGCTTTTGGTGTGGCTTCGGAGCGCATAAGCCGGCCTGCCGCTTGATCCGCAGCAAACCGGGGCTGCCGTTGATATGCATCAACGAGGAGCGGCCTCCCAGTTCCATAAAATAGGTTTCAAGGTAGTCGAAGAGCACAGGTTTATCCGGCCAGCGGAAATCCTGTGCTCTTTGTTGTAATGTCTTCCATTGTGCTTCGACCCCGTCCTCTGCCTGGAAAACAGTTTCCCGAACCGGATCGCATAGAAACATGGCGCACACCAGGGGCCTTACCCGCCAGCGACAGCCCTGCGCTCCCAGATAAGTGCACTTGGATTCATAGAAAGGTTTCCGGAGGGCTTGTTGCATATCCGCCACTTGGTCTTCATCGGCGCACAGCAGATTGATGACGACATCGGCCCAAAAGACAATGATGCCGTCCTTGCTGCAGCAGGCGCTGCGTCGGTTGGTATAACAACTGCGGGTGCAATGGGCGCCGAAGTGGGCGTCGAGAAACTGCTCCACCCGGCCGCGGAATTCCAGATAGGGAAGTATTTGCTTCTTCAAGCGGTCGCCTTCTTCGGCGCTCATGCGGGTCAACAACTGCCTGGCGAGAAGAAGCGCGTCCCATTGTTCTGACTGGTATTCGTTCATGATGGGGGTGTCTGGAATTGCATGGACGATTGGATCGAAATCGGGTGCGGCGATGAACCATTCGGTTACGGGATGGCCGCAAGCATCTCCATAACGCTCACGCGATTGCGCCCTTCCCTCTTGGACCGATAGAGTTGCTCATCGGCTTTATTGATCAATTCTTCCATGGTTACGGCCGGCTTCTGTTTTTGCCGGAAGTTGACGCAGGCAACGCCGAAACTTGCGGTGACCTGAATTTGAGTCTCCGTGACCTGGATGCGCATATTGGAAACCGCCATCCGGACTCTCTCAGCCATTATTTGGGCACCGGCGCAATCGGTTTCGGGCAGGATGATCAGGAACTCTTCGCCGCCATAGCGAACGGTCCAGTCCACCTTTGTACGTACTTGGCCCATGAGGCAGGTGGCGATGTTTTTAAGAACCAGATCCCCGGCTTGATGCCCATAGGTGTCGTTGATTTTTTTAAAATGGTCGAGGTCGACCAGCACGACGGACAGGTGGTGCTGGTAGCGCTGGGAACGGCTGAGTTCCTGGGGTAACTGCTCTCCGAGGTAAGCACGGTTGAAGCAACCGGTGAGCGGATCGGTGATGGAGAGCAACCGGATCTCATCGTTGGCGCGCTTCAAGGATTTTTCCAATTTAAGAATACGCAATCCGGTATTGATCCGGGCGATCAGTTCGGCCTGGTGGATCGGTTTGGTCAGGTAGTCATCGGCACCGGCTTCCAACCCCGACACGATATCCGTTTTGGAATCCCTCGAGGTGATCAGAATGATGAAGACGTAGCCATCGGTCTTCGTCTCACGGATCATGCGGCATAACTGCGGCCCGGTGACTTCCGGCATCATCCAATCGGTGAGCACGATGGGGCAAAACTGCTGGTTGAAGATGGCCATAGCCTCTTTGCCATTGCTCGCACACAACACCTCAAAGCCGGCCTTGGCAAGATACTTTTGTACGACGGTACGTGAAATGATGTCGTCGTCCACCACAAGAATTGGGAAGTTCTTATCCATCCAGTTCCCCTTCAAGTCCGTTTGTGTCGCATCCATACCCCGTTTGAGCGATTTCTACCAAAGAGTTTAAGCGGATGCAATGCTCACAGATTGCCGCCCGGTACTTGCTTGACCTACAAATTCGGGGCTGCTATGAGCAGTGCGGGTTGAATCTTCGATAATTCCGCTTTTGATGGAGACAGCAATGCCCACCCCTTCCAATGACCGACTCACCATCCATGTCAACGTCCAAATATCCGCCTCTGCCCTTCAGACCATTGTGGCCAACGCCAAAAAAGTTGCACCCAGGGACGGCGGAGGCTCTTTACGCATCGATACCGCCGATTGGGTGAGCCAAATGATTTCCAAGTTCCTGGAGCAAAGGGATTTTGAAAATTTCGTCAAAGACGGCTCCAATTACATGCCTTGAGTATAGGGCCCACGCTCAAGCATATCCTACCCAATTTCCATATCGGTTTAAGGTGCCTCTAAATCCTTTGGGTCCTTTGAGGCGAATACGCTCCCTTCCCCAGGATAGATGAGCTTTTGATCTGCCGGCATCTCGTCCGGCGCTGGCCAACATCCTGTTACAGGATCGGCCCCCTCCAGGGCGGTCGGCAGCGGGTGCTTATCCAACATTCTTGGATGACTCCTCAGATTCACGGAAGGGACCGGAGCGCTGAACTCGATGGCAATCTGGTTGGGATCGAAACTGTAGACGGAGTGGATGAATCCATGGTCGATGGCCTCCGATACCCAGAAGCCGGCCGCCTCCAACCTCGCCTTGATTTCCCAGAGATCGTCGTCCGAGTTCACCCCAATGGCGACATGATCGAAGGCCGCGGGCCCTTTGACCGGCACGCCATGGTCTTTTTCCGGAATGGGTTGAACATCGGGCCATTCGAAGAAAGAGATCATGTCATGGGCCGAAATCTCGAAAAAGTAATGGCGATAGCCGGGTCGGCCCAAACCCGCCACCAGGCGCAATCCAAGCAGGTCCCGCCAGAACCGGATGGTGGCGGTCATATCCCGGGTGACCATGGCCAGGTGGTTGATGCCGCTGTAGTTGATCATGACCAGGTTTACTTCTCCGCAACCATAACCTTGCTGTGGACGGCGGCCTTATAGAGAATCGCCTGTCCCTGCATCCGGTAGCGCGCCAAAGCCGCCGGTACCAGGATCGATTCTCCCCGCGCCAGGTCCATCCCCTTGCTGCTGCCTTCCCATTGAATTTCGGCCTTACCGTCCACGCAGAGCAGGATTTCGGGCGATGGCAAACGCCGGCCCGAATCATAGTCCCTGGAATTCTGAATTCGAATCATGGACAGTTCGAATTCGTCGGCAGGGCTTGGATAGCACTGTTCCTGATTGCCGATGGACCGGGGCGTCAACACTTCCAGGGGATAGGATTGAAAATCCAGCACCCGGAGCAGCTCATCCACATCAACATGTTTGGAAGTCAAACCGCCGCGCAATACGTTGTCTGAGTTGGCCATGACCTCGATGGCCACACCTCTCAGGTAGGCATGCATACGCCCGGCCGGAAGAAAAAGGGCCTGGCCGGGCTTGAGCCGGATGAGATGGAGCACGAGCGGCGACAAGACGCCGATATCTTCGGGATAGACGCCATGCAGGCGGACCACCCAGTCAAAGGCGGGGCTCTGGCTGCACAACTTGCGGGCCTCCTCGACGACCTCATTGACCAGCGGGGCCAGTTGGGACTTGTCCATGGTCATCAGGCGGCTGAAAAAGTGCCGTAACCCGGCCCCATCCGGAACGCTTTTCAAGGTGTTCAGATGGGCCTTGTAAGGGGCCGGCCAGACCGGATCGAGCAGGGCACGAATCTCTTCGGGAGCGCGAAACCCGCAAAGGGCATGAAATTCAGTCAGCGCACAGATGCACTCCGGCTTATGATGCTCGTCGCGGTAGTTGCGATGGGGGGCCGACAAGGCAATGCCCTGTTGGTTTTCCCGCAGATAGCCCGCCTCGGCCATGGGTTGACTGGGATGGGCCTGAATGGACAGGGGTTTTTCCACCGCCAATACCTTGAACAAAAAAGGCAATTGGGGGCCGAAGCGCTTTACCACCGCTTCTCCCAGAAGGGGCAGAGGATCTTGGCGCAACAAGTCGTCCAAAGCTTGCCAGCGTCCCTGGAACCAGACCTTCGATGATGCCTTGGGATGGGCCCCCATCCACAGCTCGGCCTGGGGATGTTCGCTGGGAACTGCCTGGCCGAGCAATTGCGCAATCGCCGTATGCGAACCCCACGCATAGGGCTGAATGGTGTTTTGAAGCTTCAAAATCCGATTCATCGAATCCGGGTCCTTCCATGCTTGGAAGCGGGTAAAACGGAGTACCAAATGCCTCGCCACGGTTTACGCCGTATGGGTCGCATGCTATACAATCATCGGTTATTAAAAGATTGTCAAACCCAATTCAAGGCAGCATCGAATGGAATTCATGGTGAACGAAATTTTTCACAGCATCCAGGGAGAATCCTCTTGGGCCGGGCTGCCGTTCGTTTTCGTGCGTTTGACCGGATGCAACCTGCGCTGCCGCTATTGCGATACCCGCTATGCTTACACAGAGGGATCGTCCTGGAGCATCGACGCCATCCTTAATCAGGTCAGCCGCTTTGCTTGCCGGCGCGTGACGCTGACCGGCGGAGAGCCGCTGTTGCAGCCACAGTGCCCGGAACTGGTATCCCGGTTGCTCTCCCATGGATTTATCGTTAGCTTGGAAACCAACGGCAGCCAGGACATCGGCCGCGTGGACCGGCACTGTATCAAAATCATGGATCTCAAGTGCCCTTCCAGCGGCATGCAGGCTCACAATCGCTGGGAGAACCTGGAATTGTTGAGCCCCGACGATGAGGTCAAATTCGTCGTTGCCGATCCAATCGATTTGGAATTCGCCCGCATGGCTATCGCGCGCATCGGCGACCGAATTCCCGCCACCCATCGTTTGCTTTCACCGGCCCATGGCGAGATGGACATGCAGCAGTTGGCCCAGTGGATGCTCGATACCCATGTGGAAGCTCGATTGCAGGTGCAGTTGCATAAAATTGTCTGGCCCACCCGGCAACGAGGAGTATAACGGCAGAAAATGGAACCTAAGCAAAAAGCAGTGGTCCTATCCAGCGGCGGCATCGATTCCACCACAGCCATGGCCATGGCCAAGGACCAGGGATTCTCGATCTTCAGTTTGAGTTTCGACTATGGCCAGCGCCATCGCTGCGAGTTGGCGGCGGCGCGGCGCGTGGCCGATTTTTTCAATGTCGAAAAGCACCTGGTGGTGTCCCTGGATATGACCGCCATCGGCGGGTCGGCCTTGACCGCCGATATGAGCGTTCCCAAAGGCCGGGAGATGGCCGAGATGGCCCATGACATCCCGGTTACCTACGTGCCGGGACGCAATACCATCTTTCTGGCCTATGGCCTGGCCTGGGCCGAAGCAGTGGATGCAGCGTGTATCGTCATCGGCGTCAATGCCGTGGATTACAGCGGTTATCCCGATTGCCGCCCCGAATTCATCGCCGCCTTTCAAGCCATGGCCAACCTGGCCACCAAGGCGGCTGTCCAGGATGGGCGCCGCATCGAAATCCACGCCCCCTTGCTCCACCTGACCAAGGCCCAGATTATCCAGGCCGGTGCTGCTTTGGGCGTCGACTACGGATTGACCCACAGTTGCTATGATCCCTCCGAGCAAGGCTTGGCCTGCGGCCGTTGCGATAGCTGCGTTTTGCGACGCAAGGGTTTTGAAGCGGCGGGTGTCGCGGACCCGACGCGTTATGTCCCATAAACTTGCTGCCGCTGCCCAAGATTGGGTTGCGAGGGGGGCGTCCGAACTGCTATTGTAGGTCCTCAAAAGAACAAGAAGATAGGAAGGAGTCCGGCATGGCCCAGGCCCGCAAACGCAAAACAGATGAGGATGGGGGCACCGCCCCGCAATCGGTCTACGAACCCGGCCAAAGCCCCCAGATGGATGCCTGGTTCACCTCTTTTTTCATTGAAAATCATCTGGATTATTTCACCAATCCCGAAAAAGCCGCCACCGACGAACAGGTGCGCTTCATGGTCTACACCGAGCCCAATGAGCGCTACTACCCCTGTTCGGACAAAATGTTCGAAGCCATCATCTTCCGCAACAATTCGGCCCACATCCAGATTGCATACAACAAAGTGCTCCAGCGCGTGCTGGGCCTCATCGAACGGCAGATCGAAGATCCCCGGGAAAGGGCCTATCTGGAATCGCTGGTGATCAACAAGTACCAGCACGAAACCCGGGACGAGATCATGCTGCCTTCGCGCCTGGAAAAGCGCCTGATGCGCATCTATCTGAACCGTACCCACATCGAAGATCCTTACATGGTGGAAAAAGCCGACCGCAATCGCCGGGCCCAGGCCCTGCTGGATTCGCCGGCTTTTCAACAAGCGTTGAACCACATGGATGAGGAGGCTCTGAAGAATCCGCCCAAGACGTTGGACGACATCAAGACCCAGATCGCGGCCCTTGAATTTCAGCGCCTGCTTTGCCTGGCCAACTCTCCCGAGCTGTGGGAAAGAGAGTGCACCGCCTGTTCTCAGCCGGACGCTTTTCTATCGATCTTCAAGAAGCACATTACGGGCGATGGGTACGAGCCGTTGCTCGACTTTCTGGGTTTCGGCCGGCCACGCCATAACCAAAAGCACAAGATCCTGTGGATGGCCGATGAAGCCGGCGAGATCGTCGTGGACCTGGCCGTCATCCGGCTGCTGGTCTCCCACGGCCACAAGGTGATCATCTCCCTCAAGGACGGCCCACTCTACACCAAAGTGGACGTCCTGGACCTCAACGACGATGAAGTGCTGCAAAAAGCGATGAGCCAGGCCGTGCTCATCGAAAATCCGCGCTTGAGCAAGAACGATCTGGTGCGCACCTTGCGCAGCGACATTCCCATTTTGCTGCTGTCCGACGGCACCAGCGAAAAAATCAATCTGGTACTGGTTTCCACAACCTTCGCCCGGATCTTCAAAGAGGTAGACGCCGTCGTCTCCCGTGGCATGGATCAGCGTCGCAGACTATTCGAAACGCGCTTTCAGTTCACCCAGGATATCTTCAGCATCGCATCCGGAGAGGACGGCAGCGTCTCGGTTTTGTTTAAGCCCCGGCATCCCAAGGTAATCAAATTTTCGCACCACGACCTGGAGCGCAAGGCCAAGGCCATCATCGATCAGATGCGGGCCGCCAAGGAAAAGGGCATGACCGTCATCTTCTACAGCGGCATCATCGGCTCCATTCCCGGCAAGATCAAAATGGCCAAGCACATCATGTCGGTCTTCGTGGAGCATCTCAAGAAACAGTCGGCCATGACGTTCATCATCAACCCCTCGGACTACTACGAGCCGGGCATGGACGCCGACGACCTGATGTACATGTGGGAAATCGTCCAGCGCAGCGGCCAGATCGATATCTGGCGCTTCCAGACTTACGACGATATCGTCGCCGCCTTCCAGATCATGGGCCAAAAGGTCCCGCCCGAATGGGTCGGCAAGGATGCCACCTACAGCACCGGTTGCACCAAGGAGATGGCCATCGCCATCGACGTGCTGGACAAACACCCGGAGATGCAGGTGATCGGGCCGCCCAAGGAGCGCTTCATGCGCCGCAAGGAGTACGGCGTGGGCAAGATGTACGATCAGCGCCTAAAGCCGGCCTGCTGAATCAGCCGGCGCCGTCAGGGGGATGCGCAGCCGTTCTCCGCGGCCGGACTCCCGGTAAAGCAGGTAGCCGTGGTCGCAGGCGAAGAGAAAAAGATCGCGGGTGATGCGGACATCCATGCGGCAGTAGTCGATGAGCGTATCCATGCGCCCCTCCTGCCACCAGCGCAAGGCATCCAGGCCGCTGCCGTTTTTTTGCACCCCCAGGGTGGCCTCGGCCAGCCGATCCAGGGATAGGCGAAAGCCTAACTGGCGCGAGACATGTTCCAGCAGGTCGCAGCTTGGCAGCCGCCGGAAATCGAAATCGCAGTATCCCGAAAGCACCCGATAGTCGAAACGCTTGCTGTTGAAGCCCACCACCAGGTCCAGGCGTTGCAGATGTTCGATCAGGCCCGGTACCTGATCATGCCGATACACCTTGAAAAGATCTTCCCCACCGTCGTAGACCACCCCGCAACTGACGCGCATCAAATGCGCCTCATGCCAGCCGCCCACCTCCTGAGCCGACCGCTGGGTCTCCAGGTCGAACACGCCGAAGCGGGGCGTGCGCTGAAAGCGGGGGATGCGGCGCGTCGGCTCCCTGCTCGGGATCGGCGCCAGGGGTAAGATATTCGCATTGGAAACGGACGCTGGGCGCAGGAGCAATTCCAACAACCGCGCGGCCCCTTGCTTGTCCATGGGCTGGTTGCCCGAGCCGCACTTGGGGGAATGGACACAGGCCGGACATCCCTTGGCGCAGGCGCAGCGCTCGATGGCGGTACGCGTATGCTGGAAGAGCCGATCGGTCCGGGCGAAAAGCTGCTCGGCCAGACCGGCGCCGCCCGGCACCCCATCATAGATGAAGATGGTGGCCTGGGCGGTTTGGGGATGGAAATTGGTGGACAAGCCGCCGATGTCATTGCGATCCGCCAGCACCAGCAGGGGCAAAATGCCGATGGCGGCATGTTCGGTGGCATGCAAGGCACCCATCAGGTCAAAGCCGCTTGCGGACAGCGCATGGCAGGTATCCGGGCCGATCTCCCACCAGATCCCCTGGGTTTCGAAGGTGATCGGCGGCAGATCGAGGGGGATGCGCGTCAGGATCCGTCCATCGGCGCTGCGGACCTGGTCGTAGGCTATGATGTGATCGGTCACCTTCAAGGTGCCCATGGAAAATTCGGTTCGGCCGAGGCGCTTGCGCGCGGTGGTCTGGAGGATGGCCACATCCGCTGCGCTGCATACCCGGGTGTAGTAATCGACCTGGGCGGCTCGCACCTGGACGGCATGCCGCAGCTCATCGATGCGCGCTACCAGATAGGGCACTCCCTGTTGCAAATAAATGGCGCCCGGATGGGTTTCCCTGAACAGGCGCTGGGCGTCGATTTCGCCGATGGTCGCCTGGGTATCGGCATCCACGATACGATAACCGGTTCCACTGCAGCGCAGGTGGACCGTCCAATGGGGACGCCGCCGCGGCGTATGCCAGCGACGTCCGTCCGCGGTGCGGCGCAAATCGCCGCTTTGCTCCAGACGGTCCAAGGCCGCCCGTGCTTGATCGGATGCCAGCCAGGCTTCGTCCTCCTCCAGGGGCAACTCGGCGGCCGCGCATACCAGGTGGGCGTCGAGCGCCACGGGGTTGTCGGGATTGACGATGGCCGTTTCCGTCTCGGCCTGCCAAAACGCTTGGGGCTGGGCGATGAAGTATTTATCCAGCGCATCCTCGCCGGCGATCAGAATCAGCGCCGCTTCCTGGCCCCTGCGCCCGACCCGCCCGCTGCGTTGCCAGGTCGAGATCATGGAGCCCGGATAGCCCACCAGAATGCAGAGATCCAAGTCGCCGATATCGATACCCAGCTCCAGCGCGCTGGTCGTCACCACGGCCAGCAGTTCACCGTTCTTTAATCGCCGCTCGATGTCGCGCCGGTTTTCGGGCATCAGACCGGCCCGATAGACACTGATTTGGTCGGCCCAGCGCCCCGCGCGCTGCTGGGCCCAGATGGCGATCAACTCCGCCGTCTTGCGGGATTGGGTGTAGATAATGGTGCGCAAGCGCC
>JAKAFO010000311.1 GCA_021819735.1 Deltaproteobacteria bacterium
GAAATTCCATTTCCCCAACGCGATATCCACATCCGCAGCATTGCCAAGGAGCTCTCTCCGGCAGCCGTCATGGAGGCATTTCGGGGGGACAGTACTGAAAATACAGGGCCACCGAGCGAGAAGAAGATTCACAACGATCCACTTCCCAATGGAGAGTAAAATGAAAGCACTTTGCCTGCTGCTGGCGCTTTGCATCACGGGTTGCATGGGTATTCCCGAAAACGTCAAGCCCGTCGAGAATTTCGAGGTCGAGAAATATCTGGGCCGCTGGTACGAGATCGCGCGGTTGGACCACTCCTTCGAACGCGGGCTCAACCGTATCATGGCCGATTACAGTTTGCGCGACGACGGCGGCGTGCGCTTGTCCAATCGCGGGTATTCCGCTGAAGAAAAAAAATGGAAAGCGGCCGAAGGCAAGGCTTACTTCGTGAAAACACCGGATGTGGGCTTTCTCAAGGTTTCCTTCTTCGGTCCCTTCTATGGATCGTATATCGTCTTTGCCCTGGACCATAAAGATTACCGGTATGCCATGATTTGCGGGCCTGACAAATCTTATCTGTGGATTCTGGCCAGGAGCCCGAACCTGGATAAGGACGTCCGGGCCATGCTTATCGAAAAAGCGGCGGACTTGGGCTTCGAAACGGGCAAGTTGATCTTTGTCGAACATGATCCATTGCCAGGGAGTTGAACCGCCATCCCTGAGTGAACACAAAACAGCAGAATCCGGAAACGAAAATCCCGAACCGCCTTGAAAACGGTTCGGGATTTCATTATCGGAGTCATGCCGATGCTGGAAAGCGGGTCCGGCTGATTAATTGCACCCGCCACTGCTGCTACTGCTACTGCTGCTAGTGACGTTGACCCACTCGTGCTGCGCAGTGCCGCTGGTGTTGGAAAGGGTATTGGCATACGAGGTCTGGCCGTCCATGTAGTATTTCATCCAGGCGATGATATCGCCGGAGATTCGGCTGGCGGTGGTGCCGGTGGCGCTATCCCAAGCCAGATGGGCATAGCCGGTATACTCCACATACATCCTGGACGTGCGACTGGACAGGCCACCGTATTCGCCGCGGGTCATGGAATTGGTCGCCAGCGTATCGCTTCCGCCGGCCTGGACAAAGGTGGCCGCCGTGATGGAGCCCAGGGTGCTGTCCAAAAATCCCTCTTCATAGGGCGCCATGCCGATGGTGGTTTTCAACTGGGTGGTCAGATCGGACGAGGCCCACAAAGAGCCGCCGCCGCCCTTGGAGTGGCCGCAGGTTTGCAGTTTGGCGGTGTTGATCTTGCCCCGGAGTTTGCTGTGGTTGCTGTTGATGTCCTTCAATTTGGCGATGCAGTTTTTGTGGGCGTCCCGCCAGCCATCGACAAAGCCCAGGTTGTTGGTAGGGGTAAAGGCCAGAACGACGTAACCGGTTTCGGCCAGCTTCCGGGAGAGCCACTCCACGTTGCCCAGGGCCTGGGTGAAACCGGCCGACATGGTGGTGGCGCCTACGGTGCCGGTGATGGTGTTGGGGTAGTAAAGCTGGGTATCGATGGTGCCGCTGACATACCCGCCGTCTTCTTCGGTAATGGTGCTGGTGCTGCCGCCGTCACAGCCGTAGCCGAAAAGCGCCATGAGCGAAATTGACAGTATGACAGCTAATGATTTCTTCATGGTTGTTACCCCTCCCGAGTTTTGTGTGGTTATGAGGAAAGAACGCCTCGTAACAAGTGAATGCCGAATTCACCCTTTTTAAAAGTAAAATATCTGAATCGGATTCATTTAACAATTGGTGGAACTACCAAATTGATCGGAGAGAAAACCTCTTTTTTGGTCTTTTGTCTTGAAAATGTTCAAAATATTGTTACGGAAGCATCGATGTTGAAGGTTAGAAGCAATTGGCCAATGGTGTCGGTAAAACACAGAAGTGGGTGTCTGTGCTCTAAGATTGCAAATATTGATAGTATAAACCTCGGCAAAAGTGTTAATCGCCGTCATATAAAATGCTTCTGAATATCTCGATCGGTATTGAAGGTCTCCCGGAATATCGGCGGCAAAGGCGTTCCTGGGCGAATACGAAGCGTTGCCGAAGCGTTTCCAACGGGATAAAAGAAATCCCGAACCGCTATAAAGGGATTCGGGATTTGCTCTGGAGCTATGCCGATGTCGAAAAGGCGAGAAACGCCCGCCTGGCCGCTTGTTTTAATCGTTAGTTACACCCGCCGCTGCTGCTACTGCTACTGCTGCTTGTGACGTTTACCCATTCGTGCTGCGCGGTGCCGCTGGTGTTGGAGAGGGTGCTGGCATAGGAGGTCTGGCCGTCCATGTAGTATTTCATCCAGGCGATGATGTCGCCGGAAATGCGGCTGGCCGTGTCGCCGGTGGCGCTGTCCCAAGCCAGATGCTCGTACCCGGTATACTCCACATACATCCTGGAAATCCTTTCGGACAGGCCACCGTACTCGCCCCGGGTCATGGAATTGGTCGCCAGGGTATCGCTTCCGCCGGCCTGGACGAAGGTGGCGGCCGTGATGGTGCCGAGGGTGCTGTCGTAGAAGCCCTCTTCATAGGGCGCCATGCCGATGGTGGTTTTCAACTGGGTCGTCAGCTCGGACGAAGCCCACAAAGAGCCGCCGCCGCCCTTGGAGTGCCCGCAGGTTTGCAGTTTGGCGGTGTTGATCTTGCCCTTAAGCTTGCTGTGGTTGTTGTTGATGTCCTTCAATTTGGCGATGCAATTTTTATGGGCGTCGCGCCAGCCATCGACATACCCCAGGTTGTTGGTGGGGGTAAACGCCAAAACGACGTAACCGGTTTCGGCCAGCTTCCGGGAGAGCCACTCCACGTTGCCCAGGGCCTGGGTATAACCGGCCGACATGGTGGTGGCGCCAACGGTGCCGGAGATGGTGGTGGGGTAGTAAAGCTGTGTATCGCTGGTGCCGCTGACGAATCCGGCGTCCTCTTCGGTAATGGTGCTGGTGCCGCCGTCGCAGCCGTAGCCGAAAAGCGCGATCAGCGAAAGTGAAAGTAAAACAGTCAATGATTTCTTCATGATTGTTGCCCCTCCCGAAGTTTGTACGGTTTTTGGGGCGAATGGCGTATTCACCCCCTATTCGAGAGCAAACTATCTGAATCGGATTCATTTAACAATTGGTGGAACTACCAATACGATAGGAGACAAAACCTCTATTTTAGATGTCGCTTGGCGTGAGTGTTAAGGCAGTGGTATCTGTCGGATCGATGTCGGAGAATTGGGCCGATCGATTAGGGGTGTAATGGAAAGACAAAGCTTCTCTATTGTGCTGTTGGGTTCCGAAAGTCGAAATCGTAAACATCCTTATTTATATTTGTTCTTCTCGATGCCATGTGGCGCCAAGTGCTTACTTGCGCTTGGCGGTGGTGCGCCAGCCGCCCATGGGCGCGTGGGTGGGGCGCAATACTTTGCTGATGTCGCGGGCCTGCTCGATGACATAGAAGGCCGTGGGGTCGATTTCGCGCACTTCGGCGAGAATCCAGCTCAAATCGCGGCGCCGGCAGGCGATGTAGAGTTCGTCCACCGGACCGGTCATGCCCTCGCCCCGGAAGACGGTGACCGGCTGGCCCTGCTGCCGCAACCGATCGGAAAGCACCTTGCAGGCATCCCGGGTGATGACGCGCAGAATGATCAGGCCGAAGGCCAGCTTGCGCTCCACGAGGATGCCGACGACGTTGCCGGTGGCGTATCCCAAGGCGTAGAAGACGACCAGGATGGGTTGCTCGCGCACCTGATTGATGACGGTGCTGGCCACCAGCACCCAGATCATGATTTCGAAGGTGGCCAGGAAAAAGGCGATGGCCGTGCGGCCCTGGACGGTGATGATGGTTCGCACCGTGCCGATGGAGACATCGCAGATGCGGGCCACGAAGATGATCAGGCCGGTCCAAAGGATGTTCGATTCGAACATAAGGCGGATGATGCTCCCGGGCGGTCACCGATGGGGGCCGCCTTTTAATTAATTCTTGGCGCGATGATACGGCACCGGCCACGGGATATCGGCGCGCAAGGTGCGGGCCGCGTGCAGGGGCCAGTATGGGTCGCGCAGCAATTCGCGGGCCAGCAGCACGGCATCGGCCTGCTCCGTGGCCACGATTTGTTCGGCCTGGGCGGCCTGGGTGATCAGGCCCACGGCGCCGGTGGCGATACCGGCCTCGCGGCGGATGGCGGCCGCAAAGGGCACCTGGAAGCCCGGTCCGGCGGGGATCTTGGCATACGGCACCAGGGCCGCGCTCGAGCAGTCGATTAGATCGACACCCAGGGTCTTCAAACGTTGGCAGAAGTAAATCGACTGCGCCAGGTCCCAGCCGCCGTCGGCCCAGTCGGTGCAGGAGATGCGCACGAAGAGCGGCAGTTCCCGCGGCCAGCGGGCGCGCACGCGCTCGGCGATGGTCAGCGGCGGCAGATGGATGCGTCGGTCCAGATCGCCGCCGAAGGCATCGTCGCGTCGGTTGGCGAGCGGCGAAAGAAATTCGTGCAGCAGGTAGCCGTGGGCCATGTGCAGTTCCAGCACCTCGAAGCCGGCCGAAAGGGCGCGGTCGGCCGCGGCTTCGAAGTCGGCGACGACCCGCTCGATGTCGGCCAGGGTCATCTCCCGCGGCGTGCGCGATCGTTCGTCGAAGGGCAGGGGGCTGGGCGCCAGGGGCAGCCAGCCGCCGGCCGCGTCGGAGAGGGGGGCACCGCCCTTCCAGGGGGCATCGGTGGCGGCCTTGCGGCCGGCATGGGCCAGTTGAATGCCCGGCACGCACGCCTGGGCTTTGATGAAGGTGGTGATGCGATGAAAGGCCTCTGTGTGCGCATCGGACCAAAGCCCGCAATCATATGGTGAGATGCGCCCCTCGGGGCTGACGGCGGTGGCTTCCGCGATCACCAGGGCCGCGCCGCCCACGGCCCGGCTGCCCAGGTGCACCAGGTGCCAGTCGGTGGGCAGGCCGTCCCGGCAACTGTACTGGCACATGGGCGATACGAAGATCCGGTTTTTGAAGGTCGTGGCGCGCAGGGTCAGCGGTGAAAAGAGTCGGCTCATGGTCTGGTTCTCCTTTCAGAACGTCACTCGTCCAGTGTTACTTTGCTCCTGAGGGCCTTGGCGCGGCCGCGCAGGGTTTTCACATCCATGCGCCGGCGGCGGGCCGTGAAGCTCGGACGGGTCGGACGCCGTTTGACCGGCGTGACCGTCACGCTCAGGACCAGTTGGCGCAGGCGTTCCAGGGCTTCGGTCCGGTTTTGCTCCAGGCTGCGGTGCTGCTGGGCCTTGATGACGACCACGCCTTCTTTGGTGATGCGTTGGTCCCGGCGTTGGATCAGCCGATCCTTAAATATCTCGGGCAGGGACGAGGCCCGGATGTCGAAGCGCAGATGCACCGCCGTGGAGACCTTGTTTACGTTCTGACCGCCGGAGCCCTGGGCGCGCACGGCACTGAGCTCGATCTCGTGAAGCGGTATGGCCAGCGTGTCGGTAATCGGCAGCATAGATCACCCTAAATAGACATTGATGACGTCATTGCGCGCGTGCACATGCTGGATGGTGACCTGCACCAGATCCTCGGGCTTGAGATTGACGTGATCGGCGCCGGCCAGGTTGCATTCCAGCATGTACTCCGGGATCAGGATGGCGTAGCCCTCGCGGCGGCGGAAGAGCACGACGGCTTCTTCTTTCTTGCCGATGCGGCCTTCCAGATATTTGAGCAGCCAATAGCGGTGGCGGCTGTATTGGATGCGTCCCACCAGCGCCATGGGCTCTTCCAGGGCCGCGATGATGAAGGCCATCTCTTCGGCGGTGTACGCCACTTCCAGTCCCAAGGCAGCCCGGATCTGCCGCTGGGCCACCAGATCCGTGTATTTGCGGATGGGCGAGGTGCTGGTGACGTAGGCCGGTACGCCCAGGCCGGCGTGGGGCTCGGGCGTGCTGCTCAAGATGAAGCGGCTGATCTGTTTGCGCTGCATGCAGTTCTGGAAGAGCGTGCCCTGGTCGCGCGCGTAGAGCCGTTCGCGCGGTTCGTCCGGGGAGCGGAAAAT
>JAKAFO010000312.1 GCA_021819735.1 Deltaproteobacteria bacterium
CGTCGCCATGGCCTGGTCGCCGCTTTCAAAAGCCTGGGCCGCGGTCAAGCGCAAATTACTGCCGGCCACGACTTCCCGGGAGGCATTGGCCAAAATGGCGCCGCCGCTTATCGATGCCGGCCAGATTCCGCCCACACCCATTGAGCAGTTCGGGGTGATGGGTTCGGACGACGAACACGTCGACCTGGCGCACTGGCGCCTTGCGATCGGCGGCAAGGTAGCCAAGCCTTTGCGCCTGACCTACGCAGAATTGCTGGCCCGGCCGGCGGTGGCGCGCAAGCTGCCGCTGATCTGTCCCATGGTCTTTGCCAACCAGGGGATATGGAAGGGGTGCGCCATCTGGCCCTTGCTCCAGGAGGCCGGTGTGGCGGCCGATGCCCGGGAACTGGTGGCGACCGGGGCTGACGGCGTGGACGACACCCAGCGGCGTTTCTCCCTGGATGCCGTGCGCGCCGAGAAAGTCTATTTATGCTACGCGGTCAACGGCCAAGCGCTGCCGGTCAAGCACGGCTTCCCGCTGCGCATCGTGGCCGAGGAAGAGTTCGGAGATCAATGGTTGAAGTATGTCTTTAAGTTGGAAGTGGCGTAAAAGGATAGTTGAAAGTAAAAAGGTGAAAGCGCTGGTACTCTGCTGAATCAGGAGGGACGTCGAATGAGAATGGTATTCTTCTTGTGCTGTGTGCTGGGTCTCGTGCCGCCGCTCGTGGGCGGTTGCGCCTCTCCCGGGCCCGCGGTGGGCGACCCGTTGCCGCTGTGTCCCGACACTCCCAATTGCGTCTCTTCCCTGGACCCGCGTCCGGGCCACGCGGTGGCGCCGCTGACCTTCCAGGGGAATTGGGTGGCGGCCCGGGAGCGTCTGGTCTCCCTGCTGGCCGCCATGGCGCGCACCAAGGTGACGGCCGTCGAGGATCGCTATATCCGGGCCGAATGCCGCTCGCGGATCTTCCGCTTCGTGGACGACCTGACCTTTTACTTCGATCCCGATCAAGGCCTCATCCATGTGCGTTCGGCCGCGCGGGTGGGCAAGTCCGATCTGGGGGTGAACCGCAAGCGGGTGGAGGCCATCCGGGAGCTGTGGGCCCAAGCGGTCGTTACAAATTAAAGCCTGCTGAACCAACCCGTTGCCGCTCAGCCTTCACGCCGGCGCCACTCGTAGAGCGCCACGGCCGCGGCACTGGCGGCGTTGAGCGATTCGACGGCCGGCGCCATGGGGATGCGCACGGCCGCAGGGCGAAAGGCCTCGGGCACCCCTTCGCCCTCCAGGCCCACCAGCAGGCCGAAAGCCTTGGGAAAATCCACCTGATCGATGGGCTTGCCGTCGGCGGAGAGCGCCAGGATCGCGAGCTGCCTGGGCAGTTCGGCCAGGGCCGGTCCCTGGCGCAACCGCACGTGGGCCGTGGTGCCGCCGGCGGCCCGCAGGGCCTTGGGATGATAAGGGTGGGCGCTTTCGGAGAGCAGGATCACCTGGGCCACGCCGAAGGCCGCGGCCGAGCGGATCACGGCGCCGATGTTCTCCGGGTCCTGGAAGGGGGCCAGCAGGCTGCATCCTTGGGGAAAGCCCTCCTGCGGCGACCAGGGGGCGATGGCCGGCACCTGGATGCACAGCAGCGGCGCATGCGTGCCGAACAGATCCAGGCTTTGGAACAACCCATCGGTCAGTTGCAGCCACTGCATCTCGCCCGGGGCATCCGCGGGCGGCGCCGGTTGGTCGCCGGAGGTGATCCAGGCCAGGCAGCGCTCGGGATAGGCGGCCAGCATCTCGGCCACCGGCTTGCGGCCGGCGAGCAGGGCCTGCCCCTCTTTTTTGATCCCCCGGCCGGTCAGCACTTTTTTCAGGCTTTTGAAACGGCTGTTGGTGTCGCTGGCGATTTCGATCACCCGGTGACGCCGGGCCGCCCGGGAGGCCAGGACAGCCGGTGGGGCATCCAGGCGCCGGAAGACCACCAGCCGACGTTCGTTGGCGGTTTGACCGAGGCGATAGGCGCGATCCTCCACCAGGGCATAGCGCCCCTCGAATTGACGGCCGGCCTGCTCGATCTCCGGTTCGCAGCCGGGGCCCTTCATGAAGACGACCCGGCCGTCTTGCGCCAGGCACCCCTGGATGCGTGCCAGGGTCTGGTCGATGGTCTCCACGGCCCGGGTGATGACCCCGGCCACGGGCTGGGTATAGGTGGCGGAGATGTTGCGGTCTACCACCGAGATGCCCACCAGGCCCAATTGATCGATAACTTCGCGCAAAAAGGCCACGCGTTTGGCGCGCCCTTCGGCCAACACCAGCTCCAGGTCCGGACGGACGATTTTCAAGGGGATGCCCGGCATGCCCGGTCCGCTGCCCAAATCCATCAGCGGCGAGGGCAGGGCGGTCAATTGGGCCGGCAGCACCGAGTCCACGTAAAGTTTGAGCACCATGTTGGCAAAGTTGTGGATGCGGGTCAGGTTCAGCTCGGGGTTGTGGCTGCGCAGCAAGCCGTGGTAGAGCCAGAGCTGCTCGATCTGGCGCCGGCTCAGGGCCACGCCGCAGTCGGCGAAGATGGCGGCCAGGGTTTGCGGCCCGGGCGAATCGCCGGCCCTTGCTGTGGGGGTCGGAAAGGACGGCTTTCGATGATCTTTTTTCATCCGCAATGGCCTGTGTTTTACGAGGACAATCACTTGCTGGTGCTCTATAAACCAGCAGGCCTGATTATGCAACGCGGCCTGGACGACAAGCCCAACCTGGTGGATCTGGCCAAGATCTGGATCAAGACGCGCTACGCCAAGCCGGGCCGGGTCTTCGTGGGCATGGTCCACCGGCTGGATGCACCCGTGGCCGGCTTGCTGGTGCTGGCGCGCACCTCCAAGGCCGCGGCCCGTCTCAGCGCCCAGTTTCGGGAGGGCGGGATCGCCAAAACCTATCTGGCCGTGGTCCAGGGAGCGCCGCCCCACACCAGCGGTCGCCTGGTCCATCAACTGGTGCGTGCCGGCCGCCTGAGCCGCATTGCGGCAGCGGGCAGCGCCGGGGGCCAAACCGCGGCCCTCGCCTATCGCCTCATCGACCGGCAGGCGGGCCAAAGCCTGTTGGAGGTTACCCTGGAAACCGGTCGCCGCCATCAGATCCGGGCCCAGTTGGCCGCCCTGGGCTGCCCCATCTGGGGCGACCGCAGCTACGGCGCCAAGCAACTCCTGCCCGACGGGCGCATCGCCCTGCTGGCCGCTCGGCTCATGCTGACCCATCCCACGCGGGAGAGCGCCATGCGTTTTGAGACCCCCTGGCCCCAGGGTTGGCCCTGGCCCGGCCCAACCACCGAGTGCGAAAGACCTCTGTGGACCATCGAGGAGCTATACCGGCAAGGTCTGGTGCTGCCCGAAAGTCTTGTTCGAGAAGCCCTTTGAGTCGCTTGCGGCCGTTGAATCCACTCGGCCATGGTGAATACCGATAGAACAGTTAAGGGGGTTGCCGAAATTTGTTACGGAATATTGCTTTATATGGCGATCCGTTGTAAAAGGCCCTCCAGAATTTGACGATTCCCCCGCATGACGATGGCTGTTGAGCCATCAAGAGCCTGTTAAAGCCTGAAGTCCAAATGCCGATAAGAACTTGAGGGCTGACAGCGCACAATTCCTTCAACCGGTAGTCGTTTGTGCATAGCTTGCCCTGAGGGGTGGGCCAATGAATAGCTCAGCTTCGGAGCCGACGTTCAATGATCTGAATTGAAACGGGGTGCTTTATGCGTTTTTGGAAGTGTCTGCTCTACTTTTCCATGTGCATGGGAACTTTCGCGGCCTCTGCGGCCGCCGAAGATTATTGGATCAAGGTGCAGCCCACGGTGATCGACGCCTATCAGGTGGAGGCCGCCGTGACGACCAATATCCCGGGTCCGATGGTGCTGGCCGCGCGGCTGGCCCTGGCGGGAGTCAAGCCCGACGATCCCTTCGTGGGCACGGGCTTTATGCGTTTTCCCGTGGAAAAGGACAGCGGCAAGATGATCATTCATGTGGAAAAGCACGCCATGCCCCGGGGGGCGCGCATGTTTTCGGGTACCTACGATGTGGAGATTTTCTTTTATGCTTCATGGCCCGACAACACCGATGCCGTCAAGCGCACCGGCATCGCCGACACGATCAAGGTCGCCGCACCGGTGCGTCTGATTGCCTCCGGGCCCGCGCCCGGTGCCAATGCGGCGAGCGCCAAAGCTCCGGTCATGAATTCCGACGACGCGTATCGCTGGGTGACGGAAAATGTTTTCGATGGCTTTTACTTCCGGCGCGAGTTTTGGGAAAACAAATTCGGGGAGTTGGAAGAAGTCGCGTACGAAGGCAAAGGCGATCCGGCCGTGTTCAAGATGTACTACATCAAAAAAATCAACATGACCCTGCTGGTAGACGATAGCCGAAAGGCCGTGATCACCTATCGCCGGGGATTGGCCCACGAGTAGAATTTTTCGATCCTGCCTCGGATTCGAATCCGATTTACTCCGCTTCGATCGGCAGATCCACCGTGAAAGTACTTCCCTGTTCGGGGACGCTTTGCACACCGATGCGGCCGCCCATGGCCTCCACCAAACCTTTGGCGATGGGCAATCCCAGGCCGGTGCCGGTGATGTAGCGCGTGCGATCGGTTTTGACGCGATAAAAGCGTTCGAAGATTTTTTCCAGGTGGCGGGGTTCGAGGCCGAAGCCGTTGTCGCTGACATGAATGTGGACCTGGTTGTCCGAGCGGCCCAGGCGGACTTCGATGCGGCCCTTTTCGGGCGTATAGTTGATGGCGTTGGTGATCAAATTGCCGAAAATGCTTTCCAGGGCTAGGGGGTCGGCCTTGATGGCCGGCAGGGGCTCGGCGCAACGGGTCAGGGTGAGGGACTGGCCCTTGGCGGCGGCCTTGGTGCCCAGAAAAGCGATGATGTTTTCCAGCAACTCTTCCAACTGGACGTTTTTGGGCGCCTCGCACACCACCCCCGATTCGATGCGCGACAGATCGAGCAGGTCGCCGATCAGGGCGATCAGGCCCTGGGTCTTCTCCTTGGCCCGGGAGAGCAGATGTTCGTCGGCCGGCGACACTTGGCCCACCAGGTCGCTGAGCACCACGGCCAGTTGCTCGTGGATGGTGGAAAGGGGCGAGCGCAGCTCATGGGACACCTTGGCTACGAACTCGCGCTTGAGCCGGTCCAGCACCTTCATGGCCGTGATGTCCACGATGGTGAGCACGGCGCCCACGCACCGGCCCTGGTCGTCGAGCACCGGTCGGCCGCGGGCGAAGAGGAACTTGTCGGGTCCCAGGCTGAATTCATAAGTGGGGCTGTCGTCCGGGCCCACATGGCAGCCCTGGGAGAACTCCAGCACTAGGCGGCGCAAGCCTTCGTCCGGAATATAGGCCGCCAGCGGGCTTCCTTCGGCCAGGTCTGCTGGCAGCGCCATATAGCGGGCGAAGGTGGGGTTGAACAGCACCACCTCGCCCCGGGCGTTGGTGACCATCACGCCGATGGGCAGGGCGTCGATTATGGTGTGGGTGCGGCTCTTTTCGATGGAAAGATCGGCCAAGGTGCGCAGTTTGTCCTGCTGCAGTTGGCGGGCTTCCTTTTCGAGGAGCATCTTTTCATGGGCCCGGCGGATGGCGATGCGCAGTTGTTCGGGCTCGAAAGGCTTGGGCAGCAGGTCGTAAGCCCCGTTGCGCATGGCCTCGGCCGCGGTTTGGACCGTGCCGAAGCCGGTGATGATGATGACCACCACATGGGGGTAGCGTTCGCGTATCTTGCGCAGCACCAACATGCCGTTGACGTCGGGCAGTTGCAGGTCCAGCAGCACGATGGCCGCGTTTTCGCCGGCCAGCAGGCCGAGAACCTCCTCGCCCCGGCCGGTGGCCGCGATGCGGTAGCCCATGGCCGTCAGCACCCGCGCCAATCCATCGCGGATACGGGGTTCGTCGTCCACGATCAATACGCCGACCGCGTCAGGGGCCTGGCTCATTGCCCTCTCCTTCGTCATGGCTGCGCAGCGACTGAACGTAATGTTCCCACTCCATGGGGAGCAACTGCTTCTTCTTGTT
>JAKAFO010000313.1 GCA_021819735.1 Deltaproteobacteria bacterium
TGGGCCAGATGACCCAGGCCATCGGCGTCATCGATCAGCGTCTGAGCCAGACCCAGGCGCAACTCCGGCGCCGATCGGAAGAGATCAGCGTGCTCAAGGGGCTGAGCGATCTATGCTATGTGACCGCCGATCCGGATGAGATTCTGTATGTGACCCTGGAGCGCGCTCTATCGCTGACCGATTCGGATGTGGGCTCGATCATGCTGCTGGAAGGTCCGGACAACGCCCGCTTCCAGGTGCGCGCAGCCATCGGCCTGGAGCAGTGGGTCAAAACCCATAGCCATGTCCCCTTTGAGAGCAGCATCGCCAAATACGCGGTCCTGAACAAGGCGGCCATGGTGGTGGACGATGTGGAAAAGGACACGCGCTTCGGGCGCGCCAACCGGCCCCACTACGGCACCAAAGCCTTTATCTGCCTGCCGATCAAGACCAGCCGCGCCATCATCGGCGTGCTGACCATTTCGCGCAAAGCCAACGACCAGCCCTACCAATCGGAGGCGGTGCGGGTTCTGGAACCGTTGATCAGCAACGCCGCGTTTACTTACGAAAATCTGTGCCTGATGATGGCGGAAGAACGCAAGAACCTTTACCTCAGCGCCATCGCCGCTATTTTGGAGATCTTCCATTCCACCTTGCAGGGCGATGAGATGATGCGCGCCTGTCTCCAGGAAGTTCGGGCCGTGGTGCCGTTCGAGGCCGCCTTTTTGCTTTTACGGGACCCCAAACGCCAGGAAGAATTGATGGTGCATGAAGCCGTGGCAACGGCGCCCTCGGCCATGGCCAAAGGGGATCGCCATTTCATCACCGAAGGCAGCTTGCTGGACAAGCTGATGCGCCAGCAGACCAACCTGCTGACCACCGACACCAGCGCTTTGAGCGAAGAGAATCAAATCGCAATGATGGCGGACACGGTGTTGCGTCCCGTCCATCTGGCGGCGCTGCGAACCCACGGCGGCGTGGAGGGTATCCTGGCCCTGGTGATGCCCGCGGAGCATCCGACCCAGGACCAGGCCTTCTTGGAATCCACCGCCCGCTGCCTGGCCCTGGCCGTCGAGCACAACCGGCTCCGGGATGCCGTGGCGCGGCGCAACCGCGAGCTGGATTCCATCCGGCAGATCGGCGGAGCCCTGGCCTCCTCGACCTTCGATCTGCGCCAGGTGCTCAATTACACCATGGAGATGATCCGACTGATCATGAGCGTGGAGGCCGGCGCGCTCTACCTGGTCAAGGAGAGCGAACTGGAGTTTGCCGTGGCCTTCAATATCGACTCCGAACAGCGCAAGCCGGTGCGTCTCAAATTGGGCCAGGGCATCCCCGGCTATGTGGCCTCCCGGGGCGAATCGCTGATGGTCAACGAGAACCAGCCGACCTCCTACTTCATGCCCCAGATGGATGCCGACAAGAATTTCACCGTCAAATCCGCTTTGTGCGTCCCCATGGTCTCCCAGGGGCGTGTCATCGGCGTCATCGAGGTGCTCAACAAGCAGGCCGGGGATTTCGACGCCAACGACCGCGATCTGCTGCAATCCATCGCGGCCTCGGTGAGCATCGCCGTGGAGAACGCCCACCTTTACAAGTCCACGGTCACCATGGCCGAAAACGAGCGCGGCATCCGGCGCATGTTCCAGAAATTCGTGCCAAAAGAGGTGCTGGAAAAGATTCTGCGCGGCTCGGACAAGGGTTTCGAGCCCACCGAGGAGCTCAAGACGTTGACCCTGCTCAACATCGACATCCGCGGCTTCTCCGGGCTGGTCAAATTGCTCGGCCCCCAGAAGACCGTGTCGCTGCTCAACGCCTTCTTCTCCATCATGGGCGGCATTGTCTTCAAGCACCACGGCATCGTGGACAAGTACCTGGGCGACGGTTTCCTGGCGATCTTCGGCGCGCCGGTCTCCAGCATCGCCGATGCCGACAACGCCCTGAACGCCTCCCTGGAAATGCTGGCCAGCCTGGATATGATCAACAACGGCCTGGCCAAGGAGATGGGGGTTGCCCTGAAGATCGGCATCAGCGTCCATACGGGCGAAGTGGTCGTAGGCAACATCGGCTTCGAAATGAAGATGGACTACACGGTCATCGGCGACGCGGTCAACGCCGTCTTCCGCCTGCAAGACATGGTGGGACCGTACCCCGACTCGATCTTCTTCTCCGAAAACACCCTGCGCGCCGCGCGCAAGCCATTCACCTATCTCGGTCTCGACACGCGCCTGGGCGATCTTGAAATCTACGAGCTGACCGGCAAGGCAAACTAGCGCGCCGGCAAAATCCCCATGACAAATCCCTTCCGTGGGGCTATCTTACAATCCAAAAAAGATTCGATCCTTAACCTTAGACCTTATCTTCGGAGTCTTCTATGGATTTCACTTTGCTCCAACAACTGGTGGACACTCCCGGCGTCAGCGGCCGCGAAGAGCGGGTGCGCGCCCTGGTCAGCGACCGGATGACGGCCCTGGGCGCGCAAACGACGGTGGATGCCATGGGCAGCCTCATCGGCCACATTCCCGGCAAAGGCCCCAGGGTGGCCCTCATCGCCCACATGGACGAGATCGGTTTTCTGGTGAGCAAAATCGAGCCCCAGGGATTCATCCGGGTCATGCCCGTGGGCGGCATCGACCCCCGGGTTTTCGGGGCTCAAAAGGTGATGGTGCACGGCCGCCGGGACCTGCCCGGCATGGTGGGCAGCATTCCGCCCCATCTGCTGAAGAAATCGGACGGTAAGGAAAACAAAGAGGCCTTGCCCATCGAGGAGAGTTTCATCGACCCGGGCCTGCCGGCCGAGGAGGTGACCGCCCAGGTGCGCGTGGGCGATCCGGTCACCTTCGCCACGGCCAGTTGGCAGAACGAGCACGCCTTCTTCGCCAAGGCACTGGACGACCGGGTGGGGCTGTGGGTCATGCTCGGCGCCGCGCGCCAGGTCAAACGGATCGACGCCGATCTCTTCCTCATCGCCTCCACCCAGGAGGAGTACGGCCTGCGCGGCGCGGGTCCGGCCATCTTCTCGGTCCGGCCCCAGGTGGCCCTGGCCCTGGAAGGCACCGTGGCCTCGGATACGCCGGGTTTGAAGCTGCCGCCCAATACCATGGCCACGGCCCAGGGCAAGGGCGCCGAAATCCGGCTCACCGACCGCGGCATGATCGCCGACCGGCCCCTGGCCGATTTTTTGATGGGATTGGCCGAGCGGGCCCAAATACCTTATCAGGTGATCGTCAAGAACACCGGCGCCACCGACGCCACTGCAGGTCAGGTGAGCGGCCCCGGCGTGAAGGTGGGGACCCTGTCGGTGCCCACACGCTACATCCATGCGCCGGTGGGCATGATCCGCAAAAGCGATGCGGTCCACACCATCGCGTGGGTGACGGCTTTCCTCGAACACGCTTCGGAGTTCGCGGGGTAAAGGGCTTCAACGATCCAGGCGGTCCAGATAGGACGGGCCGCCCAGCAACCGGACCTGCCTCTGGATATCAGCGGCCCGCTGCCAGACATACGAAGAGGGCGGGGAGACCTTGTAAGCGCTGGGATTGGGTAGGGCCGCTGCCAGCAGCGCAGCCTGATAGCTGGTGAGTTTGGCCGGCGCTCGGTTGAAATAGCGTTTGCTGGCGGCACCGACCCCAAAGGTGTTCGGTCCGAACTGGGCGATGTTCAGATAGACCTCCAGGATGCGCCGCTTGGGCCAGCATACCTCGATGGCCACGGTAAAGCCGGCTTCAAGCCCTTTGCGCAGCCAACTGCGGCCCGGCCAGAGAAACAGGTTTTTGGCCACCTGCTGGGAGATGGTGCTGGCCCCGCGAAGCTTCTTGTTTTTGCCATTATGCTCCATAGCATCGGCGATGGCCTCCAAATCGAAGCCCCAGTGATCGGGGAAGCGTTGATCTTCGGACGCCACCGCGGCGATGGGCATGGCCCGGGAAATTCTGGAAAGCGGTACCCAATCGTACTCCACCTTCTCCCCCGACACAAAATGACCGACCATGAAGGCGCTAAACGGCACCGGCACCCAGCGCAGCACAAGAATGAGGAAGAGCATAAACCCCGCCAAACCAACACCTGCCATGGCGATGCGTCTGGCCAGAACTGCCATTCGGCTGCCATTGGATCTGCCCCGTTTTTTTCCGGCGGATCGGCCGAATACATTAAGCCTTAACATGGTCGCTTGTGTCATCCTGATCGACGGGTTTCATAATTAAAGTTGCGGATACTAAGGAAAAAGTCGGGGATTTGTCAACAGCGGGCCCCCTGCTTCAATTCGCAATGGAAGTGCGTTAGGGATTTCGAACGCCACTATTGTGGTTTTTCCCAATAGAATCCTGTAGCTGGATAAGGTACATAGGATTCAGCAAATTTTTCCCCGTCGCCGTTTTCTTGTCTATTCGAAGTTGAAAACCGGATTGTTATCGAAGGTCCCATCCGCCTATGGGGGACGGGCCGGTACGCGGTCATGGGGATGTCCGGGGACATGCTTGGGAGCGTTGCAAAATGGAGGGGATGATGAAAAAAGCAGTCATTGTATGCATCTTGACGATTTTATGGGTGATGGGCTGTGACAGCGGGAGCAGTTCGAGCAGTTCCAGCAGTTCCAGTAGTTCGAGCAGTTCCAGCAGCAGCGGTACCACTCGGCCGGACAACTGGCCGCTCACCGGTTCGCTGGATGTGCACGATCCGGCCATCACCAAGGAGGGCAGCACCTGGTATGTTTTCGGCACCGGCGTCGGCATCCAGGTCAAACGTTCCACCGACGGCTACGCCTGGAGCAATATCGGGCGGGTGTTCAACGCTTATCCCTCCTGGGCCACCTCCTACGTGCCCAACCACGAAGACAATATCTGGGCGCCGGACATTAAATACTACAACGGAACCTATTATCTCTACTACTCCATCTCTGCCTTCGGCAGCAACACCTCGGCCATCGGCCTGGCGACGACCAAGAGCCTGTCCTCCCCGAGCTGGTCGGATAAAGGTCTGGTCATCCGCTCCACCTCTTCCAACAACTACAACTGCATCGATCCCAACCTGGTCGTGGATCAATCCGGCCGTCTATGGCTGGCCTTCGGCTCCTTCTGGAGCGGGCTCAAGCTCATCGAACTGGACAGCGCCACCATGAAACCCAAGTCCGGCGCCACGATCTACTCCCTGGCGACGCGCGACAGCACGGCCATCGAGGCGCCCTATATCGTCTACCGCAACGGCTACTACTACCTGTTCGCCTCCATCGATACCTGCTGCCAGGGCGTCAACAGCACCTACAAGATCATCTACGGCCGGGCCGGCAGCATCACCGGGCCCTACTACGACAAGAGCGGGGTCAACATGCTCAACGGCGGCGGCACCCTGTTCGATGCCGGCAACGATCGCTGGAAAGGGCCGGGCGGACAATCCCTGTGGGGCACGGAAGCCATCGCCCATCATGCCTATGACGCTCAGAACAATGGCACCGCTACCCTCATGATCAAGACGCTGTATTGGGATGCCGGCGGCTGGCCCTATAAGGACGGTGGTGGCAGCAGTAGCAGTAGTAGCAGTAGCAGCAGCAGCTCCGGCGGCTGTAACTAACCGAGCCATCCATAAGAGGAGAGAAAAATATGCGGACACGAAAAACGATCTTAGCGTCTTTCATACTGATTATGGCCTGTATCTTCGGGCTCGGCCTTTTGGGTTGCGACTCGGGCAGCAGTTCCAGTTCCAGCAGCTCCAGTTCCAGTTCGAGCTCCAGCTCGGGCGGCTGCAATACCAGTTCCAGCAGCAGTAGCAGCAGTTCAAGCAGCAGTAGCAGCTCCAGCAGCGGCGGCGTGGTGGATTACGATCTGGTCGTGGCCAAGGACGGCAGCGGCAACTTTACGAGCGTGCAGGCCGCCATCAATGCGGCCCCGAGCAACCGGACCCAATGGTATACCATTTATATCAAGAACGGCTCTTATCGCGAGGTGGTGACCGTCCCGGCGGAGAAACCCTATCTGCGCCTGGTGGGGCAGAGTGCCGGCGGCACGATTCTGACCTACGGCAACTACGCCAGCGGCGT
>JAKAFO010000314.1 GCA_021819735.1 Deltaproteobacteria bacterium
GGGCCGATTGGATCTCGCACACGCACAGCACCCGCCGCTGGAGCAGCTTGATGATCTTGACCCGGTTGGGGTCGGATAACGCTTTCATGACTTTGATAAATTCACGCATGGGGCCTCCAATCGTTGAATCGCACTTTAGTGATATAGTCCCATGATGTCAAGCGTAAAAAATACTCGCGCGACTTCCCGTCAATCGCCTTTGACCAGGTACTCCATGCCCTCAATGGCGGTGGCGATGGTCGTGGACGCCAGGGCGAAACGGGCCGTCAGAACAGCCTCGGTGATCTCTTCTTTTGTAACGCCGCCGCGTCGGGCCAGCTTGATAAAGGTCTCGGTGCAATGATGGCATCCGGCTGCGGCGGCCGCGGCGATCATGATCAGGTGCTTATACTTGGCCGGAATGTTTTTAAGCTCCTCCATGATGAACTTGCGCTCCTGGGCCTGCCGGGGCACCCACTCCGGAATCAGTTTGGACATCAGCACCATGGGCGTCGGCTCTTCCCCCAGGCCCTTTTCCATCATCTTCAAGATCTCCTCGACGTTCATTTTGTTCTCGCTCATCGGACACTCCTTTCACGATGCGATGGTATGGTCGGCCGTCGCCGGCCGCCGGTTCATGGTTTGGCGAAACGCTCCTGCTGGGCGGGGCCGTAACAGGCCTCGAAGACCGGCACTCAATGGCGCTGCAAGGCTTTTTCGACCTTTTTGGCCAGGACCGCTTTGATAAAATCCAGGGCGCGCTCGCCGTCATCGTCCAGGGCGATACCCAGAATTTGGGTCACATCGTCGCTGCTCAATTGAAGCTGGATCGCTTTGATGTTCATGGCGTTGCTCCTTTGCCCCCCTTGCCTTCCACGCTGTAGGCGAACATGGGGATGTAAATCAGCGTCAGCACCGTTCCCACCAGAAGCCCGCCCACGGCCACGTCGGCCAGGGGCGAGAGCCGCTCCAGCCCCACGGCCCATTCGAAGGCGATGGGGATCATGCCGGCGATGGTGCCGAAAGCGGTCATGAAGACCGGCCGGAAACGCACGCGCACGCTCTCCAGGGCCGCTTCGAAGGGCGATTCGTCTTTCTTTCTAAACTCTTGATAAAAATCGATCAGTAGGATCGAATTTTTGATGATGATGCCGAAGAGCAGCAAAATACCCACCAGGCTGGGCATGCAGCTCGGTTTGTTGAAGATCAGCATGCCCCAGGAGGCCCCGATCATGGCCAGCGGCAGCACCAGGACCATGACGATGGCCAGGCGCGCCGATTGATAGATGGCCACCAGCGCCATGAGCAACAGGATGACGCCGATGCCGATGGATTTGATCATCCGCTGGAAAGAGTCCTGCATCTGCTTGATGTCGCCTTCCTGGCTGATCTCCACCCCCTTGATCCCCGCTTTGCTCAGCGCGGCCTGGGTCTCTTCGGTCAAGGTGGAGATGGCCCTGCGGGTGCGGTAGCCGGATACGTCCAGGGAGTAGAGCATCTGGTTGCGCTCGATCTTGTTGGCGGTCAGCCCGTAGTCGATTTGCGCCAGGGCCGAAAGGGGCACCGGTCCCTTGGGCGTCTGGATGGGGATCAGGCGCAATTGCTCCGGATTGCCGTCAAAGGGCCGGTTGAAATAGAGGCGCACGAACTGGTTCTGCATGGAGACCAGGTTGCCGCTCACCGCCACCGGAATCCCGGCCAGGGGCAGTTGAGCCGCGATCTGCACCGGGGTCATGCCATAGGCCAGGGCGCGATTGGTATCGATGTTCAGGCGGGCCTCGGTAAAATCGTTGTCCCAACTGGTGTTGACCGAAGTCAAACCTTTGACCGTGCCCAGCGCGGCGGCTGCCTTGTTCGCGGCCGCGGGCAGCACATGGTAGTCTTCGGCCAGCAGCCGCACGTCGATGGGGGCCTTGATGCTGGACATGGGCGTGGCCCCGAAGTCAAAGACATCGACGGCCTTGGCATTTTGAAGACCCGCCAGGCGGGACCGGATTTCGTCCTCGAGTTGCCAGATGTTTTTATCGCGGTGAAACCGATCCACGCAATTGATGGTCATCAAGGCCTCGGCGGGCAGCGAACCCGAGCCCAGGGACAAGACACCGGGTTCGGAGCCGAAGCTGACCGAACTCATGACCACCTCCGGCTGCTGGTGAAGCCAGGTAAGAAACGGCGCCAGGCGCTTTTCCGCGGCATTGACGGGCTCGTTGGCCGAAAACTTCACATGGGCCTTGATGATGCCGGTATCCATGGGCGGCATCAGGTCCCGGCCGATGACCGGCATAATGCTTTTGACGCTGATGGCCAGCAGCGCGACTACGCCCACGGTCATCAGAATCCGCCGCCAGCCGGAGCGGCCGCCGGCGGAAAACCGCAGGATGGCCAGATAGGGGCCGACCAGGCGCCCGAAGCTCTTTTCATAGAGCCGATCGAGGAGCCGTTCGAAGCGCGTTTTCGAAATCCCCTTGCGGTAGAGAAAAAACGAGATGGCGGGTATGAAGGTAATCGACAGAAAATAGGAGACGCAAAGGGCGATGATCAGCGTGGAAATCAGCGGGCGATAGATTTGTTGCGGAAAATCGCCGGCGAACAGGAACGGGAACATGATGGCCACCGTGGCCACGGTGCCGGCGAACACCGGCGCGATCACCTCCTTGGTCCCGGAGATAATGGCCGTATGGAGGTCCTGCTTCAACTCCACCAGGTGCCGTTCGATGTTCTCCAGCACCACCACGGCGTCATCGACCAGCATCCCCAGGGCCAGAATGATGGCGGTGTAGATGACGATGTTCAGCTCGCCGCCGGTCATCCAGATGATGGCCAGGGTGGCGAAAAACACCATGGGAATGGAGGCCAGGGCCGCGGCCACGGCCCGCAGGTTGCCCAGAAACAGCAGGATGACCAGCAGGGTGAAAATGATGGCGTCGCGCAGGGCTTCGAGCATGTTGGTGTTGGCGGTCTGGATCAGGTTGCGCTGGGTGTCGGCCAGTTCGAAGCGAATATTGGGATAACGCGGGGTCAATTTTGCGATCACCGCGCGGCCCGCCTGGCTGGTGGATAGCACCGAGCCGCCCGGCGCGCGCTGAATGGCCAGGGCGATGGCGGCTTTGCCGTTGCCTTCGTACCCGGAAAAGCGTTTCTGGTGCTCCCAGCGGATATCGGCGATATCGCCCAGGCGCACGTTGGGCGCCACGGGCAGCAGGCGCAGATCCTCGACACGGACTTTTTCACCGTAAGCGGTGACCGTGTAATAGGAATCGGCATCCTTGCTGAATCCGATGGGCGCGTCCCGGTCCAGGGCGCGTACGGTGGCGCTGATCTTATCCAGGCTCAGCCCGTAGGCTTTGGCCTTGAACGGATCGACATTGATGTTGATCGCGCTCTGGTAGCCGCCGAAGATCTCCACGTTGCCGACCTGGGGGTTGCGCAGCAGGGCGGGCTTGATATCGCTTTCGGCGATTTTGCGCACATCGTCCAGCGTCAGGCCGCCGCCGGCCGGCGACAGGGCGAAGACATCCACCGGCAGCACGTGGGAGCCGGCGGTGTAGATGGAGGGATTGACCTCCGGCGGCAGCTTGCCGCGCACCTTGTTGACGGCGTTGTTGACATCCACGGCCGCCGGTTCCAGCCCCTTGGCGTATTCGAATTCGGCCGTGACGATGGACATGCCGGCGATATTGACCGAGCTGACCTGCCGGATCAGCGACAAGGTCGAAACCTCTTCCTCAATGGGCTTGGAAACCGTGGCGGCCACCACATTGGGCGTGCCGCCGGGCACCTGGCTCATCACGATGATGGTGGGCCGGTCGCTGTCCGGAAAAAGATTTTTGGGCATCGAGATCAGACCGTAGACGCCCAACACGAAAAAACCGGCAATCAGGCTGTACAGCATATAAGGGCGCTTGTGAAAGAAATCGAACATGGCCGGTCCTCCTATAGGTTTTGCGCCACCACGGGAACGCCGCTGGACACACGCAGCAGGATATCCGGCTTGGCCACGATGAGCTTGCGCCCGGCCAGGTTCTGATCGATGACAACGCCTTCAACGCCCCGGGCCTTGATCGCAACGCTCAGTCGCTGCGCCTTGCCGTCGGCCGCCAGCACGAAGACCGACGAAGAGCCGTCCATGGTCAGCAAGGCATCGATGGGCACCAGCACATCCTGGCCTTTAAAGACCACCACGTTCACATTGACGAACTGCCCTTCGACCAGCCCGATCTTTTGCGGCAACGGCGCCACGTACTGTACCAGACCGGTTTCACCGGTTTGATCCTTGGAAGTCAGCGGCAAGGCCTGGCCCGCCAGCATCACTTCGTCGGCACGCAGTGTATCGGGCAGGGAAAGTTCCAGGTAAAGCCCGATTTTCGATGAGATCCGCAACAGCGGCTTGCCCGGCGTGGCCAGATCGCCGGGGCGGACCAGAATCTGGCTCAGGGTGCCGTCGATAGGCGCCAGGATGCGGCTGTAGCTCGAAAGCTCTTCGACTTCCCGGATGTTTTGGCGCAGGCTTTCCTGTTCCCGGACCAAGCGCTCGATGGCGGCCTCCTCCATCTGTTTCTGCTCCAAAGAGGCGCCCTTGACCTTGAACAGTTCCAGGGTGCGCTGATGGGCCTGGCGCTGCGCCTCGATTTCGGCATTCATCCCGTCGCGTTTGGCCAGAAGCCCTTTGCGTCTGGCCTGGAGGTCGGCGTCGTCGATCAGAGCGAGCAGTTCTCCCGCGCTCACCGGTTCCCCTTCCCGCTTCAAGACTTTGGTGATCTGCCCGCTGATCCGGGTGGACAACACCGCCGAAACGTCCGAGGCCACGACGCCCATGGCCGGCAACGTCAGGGTGACCGGTTGATTTTTGAGGTCTAGCGTGGCGACGACGGCGGGCATGAGCGGCGCCGGCATGGCCTGGGCAAGATCGGCCTTGCGTTTATGGAGCAGCAGCAAACCAGCGGCGGCGATAAGGACGACAGCCAAAATCAACGCAACGCGCTTTTTCATTTCACGACTCCTTTCAGATCGGTTCCATACAACGCCGCCTGCTGGGACAATACCTGCCAGCGCTGCTGGCGCGCCTGGTAAAGCGCGGCCTGGGCGGACAGCACATCGCTTTCGTAGCGCAAATAGTCTTCCAGGGTCATGCGGCCCGCACGCACCGCGACCTGGGCCACCGCCAGCAGGGTTTCGCTGTCGGCAATCGATCGTTCGGCCAGATCGATGGAATTTTCGAGGATCGGGATTTTACGATCGAGCGCAGCGGCCAGGGCCGCCATGTCGATCCGGGTTTGGGCGAGCTGTTTCTGGGCCTTTTGCGCCTGAACCCGGGCAATGGCCTCGTCTGTGCTCAGCGAGCGGTCGAATAAAGGGAACTTGAGCACCAGCGCGGCTGCGTTGTAACTTCTATAGATATGGCTGTCGGTGTTATATGCTTCCCCATCGTTGCCGGAAACGAAACCGGTGACCGCCAACGTGGGAAAGCGGGCCGCCCGCCGGCGCTCAATCTCTTTTTGGGCTGCATCCGCATTCAACTGCGCGGCGGCCACCGGCAGGTAAGAGGCCCCAGCGGGTTTTTCCACCAGGTTCATGGGAACCGGCTCGGTCAGCTCGATGCCGGTCAACGCGTTGATCTCGCGCAGCGTGTCCATCCGTTTAATGGCCAGTTCGTTCGCCTGCTGATCCAGATCGTTGACTGTCTTTTGTATCTTTAACAGTTCGGATTCGGGCGATCTTCCACTTTTCACCTTGAGCGCCATATCCTCCTGGGTTCTACTCAGCGATGCATGGCGGGCCTCAATGGCCTTCCCAAGCCCCTGCAGGTAGGTCAGGGCGCTGTTGAGCGAGACCACGGCGGCCTGTCGGCCGAGCAGATCCAGTTGCCGGTCGGTATCGGCTTTTTGACCCAGCAGATCCGCTTTGCGCCGCAGGACATAGAGCTCATGGACATATACGGGCGCCTCAAAACTCAACCCGTAGCGCAGGATATCCCGGGAGAAGGGAATGGCCTCTCCGGCCTGG
>JAKAFO010000315.1 GCA_021819735.1 Deltaproteobacteria bacterium
TGAGCTTCCGGGAGATCGCCTACCTGGTACCGATATTGGTCTTTATCGTTTGGATCGGAGTGGCTCCGAAAACGTTCTTGAACAAGATGCACGCCTCGGTGGCGCATCTGATCGAGCAGGTCAACGCCGACAACACCATAGCAAAGACGATGGAAAATGGAACTGATCATACCCACAATTAATTTTAGCGCGTTTTACTCCGAAATCGTGATCTGCGCGTTCGCGCTGGTGATCCTCATGGCCCAGGTGCTCGCCAAGCCCAGCCAAAACGCCTTGGGCTACGTCGCCTTCGTCGGCGTCATGGCGGCGCTGGTGGTTAATGTCTACGTGCCTTCGACCATG
The DNA here is from genome assembly GCA_021819735.1 of Deltaproteobacteria bacterium. GTDB lineage: Bacteria > Desulfobacterota > Desulfobacteria > Desulfobacterales > Desulfosarcinaceae > Desulfatitalea. The sequence goes on from JAKAFO010000315.1 coordinate 343, forward strand.
GGGATTCAATCCACCGAGAGTACCTTCAGCGGGCTATGGGTGCTGGACAACTACAGCCGCTTTTTCAAGATGATCTTTCTGATCGGCACCGGCCTGACCATCCTGATCTCCATCAAATACATCAAACAGGAAGCCATGCCGCCCGGCGAATACTACGCTATGCTGCTGCTGGCCACCCTGGGCATGATGGTCATGGCCGGCGGCGCCGATTTGATGCCCATCTTTTTAGGCATCGAGTTGATGTCGATTTCGCTTTATGTGCTGACCGGCTATGCCCGCGCGCGCATGATCTCCAACGAAGCAGCCCTGAAGTACTTTTTGCTCGGATCGTTCGCCACCGGCTTTCTGCTCTACGGCATGGCCCTGCTCTATGGCGCCACCGGCACCACGCGGATCCAGGGCATTTTCACCTATCTCTCCCAGAACAGCACCAACAATCACATTGTCCTGATCGGCATGGCCCTGCTGGTCATCGGATTCGGCTTCAAAGTGGCTGCGGTGCCGTTCCACATGTGGACCCCCGATGTTTACGAAGGCGCCCCGGCGCCCATCACGGCCTTCATGTCGGCCGGACCCAAGGCGGCCGCCTTCGCCGCCTTCGCGCGGGTCTTCCTGGATGCCTTGCCCGCCATGCACGACCAATGGGTGATGATCATCTGGTGGATCGCGGTCTTGACCATGAGCGTGGGCAATATCATCGCCCTGGTGCAGGACAACATCAAGCGCATGCTGGCCTACTCCAGCATCGCCCATGCCGGCTATGTGCTGGTGGGCTTCGTGGCCGGCGGCCAGCTCGGGACCCCCGGCATTCTATTCTACATGCTGGCATACACCCTGATGAACATCGGGGCCTTTGCCATCATCACCTACATCGGCGGCCAGGGTGAAGAACGCACCACCATCAAGGATTATACCGGCCTGGGCTACCGCTACCCCATCGCGGCCGTGGCCTTGAGCCTGTTCCTCTTTTCGCTGGCCGGCATCCCGCCCACGGCCGGTTTCATGGGCAAGTTCTACCTGTTCAGCGCCGCCATCGACGCCGGCTATCTGGGCCTGGCCATCATCGGCGTGCTCAACAGCGTGATCTCGGTCTACTTCTACCTCAAAGTGACCGTGGCCATGTACATGCGCACTCCCGAAACCGAGGAGGCCGCGCGCCCGGCCCTGGCCTTCGCGCCCATGCTGGCCCTGGCCGTCGTGATTTCGGCCTATGGCGTCCTGCGCCTGGGCATCTTCCCATCGATCTACATCGGCCTGGTTCAGAACGCCAACCTGATCCTGAACTAAATTTCGAAGCCATGCTGTAAGCAATGAACGGGCGGCCCTCAAAGGGTCGCCCGTTTTGAATTTTCGGAACCTGTTCATATCTCAAAACACAGAAAGCGAAAGCCAAATGAAAGCAAAGGAGAAAGCGCATGCACGTGCTCGCCATCAACGCCAGTCCCCGCAAGAACGGAAATACCAGCGCGCTCATTCATGCCATGCTCGATGGCGCCCGCGCCGCCGGCGCCGAGACCAGCGAGGCCCATCTGCACACCCTGAACATGAAAGGCTGCATGGGCTGCCTCTCCTGCCGCACCAAGCACGGGGTCTGCGCCCAGAAGGACGAGCTGTCGCCCTTCCTGGAAGCCATCAAGACCTGCGACGGCCTGATCCTGGGCTGCCCCATCTACATGTACCGCGTTTGCGGCCAGATGAAGCTGTTCATCGACCGTTGCTATTCGCTTTACCCGCCCAAAGAGGGCGGCGGGTACCTGACGGCCGTGCCAGCGGGCAAGCGCTTCGCTCTGGTCGTTTCCCAGGGGGCGCCCGGCGTTGAACAGTACGAGCGCTCCATCCGCTGGCTGGCCGGCATGGGCGGCAGCGGCCTGGGCCTCAAGGAAGCCGGGCGCATCATCCACGCCGACAGCCACCAGTCCCCGGCCGCCAAAAACGAAGCGCTCCTCGGCGAGGCCCGGGCCATCGGCCGGCGCCTGATTACCAGGTAGAGGGGGATACTCCTTTTTGTCAGTGTTGGACGGAAAAGTATACTTGGGAATATACTTGACATGTGCCGGCATAAAACTTATTGTTGCCTTCAAGCCAGGAGGTCCACCATGCCGCAAATATCATTATACATCGATGAAAAGACCCTTAAAAAAGTGGAAAGCGCCGCAAAGCAACAGCGCCTATCCATCTCAAAATGGGTGGCGGAGCAAATCAGATCAAAGGTCGATCCGGTCTATCCAGCGGATTACGACAAGCTTTTCGGCTCCATAAAGGACGATACGTTCATAAAGCCGGAAAGTCCGAATTTTAGTCGCGATGCCAAGAGGGTCGGCTTTTAGTGTATTTTCTGGATACCAATACCTGCATTTTCTACCTGAACGGGTGCTCGCCTTCCGTAAGGGACAAGATCCTTTCCACGCCACCTCATCAAATCAGAATTTGCTCGGTGGTCAAAGCCGAATTGCTGTTGGGCGCATATAAGAGTCGCCGCAAACAAGACAATCTGGAAAAGGTCGAAGCCTTTCTCGAACCATTCGAAATTGTCCCGTTCGATGATCAAGCAGCCTACGTATACGCTGACATTCGATCTAAGGCCGAAACTTCCGGCAGAAATGTCGGACCAAACGATTTGCTTATCGCTGCCATCGTTCTATTCCATGGCGGGACACTCATCACCAACAATGTCGATGAATTCAGCCGAATCGATGGGCTAAGCATCGACGATTGGTCCCCTGGTGTCTGATCAGCCGCGACTTCGCTTATAACCAATTTTCGACTTTCAGACCGGGTACACGGGAAAATTCCCGGATGTTGTCCGTCACCACGGCCAGTCCCAACGAACGGGCATGGGCGGCGATCCAAAGGTCGTTACCGCCGATGGGTTGCCCCATTCTGTTTAAATGGAGACGAATATCGCCATAATGTTCTTCCACAGGCGATTCCAACGATAGGATTTCCATCACCGATAATATTTGCTTTGCCTGACGTGTTAATTTCGCGGATGCCTTTTTCTTGAGGCCGAAATGAATTTCGGCGGCCACAACAATACTAGTGCATGCCGTGGTGGGAAGAATGGATTCCAATCGGCTCATGATCGGACCCGTGGGAAAGCGAATCATGTGCGAGATAATGTTCGTATCTAAAAGGTACCCTCGATTGTCCATCAGAAAATGTCCTCATCTTCCAAAGGCGGATCTTCGATCAAGGGGAGCTCTTCATCTATGGGCTTCATCCGCTTAAGTATTTGAATCAAACGATTGGTGCTCTCAACCGGCTCCACGATCAACCGCTTACCCTCTTTGCGTATAATGGCTTCATTGCCCTCAAGCTCGAATTCACGTGGAATTCTCAGCGCTTGGTTGCGACCATTGCGAAACAGGCGCACATGACGTTCGGTATCCATAAAAACCTCCGTTCCTTTAGCATAGGCCAACAGCATATGGCATGAGGCCTGGACCGTCAATCATCATTTGTCAAACAGGCACTGCCGGCGACCCATCACAGAGAAAGGCGCATCCTGCGCACCACCCCCACCAATTTGCCGATGACGGTCACCTGCTTGCGCGCAGGTCCCTTGAACACCAACGGATTGTATCTTGGATTGGCTGGTTCGAGCGTCAAACTGCTGCGCGTGGAGCGCACGATTTTCAGCGTGGCTTCCGTCAATACATTCTCGACCAACACGGCCGCGATCTCACCGTTCTCCACCCGCGGCTGCCGCCGGATGATGGCCAGATCCCCATCCTGAATGTGGGCCTCGATCATGGAGTCGCCCCGCACCCGCAGCGCAAAGCAGGCCTCGCATCCGAACATCGAGGGCGAGACGCTCAACTCCTCTTCCACATGCTCGATGGCCGCAATGGGATCGCCGGCCGCGATGGCCCCCACCAGTGGGATCATGCCCACCGCGATGCTCCCCGTGGAACGCCAGGAGCGCTTCTTGGCCGCCGCGTCGTGGAGATATCCCTTGTCCTTCAAGATATTGAGCACGCGATGCACCCCGCTGGGCGAATGCAGCTTCAAATGCTTCGCGATCTCCCGCACCGTGGGTGAGTTGGCGTAAACCCGCTGATATTCGATGATGTAAGCCAGCACGCTTTGCTGCCGCTCGGTCAAATCACTACCGTCCATGGCATATCCCTTTCATTAGCCCGTGAGCGCGCCGATCACCCCTCATGACTGGAATAGCCTGTCACTCGGGCTGACCACCCCCTTGCCCCCCTTGTTGAGCACATGGGTGTAGATCATCGTCGTCGAGACATCCTTGTGCCCCAGCAACTCCTGCACCGTGCGGATATCGTACCCGGACTCAATCAGATGCGTCGCAAAACTGTGGCGCAGCGAATGGCTGCTGCCCGGCTTGGCGATGCCGCTCTGGCGGATGGCGCTCTTGACTGCTCGCTGCAAGACGTTTTCGGAAACATGATGGCGCTGCTCGATGCCTGATCGCGGATCGATGGAGCGCTTGGATGCCGGAAAGACATATTGCCAGCCCCACTCGCGATTGGCGCGCGGGTATTTGCGTTCCAGCGCATAGGGCAGGTAAACGGTGCCGAAGCCGGCTTTCAAATCCTGGTCGTGGGCCTGTTTGACTTTCATCAAATGCAAGCGCAGCGGATCTATCGCCATCCCAGGCAGCATGGTAATCCGATCTTTATGCCCTTTGCCGTCGCGTACGACGATCTGCTTGTATCCAAAATCGACATCCTTGACTCTCAACCGGATGCACTCCATCAAACGCAACCCGGCGCCGTAGAGCAATTGGCCCATGATCCATGTGGGGCCTTCCAGTTGAAGCAATATGCTTCTGACCTCATCCCGCGTGAACACCACCGGCAGCTTAGTGGGCCGTTTGGCAAAAACGAGGTTTTCAAATTGGCTAAGCTCTTTTTTGATGACCTCTCTGTAGAGAAATACCAAGGCGCACAAGGCTTGATTCTGGGTGGAGCTGGCGACTTTTTTCTGGACGGCCAGATAGGTCAAAAAGGAGGTGATGTGGTTTTCATCCAAATCGGCCGGGTGCTTTTTTTCATGAAAATAGATGTACCGCTTGATCCAGTCGACATACGCCTGCTCGGTCCGGATGCTGTAGTGCTTAAGCCGGATCGCTTCCCGGACTTGGTCCAAAAGCCTGGGCCTCTCCCGGCAGTTTGGCTCATTTTGACATAACGGCTTGTCATGATCGCCACTGATGGCTCCCGAATAAGAGTTCATGGTCTCCTCCTGGGAATAAATTGACCAATGGGAAACGATTATAATTGCATTGACATTAACAAAGAATTTCGGATAGTTTGCAGTCAGTTCCGAAATAAAGAATACAAAACAGGCGCAGGTCAGGGTGGCGGTAAGAACGTTTGTTCACGTTGTAGCCCCCCCTTTACTAAATGTCAATGAGCTAGATTGTGAATTCGAGGCCTAGCAAGAAAATTTAGGCTACATAGACGGACGATTCACAATATAGCTCCCATTCGTCCCCCAAACAGGCGTAGAATAAGGCGTCTATTAGGAGGACTAATCCATGTTAGATTAAGCCTGACGGCAGGAAGAGGGTTGCGATACCTGATTGTAGTAATCCCGGGCTGAAGGAGAAGATTGAACATCAGCAGTATATAAGAGATAGGCGAAGTACTTCGCCGCTCAACGCACC
>JAKAFO010000316.1 GCA_021819735.1 Deltaproteobacteria bacterium
GGGCCGATTCCCAATCCAGGGGGGCGGCCGCCACGGTCAAGCTCGGGCCGCGCGGCAGGGCAGGGGCCGGGTCCGTAAGGCCGGCCTCCAGACGGCTGCGCCGATCCCTGGATCTGTGCAGCCACAAGGCCACCGCGTCCAACAGCGGTTGGCGCCGGATGGGCTTGGTGAGCACCGCGTCCATGCCGGCCGTCTCGCACTCCGACAGGGTCTTGCTGTCCGTGTTGGCCGTCAGGGCCACAATGGGAGGCCCGGTCGGCCCCAGGCTTTCCTTGATCCGGCGGGTCGCTTCCAGGCCGTCCATCTCGGGCATCTGCACATCCATGACGATCAGATCGAAACGCTGGGTACGGCAGGCGGAGACGGCCTCGCGGCCATTGCCCACCAGGGTCACTTCGTGGCCCTGGGCCTCCAGATGCTGGCGGATCACCATCTGGTTCACGGGCGTGTCTTCGGCCACCAGGATCGCACCCGGCAGCGCCTTGGCCGCGGCGTGGCCCGGGGCACCGATAGCCTCTCCATCCAGGGAGACCAGGTCCCCGTCCCCCCGGCTTAACCCCATGGCCAGCATGAATGCAAAGGTGGTGCCCTGGCCGGGCTGGCTGTCCACGGTCAGCCGGCCGCCCATCAGCTCGACCAATTGATAGGCGATGGCCGTTCCCAGGCCGGTCCCGCCATAGCGCCGCGTGGTGCTTTCGTCCACCTGGGTAAAGCGCTTGAAGATGGCCGCCTGGCGCTCCTTGGGGATGCCGATGCCGGTATCGATGACCGCGAAGCACAACTGCTGCTGGTGCATCGTTCCGGCGGCGGTCACCCGCGACACGGACAGGGTCACCGACCCCTCGCGCGTGAACTTGATGGCGTTGTTGACCAAGTTGACCAGCACCTGGCGCAGGCGCAACGGATCGCCCATCACTTTGGGCTCCGGGCCGCCCGAGGTCTGGATTTGCAGACGGATGCCCTTGGCCTCGGCCTGGACCCGCAGGCCGCCGACCACCGACTGCATCAGTTCGAACAGATCGAAGGGCACTTGCTCCAGCTCGATTTTGCCGTCCTCGATCTTGGAGTAGTCGAGCACATTGTTGATCAGGTGCAGCAGGTGCTCCGACTCGTCCAGGGAGATGCGCGCCAGCTCCCGGCAGCGCGCCAGGGATTCGGATTTGAGAATCAGCTCGGTGCACCCGATGATGCCGTTGAGGGGGGTGCGGATTTCATGGCTCATGTTGGCCAGGAAATGGCCTTTGGCCTGATTGGCCTGCTCGGCCTCTTGGGCCAGGCGCTCCTGGTGGGCCATGGCCTCGCGCAACTGCTGCTCGGACTGATTCAGCTTCTCGGTGCGCCGGGCCACCTTCTCTTCCAGCAGAAGGTTCTGGCTGCGCACCATTTGATACAGATCATGGCTCTGCATGACATTGGCCAGGTTGAAGAGGGTGATGGAGAGCAGGCTCAGGGTGGTGTCGGGCACCTGACCGCCTTCACCGTCGTTCATCCAGCCGATGAACATGCCTTGCACGCGGGAGCTGTTGGCGATGACATGCAGCAGAAAATGGTGCTGGTGGTCCTGGGAGGTGACGAACAGGCCGCGCCGTTCGCGAATGGCCCAGGCGAAGAAGCCCTCTTCGATCATGAATTCCACCTGGGCCTGCACATCGGGGCACAAGTCCCAGGGCCGGCAGAAGACCGGATTGAACTCCGCGGTGGCGTCATCCACGAGATAGATGGAGCAGCCGCGCATGGGGATGATCTTCAGGATGCGCTGGGTGGCCTCCGCCAGCAACCGTTCGCGGCCGTCGGCATCGTTGACGTTGACGTCGAAATTGGCCAGCGACAACACCCGTTCCAAGGCGTTTTGGATGAACCGGCGGTTCTCTTCCAAATGATCGATACGCGCCTGAAGCTTGGCCAAGGTATTGTCGGCAGGGGTCATGGCGTTATCCTTTGCGCAGCAAATCGCGGAACGTCTCGATCTGGTGCTCGGACTGCTTGAGCAGCGAACGCAAGGCGCTGGTGGGCAAATTGAGCCGCTCCCAGGCCTTGGCGTCGAAGCCGGGGACGATCTGCTCGCCGCTGGTGCCCACCCCCATGCCGTGCACGACCATGTCGGCCATCTGGATGATGGCGGCGCTCTCCGGCGAGGGCGAGGTTGACGGCTGGTGGTGATAGAACACGTTGTTTTCCAGGGCCAGGGGCAGCTTCCATTTGTTGAGCAGCTTTTTGCCCAACAGCGCATGGGTGCAGCCCAGCACGGTCTGCTCGGCTTTCAACAAGGAGCGGCCCGAACCGGTCGCTTCGGCCAAGGTTTGCCGGAACACCTCGGGAAAGTAATTGCACAACACCAGGCGGCCGATGTCGTGGAGCATGCCCGATACGAAGAGCTGCTCGCTGTGGGCCATATTGCTGTGGGCCGCCAGAATGCGAGCCACCACGCCACAGGCCAGATTGTGCTCCAAAAACGAAGCCACATCCATGATCTCTTTGGGAATGCCGCGAAAGGTCTCCATGATCGTGATGCCCAGGGCCAGGTTGGAAACCTCTTTGGAACCGATCAGGGTCACGGCCCGGGAGATGCTGTCGATCTTGGAACGGAATCCGTAAAAGGCCGAATTGACGATGCGCAGCAAGGTGGCCGTCAGGCTGGGGCTCTTGTTGACCACCTGGCCGATGGCACCCGACGAGGACATGGGGTCGGAGATGATCTCGTTGAGTTCGAAGACCAGGGAGGGCACCTCGGGCAGCTTGACATCGATGCGTTCGATCTTGGCGGCCACATCCGTGGAACGCTCGGACGGTTTGGCGGGCTCTTGCCGGGCCGGCTTCGGCGGCGTGGCCGGCGGTTGAGCGGGCCGACCATGACTCAAGCGGTATTCGATGGAGAGCCGCACGACCTCCTTGACCGTCGGATGCTGGATGTCCACGGCGCCGAACGCTGCTTTGATCTGGGCGCCCACGATGGCCATCTGTTCGGAATCGACGCCGGACAGATCCGATTCCACGGCCGGGCCGGCGCCTTCCACCTCCACTTCGAAAACACCCCACATTTTGAGCACGCGGATCTGCTTGTCGCCGATGGTCTGCCCCTTGGCCAGCAACAAGCGGGCGTTGCTGTCCATCACGTCCTCGGCCAGCACCGCACCTTCCGTCAACTTTTCAACCTTGACCAGAGCCATGTACCTGTTCCCATCTGTCCGGGACCCCTTTTCGTTTTGGAAGTGGCCGCCGTTGGTTTCGCTTATAGAAGCGACAGTCCCTATTTCATCGGCAGCGGGCACCGGTTTCTTTAGGATAATGGCAGCGGTGACAACATCTTGCTTGCCGCCGGCGCCCCTACCTGCATTATAATGGTCGCGTCAGCCGACCGTCCGAATAAGGAGCCGCTTTACATGACCCACCCGCTTTACCCCAACTTGCTTTCGCCCCTGCGCCTGGGACCGATCACCCTGCCCAACCGGGTGGTGATGGGCGCCATGCACCTGGGCTGGGAGACCCAAGCAGGCGGCCCCGAGCGGCTGGCCGCCTTCTATGCCGAACGGGCCAGGGGCGGGGTGGGGCTGATCGTCACCGGCGGCATCGCGCCCAACACCGAAGGCTGCATCGCCGAACCGGGCAGCCAGTTGGCCACCGAGTCCGAGGTGCGCAACCACAGCAAGGTGGTGCGGGCCGTGCACGCCGAAGGGGCCAGAATCTGCCTGCAAATCCTGCATGCCGGCCGCTATGCGCGCCACCGCCGGGCCGTGGCGCCTTCGGCCATCCAGGCACCCATTAACCTGTTCAAACCCACGGCCCTCAGCGCCGAGCAAATCGAGCGCCAGATCTTCGATTTCGTGCGCTGCACCCGCCTGGCCCGCCAGGCCGGCTACGACGGCGTGGAGATCATGGGCTCGGAAGGCTACCTGATCAATCAGTTCATCGCCCCGCGCACCAACCAGCGCGACGACGCCTGGGGCGGCGGCAGCGAGCAGCGCATGCGCTTTGCCCTGGCCATCGTCGAACGCATCCGGGCCGCCACCGGCCCCACCTTTATTATTATCTTCAGGCTCAGCATGCTCGATCTGGTGGAGCAGGGCAGCACCTGGGAAGAGATCGCCCTGCTGGCCCGGCGCCTGGAACGGGCCGGGGTCAGCCTGCTCAACACCGGCATCGGCTGGCATGAGGCACGCGTGCCCACCATCGCCGCCAGCGTGCCTCGGGCCGCCTTTGCCTGGGTCACGGCCCGGCTCAAGGGCAGCGTGGCGGTGCCCCTCATCGCCAGCAACCGCATCAACACCCCCGAAGTGGCCGAGGCGGTGTTGGCCGAAGGCCAGGCCGATCTGGTCTCCCTGGCCCGGCCCCTGCTGGCCGATCCGGATTTCATCGCCAAGGCGGCCACCGGTCGGGCCCACTTGATCAACACCTGCATTGCCTGCAACCAGGCCTGCCTGGATCACATCTTCAGCGGCCGGACCGCCTCGTGCCTGGTCAATCCCCGGGCCGGGCATGAAACCGACTATCCCCTGGGCATGGCGGCGCGGCCGCGGCGCCTGGCGGTGGTGGGGGCCGGTCCGGCCGGCCTGGCCTTTGCCGTGACCGCGGCCCGGCGGGGGCATCAGGTGACGCTCTATGAACAGGCCGATCGCATCGGCGGCCAGCTCAACATGGCCGTGCGCATCCCGGGCAAGGAGGAGTTCGCCGAGACCCTGCGCTACTTCCGCCGGCAGCTCGAGCTGCTGGGCGTGACGGTCCATCTGAAAACGCCGGCCACAACCACGCTGCTGGAAAAGGGCGCCTTCGACGAGATCGTCCTGGCCACCGGCGTCGTGCCCCGCCGGCCGGCGCTGGCCGGTGCCGACCACCCCTGCGTGCTCGATTACGCCGATCTTTTGCAACGCCTGCAACCCGTGGGCCGGCGGGTGGCCATCATCGGCGCGGGCGGCATCGGCGTGGATGTGGCCCTGTATCTCACCGAGCCGCTGCCCACGGGCGAACCCGACCGGGAACGCTTCCTGAAGCGCTGGGGCATCGACATCAGCGGCACCCGGCCCGGCGGACTCAAAGCCGTTGCCGCGCGGGCCCCCAAACCGGTGCGCAGCGTCTACCTGCTCCAGCGCAAGCCGGGCAAGATCGGCGCCCAACTGAGCAAGACCACTGGCTGGATCGCCCGCCAGGAGCTGGCGCACCGCCAGGTCGTGCAACTCAACAAGGTGGAATACGAAGCCATCGACGACCAGGGGCTGCACATTCGCCGCCGGGGCGAAAGCGTCTGCCTGGAAGTAGACAACGTGATCGTCTGCGCGGGCCAGGAACCCGCCCGCGAGTTGCTGCCCGAGTTGTCCGCCCGCGGTCTGCACGCCCATGTGATCGGCGGCGCCGACCAGGCTGCCGAGCTGGACGCCAAGCGCGCCATGGCCCAGGGGTTCGTGTTGGCCATGGGCATGTAATTGGATCGCCGGCAACCCACCTAAAAATTCCAGGTCCGCCCCTCGCTCGAAATCGCTAATGTACCTTCGAAAACACCCGATAATGAATATTGAGTGGTCTTGTCGGCCGCCCGGATGGTGAACTCCTTTCCATGCGGCCGGTAAGGACCCCACGAAAACGGCCCAGGCACCGAAGGGGGAGACCTGATGCGCTCCCGGGCCGACGATGGAGAAAAGGAAACCGCCATGTCCGAGCAATTCAACAAAGAGATGCTGCATCAATACCTGACCTTTAAACTGGGCGAGGAGATGTTTGCCATCGATGTCTCCCAGGTGCGCGAGGTTCTGGATGTCACTGTCATCACCAAGGTGCCCCGGGCGCCGGCCTTCATGCGCGGGGTGATCAACGTGCGCGGCAGCGTGGTGCCGGTGGTGGATCTGCGCCTGAAGTTCGAGCTGCCCGCCACCGAGCAGACCTTGGACACCCGCATCGTGGTCATGGAGATCGCCTTGAACGGCGAGCTGACCATCATCGGCACCCTGGCCGACGCGGTCCACAATGTGATGGACATCGAAC
>JAKAFO010000034.1 GCA_021819735.1 Deltaproteobacteria bacterium
TCGTGCGCGACAAGGCATACATGCGGCGCCTCTCCGATGAAAGCAAGAAGAACATCTTGTCCACCATCCAGGTGGACCCCAACTCGCCCATCGCGCGTTACGAAGCGGCGTTGCGCAATCCTTCGTTCAACGTCTTTTACAACGCCCCCTGCCTGGTGATCATCTCCGGTCCAAAGGAGCGCCCCATGACCCCGGTGGATTGCGCCCTGGCGGCCGCCTACTTGATGCTGGCCGCCGCGGCGCGCGGGCTGGGCACCTGCTGGATCAATCTGGGTTCATATATCGAGGATGCGGCCATGCGCGCCGAGCTGGGATTGGACAACCAGACCCAGATCGTGGCCCCCATTATCCTGGGATACCCCAAGCAGGTTCCGGCCATGCCCAAACGCAATCCGCCCCGTATTTTAGCCGTAATTGGGTAATTCCCGGGCCAGCCTTAATACGGCCAGCTCTTTGGCTTTGGCCTCCACCTCCACGGTGAGGTTCAATTTTCGCCATTCGGATGGGAAATCGGCAAGATCGATAAAGTCGTGATGGGATCGGCGATCCTTGCCGTCCCAACCATTAATCGGCGAGGAGAGATGGAAAAGCGGCTCGCGCCGCCAGGTGTCCAGGGCTGCAGCGGTGGCTTGCGCGACGCTCAGCCCGTCCGGCAGGCAACGGTGATGGTGCACGTCATAGACCAGCGGCGTGCCGGTGGCCCGGCACACCGGCAAAAGATCTTTGGGAGTAAAGCTGCGATCGTCGTTTTCCAGCGTCAACCGCCGTCGCACCCCGGCAGGCAAGCCCACAATCGCCTCAGTCAGGCGGGCCAGGGCGCCGGGCTTATCTCCATAAACACCGCCGCCGTGCAGGTTGATCACATCGGCGTGAGCCCATTGGGCCACCTCGGCATGGTAGACCAGATCGGCCACGGAGCGCGCCACGACTTGGGGATCGGGCGAATTGAGCACGATGAACTGATCGGGGTGAAAGGTGGTGCGCAGGTCGTGCCGGCGGCTCAAGGCGCCGCAGCGCCGGTAGATCTTCACGATCGCTTCGCCTTCGGGAAGGTCCTGCATGGCATAACCCACCTCCGGATGGGTTTTTAGCGGCAGAATCTGGCTGTTGATGCGAAAGGCGCCGATGCCGTGATCCTTGCAGAAATGCAACGCCCGCTCCAGTGACAGGGCGTTGTGCCGGCAGATATCGGCCAGGAGCCGCAACTGTTCCTTGCGGGGTTTGGTCGACAGGTGTTTGGCCGTGGCGCGACGGAAAGTGATCGGTTCGGAGCGGAAGATGCAACACAGGCCCAGGCGAAGCATAATTTACAACCAGTGCTTCTTTTTGAAGTAGCCGATCAAGCCAGCCACCATAACGAGCATGACCCCCCAGACAAAAGCATAGCCCCAGCGCCATTCCAGCTCGGGCATGTACTTGAAGTTCATGCCGTACAAACCGACCACGAAGGTGATGGGGATGAAGATGGTGGCGATGAGGGTCAATACTTTCATCACTTCGTTCATGCGATAGCTGACATTGGAGAGATAAAGATCGAGCAGCCCGGCGAGAAGATCGCGGTAGGCTTCCACCGAGTCGATCACCTGGATCGTGTGATCGTAGACGTCCCGCAGGAAGAGGGCGGTTGTGGTGGAGATCAGCGGCGAGTCCTGCTTGGAAAGGCCGGCGATCATCTCGCGCAGCGGCCAGATCATCTTGCGCAACGACATCACCTGGCGCTTGAGATCGTGGATGCGGTGGTGGACATTGGCATTGGGGCTTTCCATGATCTCTTCTTCCAGGGCATCGATGTCGGCGCCGATGTTCTCCAGGATGATGAAGTAATTATCCACCACGGTATCCAGCAGCGCGTAGGCCAGGTAGTCGCAGCCTTGGGCGCGGACCCGGCTGGGGGTTTTGCGCATACGCTCGAGCACCGGCGCGAACGCATCCCCCGGCGATTCTTCGAAGGAGATGAGGGTTTTGGGCGTCACGATCAAACTGATCTGCTCGGAGTCCACGCCACCGCCCTCCGGTTGATAGCGGAGCATTTGCAGAACGATATAAAGATAGTGCTGGAAATCCTCCTTCTTGGGGCGCTGGGCCGTGTGCAGGATGTCTTCCTGGGTCAGGGGATGAATGTCGAAAAACCGGGCGATGCGGGCGATGACCTCGGCGTCGTGAACACCGTCCACGTTCAACCAGGTCGTGCGGGATGCATCGCAAAAAGCCAGGGCTTGCTCCACCGATTCGAACGAACGCTCTTCGAAATTCTGCTCGTCATAGGCGATGGCGTGAAAATGCACACGCTCCATTTTAGGCGCACTTAGGCCGGGCGCCGTGGCCGACGCGGGCGTCCCTCTGGCGCCTCTCTTTTTCTTCCGCGAACGAGTCGCCATGGCCGATCCTCCAGCTTAAACGTGGTTGCGCAACTGCAGCGCGATGGGGTGGGGGTTCAGATAGCTCTGTTGGGCCAGGTATGGCTCGGCGTATTTGCGCACGTAGTGGTTGATCAGGGTGATCGGGACGATGAGCGGCACGTTGCCGGCGCGGTAATCGTCGATCAGAGCCAACATCTCCTGCTTTTCGTCGGCGACTAAATTCTTCTTGAAGTATCCCAGGATGTGCTGCAAGACGTTGACATGCTTGGCCGGCGTGGCTTTCAGCGCCAACGCTTCCACGAACATCCGCTCGTAACCATCGTAGAGCTGGCCCATGGGCTGCTGCTTGCCGGCCGCCACCAGCTTGCCCATGGAGCGATAGTGCTCCGGGCTGTGGGATAGCAGCAGCAGCTTTTCGCGGGTGTGGAAGGCCACCAGGCGGCCCATGCTTTTGCCCTGGTCCAAGGCGTCGCGCCAGCGTTGCAGGGCGAAAATGCGTTCGATGAAATTCTCGCGCAGCCTGGGATCGTAAAGGCGTCCTTCCTCTTCGGTGGGCACGCGCGGGAAGCGCTCCATGAAAGCTTTAGCGAAAAGGCCGCTGCCGGTTTTTTCGGCCATGCCCTTGTCATTGTACACCTTGACGCGTTGCATGCCGCTGCTGGGCGAGTCCTTCTTGAATATAAAGCCGCACAGGTCCTCCTGGGCCAGGGCGTCGAGCCGCTGACGGGCCCAGCTTTTCATGCGCTCGGTATGGTCGATACCGCTGCGGGTCGTCACCAGGCGCGGGTCGGCCGGATCGCCCACCAGGCGCATGCTTTCCCGGGGCACCGGCAGGCCGCACTCCACCTCCGGGCAGACCGGAACGAAGCTGACGTATTGCCCCAGAGTGTCGCGCAGGAAGCGGTCCTGCTTGTGGCCGCCGTCGTAGCGCACATTGTTGCCCAGCAGACAACTGCTGATGCCCAGCTTGATGGTTGCGGTCATGGCTCCCCCTGTTGGTGAACGATTTGCCCTACTCAACTTGCTTATAACGATTCTTGTTTAGGTTCAATGACTTCCTGGGATGGTTGAAAGGCAGGGGCGTTGGATCGTCGTTTGTTATTGCCGGATCATCTGATATGGTGAGCCAGTCGATGCCATGCGATAATCAGCCCATGAAGCCTTGGACTTAGAGGAAGAAGGATCGCTCATGCTGGAAAAAATAAAAACACTGATTCGCGAAAACGACATCTGTGTATTGGCTACCGGCGGTGCCGAGGGCCCTCACACCTCTTTGATGGCCTATGTTTGTTCCGAAGACGCCACGGATATCTACCTGGTGACGTCCAGTAAATCTCTCAAGTACCGGAACATCATCCAGGACGGAAGGGTCAGTCTGCTGGTGGATACCCGCGAAAAGGATGCGCGCGGAACAATCCGGGCATTGACCATTGGCGGTCAGGCCCGCGTCGTTCTGGACGAGCGGGAAAAGAATTCAATGCTTCAAGCCTTTGCCCGCCGGCACGGCCATCTCAAGGGGCTTCTAGAACAGGGGGATATCGCCCTGGTCCGCATCCAGGTCCGATCCCTGCAATTGCTCAACGGTCCCCAGGAGGCCCACCATATCCTTTTGCCGGAACGTAGCGGGCCGGTTTAAGCCTGTTCTTCTCCCGGTCCGATGAGGGGCAGCTCTTTTTCGATGCTGAAAAAGACCAGAAATTTGGGTCCCTCGGACGCTTTGCCCTCCGGATAGACCCGCCGCTTGAGCTGCGCCAGAAGCTCGCTGTCTTTTTCTTCGCGCACTTTGAGCAGATGGAGGCGTTTGCCTTTGAACCCTTCGTTGCCTTCCCTGAAAAGATAGGCGGCTCTGGGGTTGGATTGCAGATTGTGATGGATGAGCCGATCGTTCATGATAAAAGCGATGGTGCCGTCGTCCATTACATGGGGGCGGCTGTAAACGGCCGAGTCCACGTGACCTTCCTTGTCGGCCGCGGAAATCACGCCAAACCCTTTGGCGTTCTCGAAGTAGTTTTTCAGACTCATGATTTGTTCTCCTGTATGGTCCTTTAAAGGATCAATCCACTGTTTCGGGCGCTGCTCCGAATGGCCGAGAATATGGGGATGCCATCAGGATCGGTCAAGGGGCGGGGCTTGGCTTTTAAGGGCGCAGCTCGGCTCGATGCGCGGATCGAAGTATTCGGGCCGCGCCCCGCTGGGTGCACCGGCACGCCGCGCCAGGGCCAGGAGCATGCCCCTGAAGATCCAGACGTGGAAGGGATAAAGGCTGTACCAGTAGAGCAACCCGCCCAGGCCCCGGGGCAAAAAGCGCGACACGAGGCGCAGTTCGCTCCGGCCGTCGGCCAGGGGGTGAATCTGGATGTCCAGGATTGCATCGCCGGGCACTTTCATCTCCGCCAGCAGGGTCAGCCGCTGGTTGGGTTCCACGGTCCACACGCGCCAGAAGTCCAAGGCGTCACCCACCCGCAACTCGGTGGGATGGCGTCTTCCGCGGCGCAATCCCACGCCGCCCGCCCAGCGGTCCAGCAAGCCGCGTAGACGCCATAGCCAGTCTCCGAACAGATACCCCCCCTCACCCCCCAGCGCCGTTACCGGTGCCCACAGTCGATGGGGTTCCGCCGCCAGCCGCAACCGGTAGGCGCAGGTCAGGATGGTCCCGCCGGCATAGTCGGCGTCTCCGCAAACCGCCCATTCCGGGGGGCGCGGCACGCCGGCATCGCTCCAACACGTCTCCACCTGGTTTTGCAGAATACGATCCAGGGCCGTGCGCATGGCCGTCCGGCAATCGACGAGTTTCAAGGGGATCAGCTCCCGGATGCGCTGTTCGCCGCAGACGGTGGGCACGCTCATCCCCTGGGTTAGCGGCCGGGCGATGACGGCCGGCACCGGTGTCACCAGGTGAATCCACAGGGCGCTGAGCCGCGGGGTCAGCACGGGGACCGGAATCACGCGGCGCGGCGGCAAGCCGGCCTCCTGGGCGTAAATGCGAATCAGGGCCGCATAGTTGAGCACTTCCGGTCCGCCGATGTCGAAAGTCTGGCCCAGGGTTTTCTCGTTGCCCAAGCACCCGATCAAGTAGTCCAACACATTTTCGATGGAGATGGGCTGGGTGGGGATGTGAACCCAGCGCGGGGTGATCATCACCGGCAAGCGTTCCACCAGGTAGCGCAGGATCTCGAACGAGGCGCTGCCCGAGCCCAGAATCATGGCGGCCCGCAGGATGGTGACGGGAACGGTTCCCGAGCGCAGCAGGTCGCCCACCTCGTGGCGGGACGAGAGATGGGGGCTCAGGCCGGGGTGGCCGCTATCTCCCAGGCCGCCCAGATAGACGATCTGCGCCATGCCGGCCTGCTCGGCGGCGGTGCGCATATTGATCGCCGAAAGGCGGTCCGCCTCGGCATAACGCTCTTTCTGGGCGATCATGCCATGCACCAGATAGTAGGCGGCCGTGCATCCCCGGGCGGCGCGGACCAGCGACGCCAAATCCTGGACATCCCCCTGGACCAACTGGATATTGGGATGGCGCGCCCAAGGGCGACAGGCCAGCTTTTCCAAGGAACGTCCCATGGCTTGCACGGTGTAACCGGCTGCCAGCAATCGGGGCACAAGCCGGCCGCCAACATAGCCCGTGGCGCCGGTGACGAAAATGGAACCCGTTTCAGGCATGATTCCCCCTAAATTCTGGCCATTGCATGTTCAATTTCGGGTGTTAATATAGGCGCATTGTTTTAAAAAGCAAAAACGGAGGGCGCATGCAGAAGCATTACAAGTTTTCCATGTGGTATGTCATTCTCGGAATATGGGGTGTGCTGATCATCCAAAATTTGATCGCATCCGCCGTGGCCATCGAAACCATTCCTTATAGCCGGTTCCTGAAGCTGCTCAAGGAGAAGAAGATTACCGAAGTAGCCATTTCGTCCAATCAGATCCAGGGACGCATGCATACCGAGACTGAGCCGGCTGGAAAAGGGGTGATGTTTCGCACGGTGCGGGTGGATCCGGAAATCTCCCAATTGCTCGAAGAATACAACGTTACATTCAAAGGTCAGGTGGAATCCACTTTCTTGCGTGATCTCTTCTCCTGGGTCTTTCCCGTCTTAATGTTCGTGGGCATCTGGTACTTTATGATCAAAAGGATGCAAGGCCAGCAGCAGGGGTTCATGACCCTGGGCAAGAACAAGGCCAAGATCTACATGCAGGACGAGGTCGGTATCACTTTCAACGATGTGGCCGGCGTGGAGGAGGCCAAGCAGGAGCTGGTGGAGGTGATCGATTTTCTCAAGACCCCCGAACGCTTCACCGCCATCGGCGGCAAGGTGCCCCGGGGCATTTTGCTGGTCGGCCCTCCGGGCACCGGCAAAACCCTGCTGGCCAAGGCCGTGGCCGGCGAGAGCGGGGTGCCGTTTTTCAGCATGAGCGGCTCGGAGTTCGTGGAGATGTTCGTGGGCCTGGGCGCGGCCCGGGTGCGCGATCTCTTCGTCCAGGCCAAGCAGAAAGCCCCCTGCATCATCTTCATCGACGAACTGGACGCCCTGGGTAAGGCGCGCGGCTTCGGCACCATGGGCGGCCACGACGAGCGCGAGCAAACCTTGAACCAGTTGCTGGTGGAGATGGATGGATTCGACGCCCAGGTGGGGGTGATCCTCATGGCCGCCACCAACCGGCCCGAGATTCTCGATCCGGCCTTGATGCGCCCGGGCCGCTTCGACCGCCAGGTGCTGGTGGATCGGCCGGACAAAACTGGGCGCGAGGCGATCCTCAAGGTGCACCTGAAGAATGTGCAGGCCGCCGACGATCTGGACATCGAGCAGATCGCCGCCATGACCCCCGGCATGGTGGGCGCCGACCTGGCCAACCTGGTCAACGAGGCGGCCTTGCTGGCGGTGCGGCGCGACAAGCAGAAAGTGGGCATGGCCGAGTTCCAGGAGGCCGTGGAGCGCGTGGTGGCCGGTCTGGAAAAGAAGAACCGCCTGATCAACCCCGAAGAGAAAAAGATCGTGGCCTACCACGAAATGGGCCACGCCATCGTGGCCATGGCCCTGCCGGGCAGCGATCCGGTGCAGAAGATCACCATCATCCCGCGCGGCATCGCGGCCCTGGGCTACACCATGCAGGTGCCCACCGAAGACCGCTTTCTGATGCGCAAAACCGAACTGCTCAACAAGATCGCCACCCTGCTGGGCGGCCGGGCCGCCGAAGAGATCGTGCTGGGCGACATCTCCACCGGCGCCCACAACGATCTGGCCAAGGCCAGCGACATTGCCCGGGGCATGATCAAGCAGTACGGCATGAGCGAGGCCATCGGGCAGGTCTACCACGGCGGCGCCCAGCGATCGCTCTATCTGCAACCCGGCATGGAAGGCCCCCCCGAATACAGCCAGGCCACAGCCGAGTTGATCGACAAGGAAGTGCGCGACACCATCCAGCGGCAATACCAGGTAGCCAAGAAGATTCTACAGGAGTGGCGCGACCTCCTGGAAAAGAGCACCCAGAAGCTGTTGGTCCAGGAGACCATCGCCGGCGTAGAGCTCAGGGCCATGGCCCAAGAGATTGAAGGCCAGCCTGCCGTGGCTTAGGAAAAGAAACTGCCCTGATGCGGCAGAATGCACCGTGTCAGGGCAGTCAACGATTGACCATCCATCAAGATGGATCATCCCATCTTCTGTCCCCATACCGCATAAATCGGATCGGAAGATGCGATTTCGCCGAAGTACTTGTCGTGCCGCGGGCGCTTGAGCCCCCGTACGGAGTAGGTTTGCAGATCGGTGAACGATCCGCTGCGGTGAAAGTACTCCAGCACCAGCCCCATGCGCTCGAACTCGTGCAGTTCCGACCATAGGGCGATGGCCTTGGGCGGGAACCAGCGGTTGGAGAAGGTGACGATCAGATAGCCACCCGGACGCAGCACGCGCGCCGCTTCGGCGAAGACCGCCCAGGGGTCGGTCAAATACTCCACCGAGGCGGTGCAGACGATCGCGTCGAAAAGGCCGTCGGCATAGGGCAGGGCGGGGTTCGCGTTGAGATCCTGGACCCGAAAATCGCTCAGGGCGCCGTTTTTTTCCAATTCGTAGGCGTTCAGGCCGACGCCGCTCACTTGCTTGAAAGCAACACCAGCGGGCAAATGGGACTCCCAACTGCTCATCAAGTCCAGCACCCGCATGTCCTGGGCCAGAAAACGGCCATACAACTGCCGGACCATATCCACGGCCGTATCGTCCAGGTGCCGCACCAGGCGGGGCTTGGCGTAGAACAGGGGATCGGGGGCTTCATCCTGGCGGCTGAATGGGGTGTCGCTGAAAAAATCGGTGGGCTGGTCGTTCCAGCGCGCCTGCATGCCCACACCATGGGTGATGGTCTCCATCCAGTCGCGCGTGGTGCCGCCGCGCTCTTCACTCTTGGGGCTTACGGCCCCCACGGTGATATTCAAGGTTAAAGGGGTTTCGGCCAGCGGGTGGCCCATGTCCACACCCAAACGGTCGTCGTCGATTTGCACGCAGCGAAAAGGCTCCCGGTTGGCAATGAAGACGTTGGCAACGTCGGCCAGCAGGCCTTTGGGGTAAAAGCGCCCCAGGCGGGGGGTGATATGGGGCGCGCCAATCCGCTCGGGGTCGAACTGCGCTTTTCTTAGACGGCGCACATCCCGGGCCTGACCGTTGGTAAACAGCTCCTCGGGGGCAAGGCGCCACTCCAGACGGTCGCCCGCTTGTCGTTCCCATAGATCGGTGGATAGCCGGCGGGGCAGTAGGTCGCGCCAGAAGTTGACCATGTGACCTGCATAGGTATCGGTATGGCGGACGTTGCGGCTGTGCCAGGTCAACTGAAAGAAGAGATCGGCGGTGTTATTCGGTCGAATGGTCGTCATGGTGAAGGTCCTTTCTCGTAAATCGCATCTGAAATTATGGTCAAGGATAAGGGGGCGGGGCCCGGGGCACAAACAGGGGGATAGCAGGGGCTTGTGGCAGGCAAAAACTACCATACCGCGGTTTGGTCGGGAACCAGCGGGAACGGTAGTGTTATCATTTGAGAGGGCGGTACGGCGAGATCTCCCGGCGCTCAGGCCATGGACATGAGGTAGGTGCGCAGATTGGTGGCGTTGTTCTTGATGTTGAACTTGCGGCGCAGGTTTTTGCGATGGAAGTGGACCGTGGTCTCCGAGACGTTCAGAATGTCGGCGATCTCTTTGCTGCTGCGCCCGTCCTTGACCAGGGCCGCCACCTGCATCTCCTGGGGCGTGAGCAGAATATTGACGTTGGCCAGACGTTGCAGCAGCGGCGAGATGATGTCGTTGAGGTGGTTTTCGATCACCGTGACCGTGGTCTTGTCCTTGGGGCGCAACGGCGCGCGTTTGAGCTTTTCGATATAGGGGAACACAAGGTCCTTGATGTTGGTCAGCACCTTTTGCTCCAGTTCGCCCTTGTCGGCTTCCCGTTGTTTGAGAAGTACTTTAAGGGCGATATTGGTCTCTTCCAGATCCTGCTTCTGATCCTCGATCGCCTTTTTGCTCTGCCGCAAGGCCTCTTCGGCCAATTTGAGCTGGGTGATCTCCTCGTGGCTGACCACGACCTGGACTTGCTCGCGGGCTTCCATGCGGATGGCGCGCAGGTAGAACCAATGCTGCTCGGTGGGGGAGTGGCAGGGGTAGTCGTGGAGATATTCCTGCACTTCGCCGCGGATCACCGCCCGGATACCCGCCGCCACGGCGCGGGCATCCGGGGCATCCGGCCCTTCGGTGGCATCGCACACCGCAAGGTAATTGACGCCGATGAATTGTTGCGCGGAATTTCCATTTCCCGCGGCGGCGAACGCCTGCCACGCCTTGTTGGTTTCCATGATCACGCCTTGGGCGTCCAGGATGGCGATGTGCGCGGAAAGCGCGTTGAGCACGCTTCGGCCTAAATCCCCACTGAATTCACAGGGCCGACAAGGGGCGTCAGACGCTACGGATGGTTTTTTCATTGCTGCCAAGGCCTCGATTGGATTACAAGGGCACACACTGCTTCGCGCGCGTGGCGCATTTCGTTCACGGGCCGGAACGGGTCGATTGTAACCATGGCCACCCCGGATTGCAAGCCATGAAAATGCAACGCCGGCGACGCCATCCAAGCCGGGACGCCACGAGGATGCCCCATGATCATTCCCTATAACGGCATACACCCCACCATCGGTAAAAATGTCTTCATCGCCCCATCGGCCGCCGTCATCGGCGATGTGATCATCGGCGACGACGCCAGCATCTGGTTCGGCGCGGTGGTGCGTGGGGACATGGACCGCATCGCCATCGGTGCCGGCAGCAACGTCCAGGACAACTGCACCCTGCACGTGGACCGCGGCCATCCCCTGACCATCGGCAGCGAGGTGACCATCGGGCACAATGCCGTGGTTCATGGGTGTACCATCGAAGATCGCGTGCTCATCGGGATGCAGGCCGTGGTGCTGAACGATGCCGTCGTGCGTAGCGGCAGCGTGGTGGCCGCTGGCGCGGTGGTTCCCGAAGGCATGCACATCGGTCCGCTGGAACTGGCGGCCGGGGTGCCGGCCAAAATCAAGAAGCAATACGACGATAGCAATTTGGCGCATAACGCCGGAGAAGCGGCGATCTACAAGCGGCTGTGCGGGGAGTATCGCGAAAGAAGTTAGACGCCCCGAATGTGCGCCACCAGGTCGTGAATGGCCTGCATATACGACGATAACCCTCGGGCGAAGATATCGTTGTGATTGGCGCCCTCGATGCGCAGCAGTCGCTTGTGGGCCGCACCGGATGCGTCGTAGAGGGCCTGTCCATCCGCAAACGGAATGATGTGATCGTATTCGGCATGGATGATCAAAGTGGGTCCGGCATAGCGCCTGATTTTGTCCAGATTGCCGAAACCCTGATCCTCTCTAAAGCCAAGACGCGCTAAATTCACCCCCAACAGTCGCAGCAGCGGTTCGGCATAGGCAAAACCGCTCTCCACGATCAGCCCGTCCGTCTGCTCCGGATAGGCCGCGGCCAATTCCAGGGCCGAGGCGCTGCCGAGCGAGCGCCCCATGACGATCAGCGGACCGGCCTGCTGATGGTCGGTGATCCATTGGCGGACGTAGGCCAGGATAGCGTGGCCATCGCTCAGCATGGCGCTTACCGTGGGTCGCCCGTTGGAACGGCCGTAACCGCGGTAGTCCGCGACCAGAAAGTTGATTCCCATTCGGTTGTATAGCGGCCCCAAGTCATCGTAATCCGCCGCAATTTCACCATTGCCGTGGAAGAAGAGGATCGTGGCCAGGGCGCCGGAGACGGCATGAAAGCGGGTGCCGATATGGGTATCCGGTGCCACGGAAATGCGCGGTGCGTTTTCTTCGTCGGTAGATGAAGGCGCCCCCCATTCTGCCCGGGGATGGAAAATGGCGTTGAGCACCTCGGGTCGATCCAGAAGGGCATAATCGGGTTGGTCCGAAGGCATAAATACCTCCTTTCTGGGGCGGCCTAGGCTTCCAGCGTTACCGGAATTCTTTGGCCGAAGCCCAAGCGGTTGTTCGTCAAATGAATTTCATGGGGCACGAAGCGGTACAGGCGCACTTTGTCGCCCAGTTTGGGCGGGCCGCCGGCTGCCTGCGATCCGCTTTGCAGGAACGGTCGGGCGAAAGGAAATTTCCAGAGAAAGCGACCCACCATGCCGGCCTGCTCGGAAAGACGGGTCACCTCTTGGAGCACGCCGGCCATCTGGATGCCCTGGATATCTTCCCACTGGGCGCTGTCGGCGAAAATGGCGGCGGCCGTCAAACGATCGCTCAACCCCTGCTGGATGTGGCGCGCCCGCGGGCTGGAGAAAAAGTAAAAGCCGGGTGCGTGGTACACGTAGTAAACCGGTGCGGCCCAGGGCGCCAGTTCCGCGCAGGTGGCCAAGACCATGGTGCGGCACTCGACAACCAGCGCCTGAACCAGAGCGCGATGGTGGGTTTCATCCGCGGATGGCCCTTGGGGCTTGTGCTCAGAATTTGCGCCATCGCTCATGGGGCCTGTTTCCGTGGTTAGGCGGACGGCTCTTTGCGGCTGGAATCTGCCACGAGCCGCAATTGGCCCTGGGTGTATTCGAGCTCTTCGTCTTCCGGCATGTTTTCCAGTTCCTTGAGGGCCTCGCGGATCTCCTTGGAGCCGCGCTCGTAGACCTTCCAGACGGAGGCATATTCCCGGCGGGCTTCGCGCAGGGAGAACTTGCCATTGGTATGGCGCAGATAGGCGATCGCCAATTCGCGCACCGACTCCCAACTGTCGCGCCGGGTCTGGGTCTGCAGGGGCGTGAGGTGGAGGATATTCTTCAGGATTTTCTTCAGAAAGCGGTCATATAAAAAACGATGCATCACCAGGGCCCAAGCGCCCAGGCTGACCAGCGCCGCGGCACCGGCAATGCCCAGGATGACCAGGGGGCCCAGCCCGGCCAGGGGCGGCGCGGCCATGGAGAGCGCAAAGGCGGCGGCACCGATCAAAATACTGACACTTAGGGCCGCAACCGATGATTTGACATTGAAGCGCCGGGACTTTTGGCGAAAGCTGACCAGGGCTTCCAGCAGATGGGCCAGTCGCTCGCCATGGGTCTCGACGAAGGCGGCCAGATTGTCCAGGCGGTAGCGCGGGGCCAGCAGCACGGCGCGCTTGAGCTCCTCGCGCTGGTTCTCCAGGTAGCGCAGGTAACTGATGTCGTGTTCGTCCTTGTGGGCCGCCGCCTCCTGGGTGGAGTAGGTCAGATGGATCATGGGGATGTCCTTGCGGCCGGTGATCTGGGAGAGATTCCAGCACAAGGTGCCGTACACCCTGAGCAAATCGATCATGGAGGCGCATTCGTCGATGCGGTTGAGCACGAAGAGCACGCGGTCTTCGAACGTCCGGGAAGGCAAAGTATCCCGCAAACTGGTATGGATCTCGCGCACCGTGCCGGCTTTGTGGGGGTCGAAGAGCACCAGCACCAGGTCGGCGATCTGGGCCAAGTCGCCGATCACCTCCTGATAGTTGTAACCGCGATCGCGCTCGGTGATGCTGTCGAGCATGCCGGGGGTATCGATGATGGCCAGGTTCTGGAGAAAGGGAGAGTTGATCTTTTTCAGCCGGAAATGGGCCGCAAAGCGCTGGCCGTGTTTTTTCAACGTTTCGAAAGGGTACTCGCTGTCGTTGAGCAGAAATTTACCGTCGCGGGTCTCCGTGACCTGGATCGGTGCGTCGGGCGGCTGGCTGTCGTCGTAGGTGATGACCGTGAACGAGTCGTCCGTGGGCGCCTGGCCGGTGGCCTGCACCTTGACTCCCAAAAAATCGTTGATCAGGGTCGATTTGCCCGAAGAGTAGCCACCCAGGACCAACACCTGGGGCCGCCACTTGATGGTCGTCTCCAGCGGCACATCGCTGTAGCCGTAACGCAGGGCCACCGGGGTCAGTTGACCGGCCACCATTTCCAGCAGTTCGGTTCGCAGCGCCTTGATATAATTGTCGCGGTACATTCACTACTCCAGAGGATGTGGTGTTCAATCTTTTCGGGGCCGTCCAAGGCCCGTCCCGACGAACAGCGGCAGCGATTTATTGGTGTCAGGGTTCTTATATGCAATAGGGCGAATTAAATCAATAAATTAAATACGAAGCCCGAGAAGCGGCCGGAGATAAGAAAGCAGAATAATGAAATTTACGTTTCGGCAATATAGGCGACCGGCGGCAATGGCCGGTCGCCATTTACAGGCAAGGATCTAATGGTCGCCGCAGCCACACCCGCATCCGCCGCCGCAGCCGGTGGTTTGGGCCATGGCCCGCACGACTTCCTGGGCAGGGGCGGGGGCCACGGAGGCTACGGTAACGTGCAAGGTGTAAGGCGGTGCCATTTGAATGGCATGGGCCAGCCAATGGCGCAGATGGCAGAAGATCACGCCGTCGACCCCGGGTTCCACCGGCAGGCTGAATTCATCCCCCACCGATTTGGCATGCAGCATTTTCTCAAAAGGAGATATGCCGTCGCTACCGACGCCGTAAATGAGAACAGCGTTGGTATCCACCGGTTCCGATTGTCGATTGCCTTTGCCGGGCACGGCTTTGATTTGCAGGTGAACTTTGTCCAATGGGCCGACGGACTTAGGGGTCGCGTTCATGGTCGATATCCTCCCTGGATGGACCCGAACTATAAGATCGGCCCCGTTTTTTGCAATCCAAAAATTACAAGGGGGCTTTCACCGGGGTTGCGTCATAACAGGTGGTCCGCAACGAATACACCGTTGCCCGCTCTCAAGCGCGAACGCATCCGGTCCATGATGATGCGCATGGGGTCCGTGCTCGTGTCGAATCGAACGGATTCGAAGCAAGAGACCAAGAGCAGCTCATTGCCGCTCCAGAGTTGGAAATCGTGTTGCAGGTGGGGAACCAACTGTTCGCACAGCAGGTCGAATTGCACATCGCTCATGTCAGCCATGGCGGCCATCTGTTGAGTGCTTAAATCCGAAATCAGGACATCGACCGCTTCGTCTAGGGTCTTGGGTTGCCTGAAACGTTGAAACCGATCAATCATCTTAACACTTAATGCTCCTTTGCGGATCTCGCTCCCGCGCATTTGATTCCAGGTCCGTGGCATTCGCTACAGGGCATGCTATTATGCAATCCATATGCCCGAAGCGTTTCATCGCTAGCTTTACCGAAAGTAAGCGTAGGCAGACCCATTGCAAATAACGCCGCCAAAAAACAGGCCTGCGGGTGGGCAATCGACTCCCTAAAAAATATTTCATAGAATGGTCTCAATATGGTAATTCTGGCGCCTCTGACGCCGGCTGGCGATTTCCTCGACCTTCATCAATCCCAAAAAGGAGTGATTCACCCGTGAAAGCATCGCAACTGCGCAAAGGCAATGTGATCGGTATCAACGGTGTCGCCTACCGTGTGCGCGATATCGATATGCAAACCCCCTCGGCCCGGGGCGGGAACACCCTTTTCAGGGTGCGCATGACCAGCATTCCCGGTGGCCAGAATCTGGAGCAGACCTATAAAAGCAACGATGTCGTGGAAGAGCTGAGCCTGGAGCGCCGGCACATTACCTATTTATATACCGATCAGGAGACGTACCACTTCATGGATGCCGAGAACTTCGAACAGTACGCAGTCCATGTGGATCAATTGGAAGAACAGAAGGATTGGCTGG
This sequence comes from Deltaproteobacteria bacterium, assembly GCA_021819735.1. Taxonomy (GTDB): domain Bacteria; phylum Desulfobacterota; class Desulfobacteria; order Desulfobacterales; family Desulfosarcinaceae; genus Desulfatitalea. The sequence goes on from JAKAFO010000034.1 coordinate 15,494, forward strand.
TGGAGAACATGGAGGGGCTTGGTGCGCTCATGCTGGATGGCCAAGTGGTGGCCGTGGAGCTGCCGGCCGCCGTGGAGCTCGAGATCGTGGAGACCGCGCCGGTCATCAAGGGGGCCACGGCCACCAACCGCAACAAACCGGCCACGTTAACCAACGGCAGGGTGGTGCAGGTGCCCGAGTATATGTCCCCGGGCGACCGGGTACGCATCAATACCGAGACCGGCAAATTCATGGCGCGCGTAAGATAGGGGGATTTTTGGCAAAAAAAAGCCCCGGGTCGATCCCGGGGCGTCGTCGGCGGATTAAATTCCGAAATAGCTTCTGAGACTGCGCGGCTTGAGGTGCTGCTCAAGACCGCGCCGGACCTGCTCCCGCACCGCCTGGGTTTTTAAATGGAGCACCTTGCGGCCGTAACGGATGTTTTTCTCGATGAGGTCCGGGTAGTTGGTCAGGTTGCAGCGGAGTTTGAGGCTGTTGCTGGTGACCTTGCGCAAGAAAGTGATCTCTTTGCCCATCACTTGATTGCTCTTTTGAAGCACGGCATTCAGGAAATCGTGCCGTGTCTTGGGGCATTCCGCATAGGTGACGGCCCGGCCCATATGGCCCAGGGAGTGCCCGTCGCTGCCGCCCACCATGGCGCTGTCCAGATTGAATCCGAGCACCGCGCATTTCAGATTCCACTTACTCAAATTGTTGGCGTTGATCGCTTCGATGCCATCCACCATCTCGAAAAGGCCCTGGCGCTGGGTTTCGGAGAACTGGGCATTGCAGACGCCTGTGTACATGGCGCAATAGGGGTGTGGGAAAATGACCACACATCGATAGCGCCGGGCCCGCTCGATGGCCGCTTCCATGGAAAGGGTCAGGGAGGTCATCACGCCGCTGCCCATGTGGGGCACGATCTCGTTTTCATAGAATCGTCGCAGATCGGCGACCTCATAAAAATAGACCAGCAGGTGGGACCCCTCGGCCACCGTCAATTCGATCCCGGGGATGCTCAGGATGTCGTCGTATTGATCGATCTCCAGGGCCCCGCGGATCTCGTTGTGGTCCGTGATGGCGATGCCGATGCCCAGTTGTCGGGCACGCTCGACAATCTTATCGATACGGTTCAGACCATCGGAATAGGTGGAATGAAAGTGGGTATCTACTACGGTGTAATTTTTATTCAACAGGTCGAGATCAGGCTTTTCGAATCGCACGCGATCGCTTGAATGCATTTAAAAGGCTCCTCGGATTTGGCGCTCTATGTTCGGGCGAAAACATATGCAAAAGGCTTGCCGGTAGCAGACTCTGGCCAAATCATTCACCAGACTAATTGATTTCCATTTTTTGTTCAAGATTTTCTACCGACCACGCAATTTTTACCCTTATGCTTGGCGTCGTACAGGGCTTTGTCGGCCCGCGCAATCAGGTCGGCGGCGGTATCGCCTTTTTTAAACTGGCTGACCCCGATGCTGATGGTCATGGAAAGGTATTCGTCCGTGGCGCTGTCGCTGGTGGCATAGCGTACCGATGCGATTGTGTTGCACAGTTGTTGGGCTTTTTTCAGGGCGTTGCGGAAACCGGCGCCTTCCAGATGAATGATGAACTCTTCGCCGCCGTAACGGGCCAGAAAATCTTCGCCGCGAATGGAGGTGCGGCACTTTTGGGCCAGGGCCACCAGGACCCGATCGCCGATGAGGTGACCAAATTTGTCATTGATCTGCTTAAAATTGTCAATGTCGATCATGAGCAGGCTGAACTCGGCATTGCTCATATGGCTGCGTTCGATCCGTTCGGCCATGAAATCGTCCAGGGCTTGACGGTTGTATATCCCGGTCAGCGCATCGGTCATGGCTTTTTCCCGGGTTTTTTCCAGCTCGGTTTGCAGGCTGGTCACCTGGCCGGCCAGCAAACGGATCTGGCGTTGTTCCTGCTCCTCTCTCAACTGAACGATTTGCCGCATTTGATCGACCTCTTCCTTGAGGGCGTTCTTGATCTTCTTGATGTCATCCAGGGCGCTGATTTTGATGATCTTCTCGCCCTGATGGTTGATGCGCTGGTAAAAGTCACGGTTTTCGACGTTCAGGTTGGCCATGGCCCGGGTGAGCAGGTCGATGATGTCCCGCAGTTCCCTTTCACGATCCTTGATGTAGGCCTGTTGGCGATCGATAAAATCCAGAATGGATTCTTTGCGCTGTTCGAACTGCAATTCGAGGCGCTTGGGTTTTTCCGGCGCCTGGAACCGTTCGTTGATCTCCTCGATCTCCTCCTTGAAGCGATCCGATTGAAGCTCCTGGACGTCCAGGGCAAAGGCCTTCAAAAAGTGCAGTATTACCGTAATACTGCGCGAATATACATCGCACCTTTCCTGGATGGCCGCGGCCTTCTCGGTCAGGGAGCGGATATCCGTCTCTTCAGGGGGATTTGGGGAACGATTGAGGAAGTTGAGCATCTCAGGACTACACCTTTCATGCAAAAGTTTTCGGCCGAAAACATACGGGACCGCTCATGGCTGTTATCGCCCTTTGAGGGCAAAACTTTATCCGACGCGCTTGAATATTTTCATGGATGGGCTATAGAGCAGGCGGACTGCCCAGCGTACCGGTGGCCTCATCTTTACCCACAGGAATATGGCAATGACCCCAGACTTAAGCATCGACATCGGCCCCCTGGGCCTGAAAAATCCGGTGATGACCGCTTCGGGCACCTTCGGCTACGCCAAGGAGTTTCAGACGCTTTTGGATTTGGACCGTTTGGGCGCCATCATCGTCAAAGGATTGTCGCTTCAGCCGTCCAAGGGCAATCCGCCGCCGCGCATCGTGGAGACCCCCTGCGGCATGCTCAATGCCATCGGATTGGAGAATGTCGGCCTAGACCGTTTCATCAAGGAGAAGGTGCCTTTCCTGGAGGGGCTGCGCGCGCCGGTGTTGGCCAACATATATGGTACCGATGTGGCGGCCTATGCCGAATTGGCCGAACGGCTGAATGACGTCGAGGCCGTGGCCGGCATCGAGGTGAACATCTCCTGTCCCAACGTCAAGCAAGGCGGCGTGGCCTTCGGCGCCGACGTTCATACGGCCCGGCAGGTGACCCAGGCGGTGCGTGCCAAATACCGGCGGCTGCTCATGGTCAAACTCTCGCCTAACGTCAGCGACATCACCCAGATTGCCAAGGCCGTGGAAGAGGGCGGGGCCGATGCCATCTCCCTGATCAATACGATCACCGGCATGGCCATCGATATCCACCGCCGCCGGCCCAAGCTGGCCAACGTCACCGGCGGCCTTTCGGGACCGGCCATCAAGCCGGTGGCCCTGCGCATGGTGTGGCAGGTGGCAAGGGCGGTTAAAGTGCCGGTGGTGGGCATCGGCGGGATCATGACCGCCGAAGACGCCCTGGAGTTCATCATCGCCGGCGCCAGCGCCGTGCAGGTGGGCACGGCCAATTTCGTCAACCCGCGCTGCACCATGGAGATCATCGACGGCATCGCCGACTACCTGCGCGAAAAGAAGATCGGCTCGCTGAAAGCGCTGGTGGGGTCTCTAAACGTCGATTGAATCGGTTATGATCCGGAACGGTCGGAGAGCGCCGCTTCGAAGGTGGCGCCGATTTCGGCATTGATCACCAGGTCGGCATAGCGGTCCATCTCGGTCGGGTCGCGGTTGACGATCACCAGGCGCGCCCCGTTCTGTTTGGCCATGAGGGGAAAACCGGCCGCCGGAAAGACCACCAGGGACGATCCCACGGCGATGAAGAGATCGCAGGCCAGCGTCTGTTCTTCGGCCAGGCGCATTTCGCGCTCCGGCATGGATTGGCCGAAGGAGATGGTAGCGGTTTTGATGATCCCGCCGCATGCGTCGCAGAGGGGCAGGGTTTCGTCGGGCAGAAAGATGGCGCGGATCGCGTCCAGTTCGAAGCGTTTGCGGCACGTCAGGCAGATGGCGTAGGTGCTGTTGCCGTGCAGTTCGATAACCTGCTCTTCGGGAATGCCCGACGCCTGATGCAGCCCATCGATGTTCTGGGTGATCACGCAGCTCAATTTTCTCCTGCGCTGCAGTTCGGCAATAGCCAGGTGACCTTTGTTGGGCCGGGCATCGGCGATGACCTTTTCCGTGGCGAATTTGATGCGCCAACTCTCCCGACGTTTCTCTTCGTCGACCATGAAATCCCGAAAATCGATGGGCTTGTAGCGGGTCCAAAGGCCGCCCGGGCTGCGGAAATCGGGGATGCCCGATTCGGTGCTGATGCCCGCGCCGGTGAAGACCACCAGTCGCCGGCTATTGTCGATCATGGATCGAAGTTGTCCGATCTTGTTTGGACGGGGCATGGGGTACCTCTGCTTTATCCAGGCGACGGCCGCTGGGTCCGGCTGAAACCGGCAACGTTCCTTGTTGCGCAATTGTTTTTTCCATTGTGCTCATTCTTGCTTTTTATCAATAAAAAATATAGGCCAGGATGGCAATCATGATTCAACTTCGGCGATTGGACATGAGAGCCAGTTCGCATACATTTCAAAGGATTTAAGAAAGGGAGGGTTACACGTGGCACAACAGATCGCGGACCGTAGGGACATCGACTTCGTCCTGTACGAACAATTGGAAACGGAAAAACTTGCCAAGGAAAAAGCTTTCGGCGGCCTTGACCGCAAGGCCTTCGACATGATCATCAGCGAGGCGCGCAACTTCGCCATCAAGGAGTTGTTGCCCGTCTATGTCGATAGCGACCGTATTGGCGTCACCTTCAAAGACGGTAAGGTCACCGTACCGGAGAGCTTCCACAAACCGTTCAAGCTGATGCTGGAAAATGAATTCACCTCCATGTGTGAGGATCCGGAATGGGGCGGTCAGGGATTGCCACACATTATCGACCGGGCTGCCCGAGAGTATCTTTCCGGCGCCTGCGGCTCGCTGGTAGCCTACGGCCAGATGGGCCACGGCACGGGCAAGATGATCGAATTGTACGGCACGCCGGAACAAAAGAAGCTTTTTATCAAAAAACTTTACGATGGTATTTGGGGTGGCACCATGGTGCTCACCGAACCCAATGCCGGTTCGGACGTGGGGGCCCTGACCACTTCGGCCAAGAAAAACGCCGATGGCACCTACTCCATCGTGGGCAACAAGATCTTCATCACCAACGGCGATCATGATCTGGCCGACAACATCATCCATCCGGTGCTGGCCCGCGTGGAAGGCGCCCCCGCCGGCACCAAGGGCATCTCCATCTTCATCGTGCCCAAGATCTGGGTCAACCCCGACGGTAGCCTAGGCCAGCCCAACGATGTGGTTTGTACCGGCATCGAAGAGAAGTGCGGCATCCACGGCAGTGCCACCTGCAGCCTGGCTTTCGGCGGCAAGGGCCAGTGCCGCGGTTTCCTGCTGGGTGAAGAGGGCAAGGGCATGAAGATCATGTTCAAGATGATGAACGAAGCGCGGCAGGATGTGGGCTTCCAGGGCTTGTTCGCGGCTTCGCGCGCCTATCTCTATGCAGTCAACTACGCACGCGAGCGGCTCCAGGGCAAGGAACTGGGCGCTGGCAAGGACGCCCCGGACCAGGTGCCCATCATCCGCCATCCGGACGTGCGCCGCATGCTGATGTGGATGAAGTGTTACGTTGAGGGGTTGCGCAGCATGATCTACTACGTGGAGTCGCTCTTCGACAAAGCACACTGCACCAGCGATCCGGCCGTGAAAAAAGCTTGCAGCGACGAAGCCGAGCTTCTCACGCCTTTTATCAAGTCCCTGGGTTCGGACCGAGGCTTCGACATCTGCGTCCAGGCCATCCAGGTGTATGGCGGTTATGGCTATATTCAAGAGTACCCCGTGGAGCAGTTGATGCGCGACACCAAGATCGCCTCCCTTTACGAAGGCACCAACGGCATCCAGGCCATGGACTTTTTGGGTCGTAAATTGGGGTTGAACAACGGCGCGGTCTTCATGAACATGCTCAATCAGATGAACCAGATCGTCAAAAAGGCCAAGGAGACCGAAGGGCTGCAGGCCATGGCCGATGATTTCCAAAGTGCCATCAACCGCCTGGGCGAAGTGGCCATGATCATGGGCAAGCGTGCCATGTCGGCCGATTTCAAGACCGCCTTCGCTCATGCCACGCCATTCTTGAACGCCACCGGCGATGTGATCATGGCCTGGATGCTGCTGTGGCGGGCCCAGGTGGCGGCCACCAAACTCGCCAAAGGCGCCGCCCAGAAAGATGTGGCCTTCTACAATGGCCAGATCAAAAGCGCGGACTTCTTCATCGGCACCTTGCTGCCGATCGCCCTTGGCAGCATGGATGCCATCGCCAAAGGCAATAAGGCCGCCGTCGAGATCGACGAAGCCTCTTTCGGCGGATAGTCTCTATTTAGTTTTAATGATCTAATTCTTCCCTTCACTCGTCGAGGTCGTCCTCGCCAGCGAAACGGCCTCGACGGGTATTTTTAATTCACTTCCATAGCATCGTTTTCGCGTGCTACCACATCCGTGAAAAACACACAGATGAAGAGGCTGGAAATGAAAGTTTACTTCCACAAAGACTTTTACGAAGTATATACGTCCGACCCGGCGGCAGCTTCCGGGCGCATGGAAGCGATTGTTCGGGCGATCGAATCCCATGTCACCTTCTCTACATTTTCTCCTGCAACCGATGACGACCTGCTGCGCGTTCACCCCCGAAGCCACATTGACGCCATCCGCCGGGAGGGGGTATACGAGATTGCCGCTCTGGCCGCCGGCGGCGCCATCGCCGCCGCCGAAACCAGCCTGAATGAACCGAGTTTCGCTTTGATCCGGCCGCCCGGGCATCATGCCTCCGTCGACAGTTGCTGGGGATTTTGCTTCTTCAACAACATGGCCGTATCGCTGCATCGCCTGAAATCCAGCGGCCGGATCAAAACGGCCTTTATCCTGGATTTCGACCTTCATTTCGGCGACGGCAACGTCAACATCCTCGGGAGCGAGCCGTGGGTGGAGATTCTCAATCCCGAAGCATCCCACCGTTCAACCTACTTGAATCAAGTCCAGCGAGCCCTCGAAGCCACCACCGCCGATGTCATCGCCGTATCCGCTGGTTTCGACAACCACCTCGAAGATTGGGGCGGCCTGCTCACCACGGAAGATTACCGCACCATGGGCGCCTGGGTCCGCGAAGCGGCGCATCGCAACGGAGGCGGCTGTTACGGCATCCTGGAAGGCGGGTACAATCATGCAGTTCTGGGGGAGAATGTGATGGCCTTCATAGAGGGACTTGGCGAGCCAGAAGCAACTGCCGGATGAATCGCACACCTCTTTTTTCGCCAATACAATGTGTATGGTACCAAGGAATTGGTTAATATGACCGCAATACCAACAAAGAAGCTAGAAAAAGTCATTGACAAGAAATTGTTGGAATGGCTTGAGCCACTCGGGTTTTACGCGGAAGATGGGGGTGGTTGCGCAAGGTGGGAGAATGATGTTTATGTTTATATTGGCTGTATAGTAACCCGCATAGGTGGTGTTAATTGTATTAGGCCCTTTGGACAGATGGGCTTTAAGGTTACCCAGAGAATTTTTCAGGCTTTTATGCATGATAGAAACTTGCATTCGCCCAAAATGGCTGTTGATTTACAGGCTGATTTTGCACATTTTGCACGTAACTGGACCGAAGACATGCACTGCCAGGATGAGGAGGATTTAAATTCGTTTCTTGGAGAATTACGTTCCTTTGTCTTGAATAAGCTTTATCCTACCTTAACAATCTATGTTGAGCCAAGACAGGTTTTAGATTTATATCTTGAATACGATGAAACCGATCGACGGTGCTTAGAGTTGCCGGGGTGGCATGGGTACAGCTCTGCATTAAAAGCCCTAATTTTGGCGCGATTATATAGGGTTGAAGTTTATGCTTCTTTGAGGAAAAGATATCAACCTATATTCGAACCGCTGATACCTGAGTACAAAGAGCAAGTGAGTAAGCTGATAGCATATTTAGATCAAAAAGAGCTATCGCCATTGACCTGACGACTAAACAGGACTGATCATTTGACCAGGGGGAATTGGGGGACCGCGCTTCATACTTATATATCTGCATCCGAATATTCCTGAAATAAGCTGTCATCCACGGGTAGGATTGTATGTCTGCTCATCACCACTATTTTGGCATAGGCGTTCGCTCAAAAAGCAATTGGCCAAGCCGGAGTCAATTTTCAAAACTGCCAAGGCCAAGATGGTTACCGCTTGTTGCCACCACAGTATGTTGAAATTGAAAGGTCCTCCTTGGTAATTCAGTGCCTTGCGAAATAGGACAATCCGTTGACCATCTATACCGGTAAGTGGTATAAGGTGCGTCTATCCGATCAGAAATCCTGTGAAACGGTGCAAGGGTCATTATGTCTATCCTGAACTTCAAAACTAAGGGAACGGAAGATATCAATTATGGCAGGGGCACAAAAGAGGCTCTCAAAACCATACCCAAGGAACTGCAGCGGAAAGCGCAAGTTAAACTTGCTCGGTTAGGCGCAGTAATGTCCATGCAAGATTTGCGCGAAATTCGTGGTCACCGTCTGGAAAAGCTAAAAGGGGATAGAAACGGTCAATACAGCATACGAATCAATGACCAGTACCGAATTTGTTTTAAATGGGAAAATAATAATGCGGTCGATGTCGAAATCGTCGACTATCATTGAGGATGGGTTTCGAAGCTATTTCTAAAGATTTCAGGCCGCAATCAAAGGGGTTATATAAGATGAAGAAAAATCACTATACTCCCGTCCACCCAGGCGAAGTCTTGATGGATGAACTTGAAGAGATAGGACTTACGCAAACAACGCTTGCAAAGCATATTGATGTGTTACCGAAAACGATCAATGAAATATGCCGAGGCAAAAGGGGGATAAGCGCGGAAATGGCCATGAAACTATCGAAAGCCCTGGGCGGTGGACCTCAATTCTGGCTGAATTTGCAGAACAGTTGGGAAATCAGTCAACTGGATGCAACCGCCTATGAAGGGATTAAGCACATAGCTGCATAGTAACGGGCGGGGATTATAGAATGTGCCCGGCAGTCTATCCCGTGCTCCTATGGCCGCATCAACAATAGCGACGGGGCCAGCGGACGCAATGCTTCGCCGGCCCCGTTTTGATGGCTTATACGCTTTGAGCTTTATCGATAGGGTGAGTCTTTAAGTACTCCAGCCGGTTCAGGCCGTTGATGAAGGCCAGGGCGCTGGCGGTGATGATATCGGGGTCCGAGCCGCGGCCCAGGGCCACCAGGCCGTTCTCTTTGAGGCGCACGGTCACTTCGCCCTGGGCGTCGGTGCCGCCGGTCAGGGCGCTGATGGAGAAGCGCAGCAGCTCCGATTCGGTGCCGGTGAGCTTGGCGATGGTGTTGTAGGCGGCGTCGATGGGGCCGTTGCCGTAGCCGGCGTCCTTCACCGAGCGGCCGTTGATCGAAAGCTTCACGCTGGCCATGGGCAAGACCGTGGTGCCGGCGGTGACGTGCAAATATTCCAGCACGAAGGTCTCGGCCGTGCGCAGCACGCCCTGGGTGACGATGGCCTCCAGATCCTCGTCCATGACGTGTTTCTTCTTGTCGGCCAGGGCCTTGAACTGGGTGAAGACGGTCTGTAGTTCGTCACCCGACAGGTCGTAGCCCAACTCTTTGAGGTGCTCGCGCAGGGCATGACGGCCGGAGTGCTTGCCCAGTACCAGCTTGGTGGCGCTCAGGCCGATGGTCTCCGGCCGCATGATCTCGTAGGTCATGGGGTTCTTGAGCATGCCGTCCTGGTGGATGCCGGCCTCGTGGGCAAAGGCATTGGCACCCACGATGGCCTTGTTGGGCTGCACCATGATGCCGGTGATCATGCTCACCAATCGGCTGGTGGGGTAGATCTGGTCGGTGCGGATGCGGGTGTTCAGCGGCAGATAGTTCTGGCGCGTGTGCAGGGCCATGACGACCTCTTCCAGAGATGTGTTGCCGGCCCGCTCGCCGATGCCGTTGATGGTCACCTCGGCCTGGCGCGCCCCCACGGATAGCGCCGCCAACGTGTTGGCCGTGGCCAGCCCCAGGTCGTTGTGGCAGTGGACGCTCAGCACGG
>JAKAFO010000317.1 GCA_021819735.1 Deltaproteobacteria bacterium
GTTCGCCAAAACCCTCAACATCACCAACCTGATGGCCAATCCAACGACCTTCACCCAGAAGATGATCCAGGCCGATCTGGACGGTGCCTTGCAGCTACAGGGGATGCAAGCAAACGAATCGTCAACCGGGTCCGGGGCGGATACCGGGACCATCCCCATGGTGGGAAAAGGCGATGGGCTGGATACGGGCGGCGGGCGGACGAGCCCCGATGGCCTGGACACCATTGCCGAGGGGGGTACGACCGTAAACCTGCTCGCCCCCGATGGGATGGATACCCTTGCCGACTTTGACGACACCGCCGGCGGGGTGGGCGGCGGCATGGGCGGTTTGGGTGGGCCTGGCGGCGGTGGCGGGCTTGGAAGTGGCGGCGGCACCGGAAGCGGTGTCAGCCCCGGGGGTTTGGGCGGGCCCGGGGGATCGGGTGGACCCGGGGCACCGGGCGAATCGGGCGGACCGGGAGCTGGACCGGCGTCCGAGGCCGGCTCCGGCGCAGGGTCAATGGATGGCGCAACCGGCGGTGGTGGGGCCTCCGGCGGCGGAGCGCTTTCCGATAAGGAGCCCACCGAAGGCGCCAAAGGAACCGGCGGCGGCCAAGGCCCCGGCACCTTGCTGATCCACCAACTGGAGCTGATGCACGCGGAGGTCGAAAAGCACCTGCATGGCGAGGGCGAGATCGGCATCACCGAGCTGGCCCAGGCGATCTTCGACATGAAGAAACAACTGCTCGAAGGCTTGCAGGCCCAGAAAGCCCTGGGCGTGGCCTACGCCAACGAAGCCGCCATCATGGAGACGGCCAACAAGCTGGCCGACGAGGTACTGCTCGAACTGATCAAGGAGGAGTACCAGGCCGGCAAGATCACCACCCAGCGCATGGCCTACATCATCCGGCGCTTGATTCCCGAAGCCTCGGAAATCCGGCGCCTGCTGCCCAAGATCAAAAAGACCCTGCTGGCCGAAGGCATGCCGGCGGCCGAATATCTCACGCTGCTCAACGAACTGCGCAACGAGCTGCAGAACGAAGAGCTGACCCGCATTCTGACCGAAAGTTCCGAAGCCATCGGACTGGACGGCGAGACGCTCATCGACGAGGTCAAGCGCAACCCGGCCCAGGCCGCCGAGTTGATCTACCTGGCTTCGGAAATCCGCAAGGGTAGCGGCGACGAAGCCGCCCTCTCCAACATTCTGGTGGAGTATGTGGAGCAGTTGGGCAAGCAGATGGCCAAGGATGCCTCGGACAGCGGGGCACCCGACGGCGAAAGCCACATGAAGAAGGTGCTGTCGGACGTGGAATCCACACTGCTCAAGCGCCTGGGTCAGACGAATGTCAACACCGACCTGTTGGCCCGCATGGAGACGCGCATCAACGAGCGCATGGAGTCGATCCTGGACAACATGCGCGTCCAATGGCTCAACACCCAAGGCGGCGCAGGTCCGGGAAAGCCCAGGATGCTCACCGTGCTGCAGACGCTGGAGCACAATGTGGGTAGCGACGAAGAGCTGACGGCCATTTTAAAAACCGTGCGCACCAAAGTCGAAGCCGGCGACATCGAAGAGAACAATTTTACCCAGATCCACGAGGAGATCAACCGCCTCAAGGGCGTCGGCCGGGGAGCCGAGGAAGAGGGCGGTATCCCCCAAGGAATCCTGGCTTCCGAGGATCTGATGTTCATCCTCGAAAAGGAGATCGCCCGGGCCAAACGGTATGGGCTGGCCTTCTCGGTACTGGCCTTTTCCTTCGTCAGCGCCAAACCCAAAATGAAATCCCTGGAAGCGATCATCACCACCGAGGCCGTCATCGAAACGGCCCTCAAGAAACTGGTCGTCGTCTTCCGCGACGGTGACTTTATCGGCCAGACCGGGCGCAACAAGATGCTGGCCCTGCTGCCCATGACCCCTGCCGAGGAAGGTCGCAAAGCCTTGGCGCGCGTGCTGCGGGTGCTCCACGGCACCCCCCTGGAGGTTAACGGCGTGCCGGTCATGTTGCGCGTGGCCGGCGTGTCCGCCGCCTATAGCATCCATCAGGCCCTGGACGCCAAAGCCTTCGTCCGGCAGATTCTCAACCAGTTGGCCGACATGGTGGCGAGAGTGAAGAATATTCAGGTGCTGTTTTAATCGTTGCCGCCCGCGCAGACGTTGCCCGCCCGACGGCCGCCGGATCTTGACACTGGGAGGCCGAACGGGTAGTGAGGGGCATGGTGCGGACGCGCTCGACAGGATCGTGCGCTGAGCGCATCACCACAGGCAAACCGGCCTCAGGTCGCCGCCGCCCAACAACTTTTAAAGAGCACGGAGGATGTACCATGCACGCACGTCTGCGTCGTCAGGGATTCGCTTTTTGTATCGTCCTGCTGGCCATCGTTTGCATCTGCGGATGCGCCCGCCAGCGGCCGTATCTCATCGTGGATTATCAAGTGCCGCGCATTTCGGACCAACTCGTGGGCCAGAAGGTGCGCATCGAGGTCAAAGATGTGCGCCAGGACGCTCAGACCTTCACGCCCGAGGCGGCCGAACACTTCAAGGATTTCCAAAACCGCTATAGCCTGACCTGGGTCAGCGAGAGCAAGAGCCGCATTAATGCCGGCGAGAAAGACCTGCAAGAGCTCTTTCTGGAGACTTTCAAAAAGCGCCTGGAGCAGATGGGCGCCGAAGTGGTCTATACGGACCGCGAGGAAGTTCCGCTATTCCAGGTGCTGATCAACTCCATGAAGGTCGACCTGAAGAGCCGCAAGTGGTTGGCCCAAGCCAGCTATGAGGCCAGCCTGTCCGTGGACAACCAGATCGTTGCGCGGGAGAAGGTGAGCGGCCAGGCCGAAAAACCCTACATTATCGGCCGCAAAGGCGCCGATGACACCTTGAGCGATATCTTCACCACCCTCATCAATAAGGTAGACATCGTCAAGCTGTTCCAACAAGCCAAGATGATATAACCGCTTCACATATCGATGGCGTAACTTTTCAGCTTGCTCAAAAGCGAGGGATGGCTGATCTCCAGCAGGCGGGCGGCCTGGGTGCGGTTGCCCTGGGTCGCCTTGAGGGCTTTGACGATCATCTCCCGCTCCATGATCTTCTGGGCACTTTTGATGGAGTAACCGTCCATGATCTGCTCGCCGGGCGAAAGCACCGCCTCGGACACGCCGGCCAATTGAAAGTTGTCCGGCGTGAGCCAGTCGTCCCCGGCCAGCACCATGGCCCGTTCGATGGCATTTTCCAGCTCGCGCACGTTGCCCGGCCAGCGGTGCCGCAAAAGCAGGGACATGGCCTCGGGCGTGATCCCCTTGACCTTGCGCGCCAGGCTTGAATTGAAGTGGTTGAGGAAGTGTTGGCACAGCAGCGGAATGTCTTCGCCGCGTTCGCGCAACGCGGGTAGATCGATGCAGATGACATTCAGCCGGTAGTAGAGATCTTCCCGGAACGTGCCCTCGGCGATCATCTGGGACAGATGGCGGGAGGTGGCGGCGATGACGCGCACATCCACCGCCCGGCTTTCGGTCTGGCCCACCGGCCGGATCTCGCTCTCCTGCAAGACCCGCAGCAGTTTGACCTGCAAGGAAACCGGCATATCGCCGATCTCGTCCAAAAATAGCGTGCCGCCGTCGGCTTCCTCGAACAACCCCTTTTTGTTGCGGTCGGCACCGGTAAAGGCGCCTTTGACGTAACCGAAGAGTTCGCTCTCGAGCAGCGCTTCCGGAATGCTGCCGCAATTGACCGGCACAAAAGGCTTGGTCTGGCGCGGACCGGCCTGATGAATGGCCTGGGCCACCAGCTCTTTGCCGGTGCCGCTTTCGCCCACGATCAAGATGGTCGTGTTGTACTGGGCCACTTTGGCCGCCAGTTCGAAAACCTTTTGCATGGCCGCGCTTTTGGCCACCAGATTGCCGAAGCGATGGCGCTCCTCGAAACGCCGCACCTGCTCGCGCAACAGCAGGTTCTCGCGCTTGAGCCGGTCGCGCTCTTCGGCCTTCTTGATGGCCAGGCGCACTTCGTCGCTCTTGAACGGCTTGGAGATAAAGTCATAGGCGCCCAGTTTCATGGCCTCCACGGCCAGATCGATGGTTCCGTAGGCCGACATCATGATAATGGTCACGCCTTCGGCCAAAGGCTGCACGGCTTTTAAAAAGGCCATGCCGTCCATGCGGGGCATCTTGATGTCGCACAGCACGAAATCGAAGGTCGCGGCCCGGATCTTGTCCAACCCATCCTGACCGTCGGTGGCGGTCTCGATGCGGTAGCCTTCGCGCTTGAGCATGCTGGCCAGCATGTGGCGCATGTTCTCTTCGTCATCGATGATCAGAATCGACGTGGGGGCCGGACTTTGGGATGCTTCGTCGCTCATGGCATTTTGCCTCATTAAAAGGTTCCAGTCCCGGCGTCGGGGACCTGGGGGGCAACAGGTTCATTTTTCAAGGGAAGCTGGATCAGCATGGTGCTGCCTTGGCCGGGCCGGCTTTGCACGGAAATGCTGCCGCCCAACTTCTGGATGATCATGTAACTGACTGCCAGCCCCAGTCCGGTGCCTTTGCCCGGCTCCTTGGTCGTGTAAAAGGGGTCGAAGATGTTGTCGATCTGATCCGGTGGAATGCCCTCGCCGTTGTCCTGGAAGCGGATGGCAAGCCATTTCTCCGCTCCAGGGCCGCCCCCGTCTTCCGATTCCGTGGCGATGCGGATCACCCCGTCTCCCGGCCGCACGGCCGCGCGGATGGCATCGGCGGCGTTGAGCAGCAGATTGAGAAACACCTGGCGCAGTTGATCGCCATCGGCCCATAATTGGTCGTGACCGGCCTCCAGTTGGGTTTGCAGCCGGATCTCGGCCATCATGGGCTGATGGGACATCACCTGGACGATGTCCTGAATCACTTCGTGCACCGCCACCATACGCGCCACACCTTCCTTGGGACGCGCCAGGTCCAGCAACTGGCGGATGACGGTGTTGATCCGCTGGATCTCTTTTTCGGCCCTGCGGGCAAAATCGTCCAGCTCCTCCCGCGTAAGGTCGGGCTGCTTGATCAAATCCAGATAGCCCAGCACGATGCCGATGGGGTTGCCGATCTCATGGGCAATGCCGGCCGCCAGGCGGCCCACCGAGGCCATCTTCTCGGCCCGGATGATCTCGTTCTGGGCCCGCTTGAGTTCGGCGTTGGCCCGCTCCAGCGAGGTCACGCTCTCCTGAAGCTTCTGCTTGTCTTCGGCAATGCGCTGGAGCATGCGGTTAAGGGCCGACGAGAGCCGGTTCAGCTCGTTGTCTTCCTGGCGGAAGGTGAAGAAAAGATCGTCATCGATGCCATAGACGTCGGCCTGGCGGATGATGCGGTCGATGGGACGCAGGTAGATGCGAAAAATGCGATACAGTCCGATGAAACTCAGGACCACCGTGTTGAACAGAATGCAGACCAGCACCGGCTTGTTGTACTGGCGCAGTTTGTCATATAGGGGTTCCAGCGGCACGATGCTGGCCATGGCGCCCAGCATTCGGCCGTCGCGGCCGATGGGGACCGATACCAGGATCGCCCGGGGGTGCCACCAGAAGGTGCCCCACACCAGTCCCAGATCTTCATTGTAACCGTTCGCGGACCGGAGCACGGCCCCGGTGCCGGCCGTCAAATCGGCCAGGGTATAGGTCTCATTGCTCAGGGCATACAACTGACGGCCGCCGGCATCCACAAACAACACGGCGGTCCAGGTGCCATACCCGAGGGCATCGGCGGGGCTGAGCGCGGTATCCGCGGTTCGCTCCAGAACCAGGCGGCCCAGGGTCTCCATCGAGGCGCGCTCCTCGGCCACGCGGTTGCGCACCATTACCCCTTGAACCACCAACACCACCAGGATGTCGGTGAAGATGGCGGACAGCAGCATCAGAAACGCGACATTGAGAGCGATCTTGGTTCGGAATCCGCGCACCGTTACTGGCTCCTCTCGGTCTTGGCGTGGGATTTACTGCTTTATAAAACA
>JAKAFO010000318.1 GCA_021819735.1 Deltaproteobacteria bacterium
TGTAACGATGGGCATATGCCCACAGCTCACATAACCGCGCCCGAATATGCGCGGTTCGGGAAGGGCCTGGTGCATGGAGTAGGCGAAATCATGGGTTGCACTTGATGCTGTAATGACTTGGTAGGCTTCATCCAAAGCGCCGACTTCGATGCGCCTTGTCACCGTCGTGGTTCCGGGCAATTTTTCCAATTGCAGCGTTACGGAAAGAATGACGCCGGTAAGCCCATAGCCTCCGCAAGTCAGATCGAAGATTTCCGGATGGTTCTCTTCGCTGGCGGAAAAGACCCCATAAGCCGGATGAAACAAGGTGATTTGGCGGACGCATTTTCTAAAGGTCCCCTTGGTTGCGGGATTCTTCCCGTGCACATTGGAAGCCACGCAACCGCCGATGGTAATGGCCGGATAACCGGGGATCACGGGCAGCCAAAGGCCGGCGGGAACGGTCACACTCAACAGGCTTGCCAAAGTAATGCCGGCCTCGACGGTAATCAGGCCATGTTGCGGTTCGAATTTCAAAATGCGATTAAACCGCGTCAGGTCTTGAACGATGCTGTTCTTACCAAAGGAGGCAGCGGCATAGGAATAACCGCCTCCCCGTGCGATTCTGAATTGCTCGCCCAAGGTTTTTTCGATGGTCCGGTAACGGTCAGGACGCTGATAAGCAGACACATGCCGAATCGCGCCGTCAAAGGAGATGAACTGGCGGGTTTCGAGTTCAGGCGTAGTTGATTCCGCTTGGAAAGGCTGCTTCATCTGATTTGTAGACGATCCTCTGCCCTTTTCGTTTCGAAAGTCGCGAAAGGTTGGTTACCCGGTGCTTTTTCGGCCGACAACGAAGGCCTGTTTGCCGAAAAAACGCCACAAAAATGGACAGCGCAAATACGCCTTTACGATCATCGCATGCTGGGGGAATCTGCTTTTGGTAGTAAAGGGCACAAACCGGGGGATCTGCAGCTCCAGGGAAAAACCCGCCAAAGCCAGACCTTCAGCCAGGCTGCGATCGCTGAGCGCCACGTGATGGTCAAAAAAATCCCAGTACTCTCGGTAGGCGTAGCGAATGTTGGGCTGCAGCACTAAAATGCGGCCACCGCCCTTCAAGAGACGGTGCGCCTCGGCAAGCACCTTGAGCACCTCTTCCTTGGACCTCATATGCTCCAGGAAGTTGCTCACGAACACGACATCGAACCGGCCGTCATCGAGTGACGACAAGTTAGATCCCACGATCACATGGACATCCGGGTCGGCGAAACTGGCCGTCTTCTCGTTCAAATCGAAAGCGGATTTTTCGGCGCACACAATGTTATTGATGAACTCGCAAAAGCCGGCCCCTATATCGAGAACCGATGCATCCGACGGGATGTAGCGCTGGAAAAAGTTCGTGCACAGGGCTTGCCATACGGCATTCTTCTTTGCCTTGGCGCGCGCATCGAACCGGTGGTCGTATAACTTCTCGACTTTCATAAAAAATTAGTTTCGATCAGAAAAGATCGTTCAGTTAGGTGAGCCGGAAAGACCACCAGCTAAGAGCGGCTTATGCATGATGCAGGATTGCATGTCAAGATCCAAGCTCCGGCAATGCTGACGGTACACGCTTCGTCATGCCCTTGACATGACGGAGGTGTGACCCTTTAGAGGCGATCGCCGACACCCTGCCGGGGGTCATGATCGCCGGTTTTTTACCCACACTCTGAAATAGTCAAGACTTTTTCGGATTTGACTCCGCAATGGACACAAACACGAAGCCCTTGATCTTCGCGCAGGTCATTGTCCCTTCTCCTTGGGGACCCCCAACTGATCGAAGAGCCCCACGATGCTCGGCTTGTCCATGAACCCCACATGGCGGCTTACCTCCTTGCCCTCCTTGTCAAAGAAGATTTGGGTGGGGATGCCCCTGATACCGAAGCGCTCGGCCTGCTCGCGATGCTCCCAGACATCGATGAAGATGATGGAGGCGCGGCCGGCGTACTCTTTTTGCAGTTCTTCGATGATGGGAGCCATCATCTTGCAGGGAATGCACTTGTGGGCACCCAAGTCTACCATGGTCACCAGGCCTGGCGTAGGCACGGGCGGTATCACGGATGGTTTCGATTCGTCGGCAAAAACCGTTGCCGCGCAACAGCAGCAGGCCACCAGGGCCAGAAGGAAAACAAGCCGTTTCATCATTGTCACCATACTTCCTTTCATCATTATGGATTGGACTTCAATTTCGCTCGGATTTTTTATTCACCGCTAAGACCCACTGCATGGCCGCCATCTGCACCGGGTCCCAGGGACTGGAGAGCGGCGGGGTGTAGGATAGATCCAGGTCGGCCAAGGCGTCCACTTGCATCTGGTGATAAAGCGCCGCGGCGAAGATATCGATGCGTTTAGAAACCTCCGTCGCGCGATGGCCGACCATCTGCGCGCCCAGCAACCGTCCGCTGGGCCGGTCGCCGGTGATGCGGATATAAGTCTCTTTGGCCCCCGGGTAGTACACCTTGTGGTCCCAGACGGTCAAGGCCACGGTCAGCGGATCGAAACCGGCCGCCAATGCCTCCTTGTCCCGCAAGCCGGTGCGGGCCGCCACCTGGTCGAACACCTTGACCACCTGGGTGCCCAGGCTGCCTTGGAATTCGCGCCGGCCGCCGAGCATGTTCTCGCCGGCCACGCGTCCCTGCTTGTGGGCCGTGGTGCCCAGGGGCATGTAGACATTGGCTGCCAGCATCCGATGCCAGGTCTCCACGCAATCGCCGGCCGCCCAAATATCGGCTATGCCGGTGGCCATGGTGCGATCCACCCGGATGGCGCCGCCGGCCCCCAGGCCGATGCCGGCGGTCCGGGCCAACGCGGTGGCCGGTTTGGCGCCGGCGGCCACGATGACCATATCGGTCTCCTGATTGTTGCCGGTGGCCGTTTGGACGGTCAACAGGCCCTGCTTGCTTTCGATGGATTGCACTGCCTGACCGTTGATGACGTGCACTCCTTTGGATAGCAATTCCTCCCTGATCCGTGCCCCCAACTCTGGGTCGAGGGTAGTGAGCACTTCGGGAGCGAACTCCATCAAGGTGACTTCGATTTGCCGATGGGTCAGGGCATCGGCCATCTCCAGGCCGATATAACCGCCGCCGATGACCACGGCCCTGCGGGGTTTCGTCTGATCCAAAAACTGCTTCACGGCGAAACTATCGCCCATCCAGCGCAGGAAGAAGACTCCGGGTGCATCCAAACCCAGAATCGGCGGCCGGGCCGATTCGGCACCCGTGGCGATGAGCAGCCGATCATAGGCGACGCGGTTGAGGCCGCCGCCGGAAGCGATTTCAACGATTTTGGCGCGGGCATCGATGGATTTGGCCCGATGGCTGAGCAGCAATCGAATGCCGTGGCTTTCAATCTCTTCTGCGCTGCGGTGGGCCAGATTTCGCCAGTTCGGCGCCTCTCCGCTCAAGTAAAAAGGCAAACCGCAGATACTGAAGTTGGGAAAGGCGTCGGCCACCACCACCGTGACCTCCGCCCGTGCATCCAGTTCCTTGATGCGCAGGGCCGCGCTGATGCCGGCATCGCTGCCGCCGATGATGAGCATGTGGGGCATTTACATTTATCCTTTATTGAATTCTGCGGACGACCCGGATCGGAATCTCGGGTTTAAGCGCGTTATCGGTTTGGACGATGATGGTATCGTTGAACCGCCCCTTTTCGGATTGCGTGTTTTCCACCTTAATCAGGCAACGCTTCTTGCCGGCCGTGCAACGCTCCTCGAGTTCGCATTTAAGGCCCCTGCCCTCCTGGATCTCGATCCCCTTGATGCTGAAAGGGTACTTCGGGTTGGGGATGATCGCCACTTCAGCGGATAATCGCTCACCTTGCAAGCCGGATAAAAGGACCTGCTTCGGCTCAACTTCGGCGATCTGCTCCACCGTGCCTTTAACCGTCACTTCCGCCACCAGGCGGTTGGGATCGTCGGTGGTAATGCGCACCACCTCCGTGATCTTCCTGCCCCCATATCCCCGCGTGGATACCTTGACCTCGATGCGCCCCTCCTGCCCGGGAGGAATCAGCCGCGTACTGCTGGCGGCGGTACAACCTCAGCCGGATTTGATCTGGAGGATATTAAGCGGCGCCTCGCCTTTGTTCTTCAGGACAAATTCATGAACGACCTGGGTGCCCTCCAAAACGGGCTGGAATTCGAAGACTCTCTCAGGCAAAAAAGCCTGCGGCACTTTTGGGGAACTTTCGGTCGCCGTTGCGTAGCCCGGCATCATAAAGACGCAGGCCATGCACCCCAGCAAAAAGTATTTACCCCACATGGAACACCTCCTCGATGCGACGACAAATATTCGGACCCGTTCAAGCGCCCTTGTTCAACTCCTTGAGCAACCGATCGATGCCTTCCGGAATGTCGCGACCGCCGATCAGGACGCGCACATCGTGTCCCGGTTGTTTGACGATGCACGTCGGCGTGCTTTTAACCTGGTATGTATCGATTAACCGAGCCCAACGGTCGAAGACCGGCTTCACGTCCATCGGCACATAGGGGATCTTGTAGGCCTTCAAGGACGACGCCAGTTCCCGCTCGGTTTGGGGATTTTGGGTGGCGGCGATATCGAACAAGGCATGGCGGATGTGAAGCATTTGCGCAAAGTCGCCGGCCTTTTTTGCCGCGTACAGGAAGTACTTCGAATAGAGCGGCGTAACGGCATGGATCGGTTTATCCACGAAGACGATTTTGGCGCCCCGGCGATTCAGCTCCGCGAGCGCTTGCTCCAGATAGGGTTCGATGCCCTTGCAGGGTGGGCAAAAATAGTCGGTGAACATGTAGATCTCGACGGGGCCGTCGCCCCGGGCGAAAAGGGTATCCGGCGCCTCTTCACCCGCATGAAGGAGCTGGATGAACAGCCCGAGCAGGAAAACCGCCCCCAGCAGCAGCCGCAGACCGATTGCTAACTTTTCAGGTATTCTGCTATTTCTTTTTGGATATATGCCCATAGTTGCGCTTCGTCTCCGATCAGCGTCCAGACCTGATCCAGGTTCTTCCAGCGTTGCTCTTTTCCGTTCAATACTTGCGATATGATCAAGGCTTGCGTGTTCAGTTTATAGTCGTCGACAAAATGCTCGTTTGCTTTCTCGTCGACGTTCACAACGGTCATCCGGATCGCGCCCGAACTGACTTCCTTCTCGAACCCGAACGCCACGGCGCTGCGGGCTATCTCTTCCAGCAGCGTGCAGGACGGACAACGGAGGGTTCTGTGAAAGTAATAGACCACAATCGCGCTGTTTTCGTCTTCTGGCGGTTCGGCCGGCGCTATCGCACCGCTTAAACTCGATTTTTTGTTCGAGCCGTCCGCCTTCGGCTGTATGGGGAGCCCGGCCTGTTGCCACACGCTCCACCCATTAACCAGCACACGCGCATTCCTAAATCCCAGCTCCTTAAGAAAAAGGGCCAGTTCGTGGCTCAGGTCGCAGCCTTCGCCATCGCAGTAGGTGATGACCGCCGGGGCCTGTTCCAATCGTGCGGCGATCTCGCCGAAGGCGTGATCCACCTCCTGCCAGGGCAGGCTCAACGCGCCCTGGATGTGACCTTCGGCGTATTGGTGGGGCGGCCGGGCGTCCAGAAAGAGCGCTCCTTGCGCTTCGAAAAGATGCCGGGCCTCTTCCAGGGAGACCACCAAGCTCTCGCCGGCGGCATCGGCGAAACGGGCCCCCACCGACCAGTTACCCACCAGCGCAATGCCGTCGGTTCGCAAGTGGTTGACACCGAGGGCAATCACCGCGGCCAGAATAAGGAGCCCTGGAATCTGCCACATGGCTTGCTTAAAAGCGGCAGTGTTTTTATGAAACATGGCCTTACCCCTTCAACTTTCCAGATGGGACTTCAGGCCGGCCCGCTGCTGTTGTTCGACCCGTCGGATGAACTCCTTGAGCAGCG
>JAKAFO010000319.1 GCA_021819735.1 Deltaproteobacteria bacterium
CGGGCTAAGTTACGGTGACGTTAACCGCAGACGGTCCTTTTTGCCCCTGCTCCACGGTAAAGGTCACGCGATCGCCTTCCTGGAGTGTGCGGAAGCCTTTGGCATTGATGCCGGAATGATGCACGAACACATCCGGTCCGTCTTCCTGCTCGATAAAGCCGTAGCCTTTTTTCTCGTTAAACCACTTGACAGTGCCGTTGGCCATAGTGACGTCCTCCTTTCATAGAATTCTCTTAGTCCCAAACTTCAGGTCGCCACCAGGCATTTGCACCTTCAGCTTAAAACCGGCCTCGAATCGACGGCAGGCCTTTCAAGATTAAGGTGTATTTTATTCGCCATCCGGGTTATGTCAAGTATTTTCAATGGACAAGGAACCTATTGGAGATTCGGATTGACAACGCCCTCGGCCTGGGATTAGTAGGGCGCTTGATCATCCCTGACGAGCCGTGTATTCACCCGTTCCAACGGGAAAAAAGGAGAACCATCCCATGAGCGATCTCGGGACTCAGCGAGATATTGACTTCACCGTGGACAAAAGCAATCTGTACCGGGAAGAGTCCATCACCGATCTTAAAGCGGCCGTCATCCGCCGCCTGGTGCCCGTCCGGCCCGACGGCAGCGAAGATACCAGCCGCGCGCCGTTTTTTGTCGGCACCACCCAATTGATGACCCCCGAAGGCCCGCTGCCCATTCAGGCGCGCCTGATGGCCAACACCCTGGCCGAGGCCTTCGAAGAGTTTCCCAGCGCCATGCAGCAGGCGCTCCAGGAAGTGATCGCCCAAATCCAGGAGATGCGCCAGCAGCAGGCCTCCAAGAAGCGCACCGAACAATCGCGCATCATCGTGCCCGGCCGATAATCTTCACCAGGATTACTTGCCTCGAAAGTTAGTGTTCATTCAGAAATGAGATCAAGCCGGCTGCGACACGCTCTGGGGATTGGGGGCGCGCCAGCCGGCGGCGTAGTGGGCCTGGATGCGCGCGATGATGGTTTCCATCTCCCCGGTCGAGATCGGCCGGGGTTTTATATATTGGAAGAGGGCTTCCAATTGGGTCGGGTTGATCACCGAGATGCCGTCGGCCGAGATGCGCTTGACCCGCCAGCCGGGCAAGGCCAGAATGGCCCGGGCCGATATGGGGGTTTCCAGTCCTTGGGAAAGCCACTCGGAGAAGCGTTCCGCCTGCTCATGGGCCTGATCGAGCACCAAATGTTCCCGGCCGTGGGGATAAAAAAGCGCACGGCCGTTGTAAGTCACCACCGGTTCCGAATCCGGTCCCGCTTGCCCGCCCGTCGGCTGAATCAGGCGCTGTAAGGCAAAGACGCCTTTAGGACCGACGATCAGGTAATCGATGGAGATGTTCTCGGCCCTGAAATCCTTGAACACCATGTGGCCGCGCTCGGCCAGGGGGGCCACCGCCTGGGCCACGGTCGCCATGGCCGCGTCACGCCATTGGGCCTCGCGGCGGCGAGCCCGGGCACCTTTATAGATGATAAACGCCAGTGCCCATAGGATGATGCCGACGGCCCCCAGCCCGAAGAGCACATAGCCATCGTCATCCAGCAGATTGGCGAGCAGGCCCAGGGCATAAGCCGCCAGCGCGACCAGAGGCGTGGCGATGACGAAGGCCAAGCCGCGTCGAACTTGCAGATCCGCCTGGTCTATGGTGGGTGAAGAAGGGGCACTGCCGGAAAGGTCCGCCACGGAGAGCGCCCCCCCGGGACTCTCGGCGCCCTTGCGCTTGTGCAGCAAGCCCATCATAAGCGCCAGGAATCCCCAGGACGCCAAAATCGCGGCAAGGGTCCCTGACGGCAATATCAGAGAAGTGAGAAGTTCCGTCGTCATAGGTACAATGGGTCCATGGGTTTAATATCGGCTGCCCAGCCATCCGTCTCCATCCACGTTCAAGCAAGTATCGGCCGCTGGCTGCAAAACATGATATCCTTTCAGGAACCATTCGGAAGGATGGATGCTCGATGATCGGCGCATGCAGGTTCCTTTTGACTTAGATCAAGGTAATGCATTTTACTTGTCGCTATGAAAAGCTTAATTTGAAATATACACAACAAAAGGGTGCACGACAATGACAACGACCCATAAAAGATTTTGCCAGGCGGTGGTCGAGCGTTGCGGCGAAAACTTCCAGCGCTGCCTCCACTGCTTGAGCTGTGCCAGCGGATGTCCGGTGGTCGGCGCCATGACCTACCGGCCCAACGGGGTGATCCGGCTGGTGCAATACGGTTTTGCCCAGGAGGTTCTGGAAAGCCCGGACATCTGGCTCTGCGTGGGGTGCAACACCTGCTCCATCGCCTGCCCCATGGCCATCGACATCCCTGTGCTGATGGATGCCCTGCGCGAGATTGCCGTCGAGAACCAGGCCAAGATCAACGAAACCGGCATTCTCAACTTTCACAAGGAGGTGTTGGATTCCATCGAGCGCTACGGTCGCACCCACAAGCTGGAGATCATGCTGCGCTACAAGGTGCGCCAGCGAGACCTCTTTTCCGACATGGATCTGGGCTTGAAAATGATGGCCAAACGCAAGTTGGACCTGTTGCCCTCCCGGATCGCCGACACCAAAAGCGTCTCCAACCTGTTCAAGGAATTCAGTGGGTGAACGTATGTTGCCTGAAATGAAAGATATCTCCTATTTCCCCGGCTGTTCGCTGGCCACCAGCGCCAAGGAGAACAACCAGTCCCTCAAAGAGGTGTGCGCCCACATCGGATACCGCCTCGTGGATCTGGAGGACTGGAACTGCTGCGGCAGTTCGTCGGCCCACAGCATCAATGCCGACTTGGCCTTTCATCTGGCCTGCCGCAACCTGTCGCTGGCGCCGCCGGGCCGTCCGCTGCTGGTGGCCTGCCCCAGTTGCAGCACAAGGCTGCGCATGGCCCAGCACCGGCTGCATGGTTCCGCCGAAGCGCAGGAGGAATATCGGCGCCGCTGGGGACGGGCCGCCGACCCGGACTTGAAGATCGTACACTTCTTCGAACTGATCCAGAATGAAGGCCGGAACGGCAAGCAGCGCGCCAACGCCCTCAACGGCATCAAATTCGCCCCCTACTACGGCTGCATGCTGGCTCAACCGCCGGCCTTGCGCCATGAACGCACCTACCACGGCCTCATGGAGAAGATGCTGGGGGCGTTCGGTGCCCAGGCCGTTTCCTGGGGCTATCAGGCCCGCTGCTGCGGCACATTCCTATCCGTGGCCCGGCCCGACGTGGTCACCCCCATGATCGATACGATCATGCAAGGCGCGATCGACGCCGGCGCCGAGTGTCTGGTCACGGCCTGCGCCATGTGCCACCTGAACCTCGAAATCCGCTGCAACCTGAAGACCAAGCTGCCGACGTTTCACTTCTCCGAACTGCTGGCCATCGCCTATCGGACGCCCGTCCAGAAAGGCTGGTTCGGAAAGCACCTGGTGGACCCCATGCCATTGCTCAAGACGCGACGCCTGGTGGCTTAGCCCCTCACGGAGGCCACCCCCCACGAACGCGTGGCGTTGACCACCGCCAGCAGCGCCGTGCCCATATCGGCGAAGACCGCTTCCCACATGCCGGCCAGGCCCAAGGCGCCCAGGACCACGAAGACCGCTTTGACCCCCAGGGCCAGGACGATGTTCTGCCACACGATGCGCCGGGTGCCCCGGGCAATGGCGATGGCTTCGGCCAGTTTGGCGGGCGAATCGGTCATCAGCACCACGTCGGCGGTTTCGATGGCCGCATCCGACCCTAGACCGCCCATGGCCACGCCCACATCGGCCCGGGCCAGGACCGGGGCGTCGTTGATACCGTCCCCCACGTAGGCCACTTTGCCGCCATGGGCCTCGGCCAATAACTGCTCCAAATGGCGCACCTTGTCTTCCGGCAACAGGCCGGCCTCGAAGCGGTCCAGGTGCAGGCTGGCGGCCACCTGCCCGGCCGCGCAGGGGTTGTCGCCGGTGAGCATCACCAGGCGTGTCACCCCCTGGGCGCGCAGATCGGCTATGGCCTGGGCCGCCTCGGGTTTGAGGCGGTCGCCGATGAGGATGTGGCCGGCATAGTGGCCATCGACGGTGACATGGGCCACGGTGCCTTCCACGGCGCACACCTCATGGTCAATACCCTCCTGATGCAGCAAGGGGTCGTTGCCCACCACGATGCGCCGTCCGTGCCACTCGGCCCGCACGCCGCGTCCGGCCAGCACCACATGATCCACGATCTCGTTGGCATCCAGCTTGCCGCCGCTGCGTTCGAAGGCCCTTACGATGGAGGCACCGATGGGATGGTGAGCGTGCATTTCCGCGGCGGCCGCGAAAGCCAACAGCTCATCGGGGCGATAGCCGTTGGCGGTCACCACCTTTTCCACCTCGAAAACCCCCTGGGTCAGGGTGCCGGTTTTATCGAAAACCACCGTTTTGACCTGGGCCAAGGCGTCCAGGAAGTTGGACCCTTTGACCAGGATGCCGCGCCGGGAGGCCCGCCCGATGCCGCCGAAATAGCCCAACGGCACGCTGACCACCAGGGCGCAGGGACAGGAGATGACCAGCAGCACCAGGGCGCGGTAGATCCAGGTGCGGAAGTCGGCGCCCGTCGCCAGGGGCGGCACCAGGGCGATCAGGGCCGCGGCCAGCACCACGGCTGGTGTATAGTAGCGGGCGAAGGTGGTGATCAGCCGTTCGGTCCGAGCCTTGCGCGCCGCGGCGTTCTGGACCAGATCCAGGATCTTGACGATGGAGGAGTCCCGGAACAGGCGAGTCACCCGCACCGTGAGCGCCGCGTGCAGGTTGATGGCGCCGGCCAGCACGCTCTCCCCCGGCCGCACCGACTGGGGCCGGGACTCGCCGGTGAGCGGCGAGGTGTCCATCTGGGATTGGCCGCCTATCACCACGCCGTCCAGGGGGATCTTGTCTCCGGGCCGCACCACGATGGTCCGGCCCACGGCCACCTGCTCGGGCGGCACCACCTCCAGGCCGTTCAGCCCTTGCACCGTGGCCCGCTGGGGACGGGCGTTGAGCAACGCGCCCACCGAACGCCGCGACCGGGCCACGGCCCGCTCCTGGAGCAGCTCGCCCACCTTATAAAAGAGCATCACGGCCACGGCTTCGGAAA
This sequence comes from Deltaproteobacteria bacterium, assembly GCA_021819735.1. Classification (GTDB taxonomy): domain Bacteria; phylum Desulfobacterota; class Desulfobacteria; order Desulfobacterales; family Desulfosarcinaceae; genus Desulfatitalea. The sequence continues at coordinate 5,091 of JAKAFO010000319.1, forward strand.
GGGCATGGATGCCCAGGGCGCCTGCCGTGGCAATGACCATTAAAACATTTTCGTCGAAAAAATCGCCGCGCCGCAGGGTGCGAAAGGCCGCGGTCCACACGTTCCAGCCGGCCGGCAGATAGGCCGCCAATACCAGGAGGTACTCCCAGCCGAACCAGGCGGCGTGCAGACGCTCTTCGAAAAGCAAGTGGACCAGAAAAAGGACCAGCGAGACGCCCAGCAACGCCATCTCCCGCTTGAAGCGATAGCGGTCCGTCGCCTGCGGCGCCGGCGCCGCCCGCTCGGTGATGGGAATCAGCTCCACGTCCGGTTCGATGCGCCGGACCATCTCCTGGATTCGGTCCGTATCCCGGGCCTGGATGTGCAGGGTGAGCCCGGCAAAATCCACCACCGCATCGTCCACCCCTTCCATTTTCTTCAGACTGTTTTCGAGTTTGGCGGCACAGGCGGCGCAATCCAGATTGCGCACCTGGTACCGTTTCATCGTCGCCGCATGCATGTCAGATCGCCTCCACCATTTCAGTCGGTTCGCCCAGATGCTCCAACCCCACGCGCAATACATGCCGGATATGCTCATCGTTCAAGGCGTAGTAAATCACCTTGCCCTCCCGCCGCGCCCGGACAACCCGCCCCTGCTTGAGCACACGCAGTTGGTGCGACACCGCCGGCTGCTTCATGTCCAGCAGGGCGCTCAGGTCGCAGACGCACAATTCGGCAATGCTCAAGGCCGCCAGAATCCGCAGGCGCGTGCCGTCGCCGAACAGTTTGTAGAATTCGGACAATTCCGCCAGCAGTTCGGCTTGCGGCA
>JAKAFO010000320.1 GCA_021819735.1 Deltaproteobacteria bacterium
TAGGCCATGAAACGCTGCATGACCTTGGGGTCCAGGGAATGAACACGCTTACCGGTTTTGGCATTGAACTTTTTGATGAAGTGCTCGACCAGCAGGGGGATGTCTTCGGGACGCCGGCGCAGGGGCGGAATGGTAAGCGTGACCGTGCGCAGGCGGTAGAACAAATCCTCGCGAAAGCGCTTGGCATCAATGGCCTGGGCCAAATCCCGATGGGTCGCGCTGATCAGCCGGGCTCTGAAAGCGATGGATTTTGTCCCGCCTACGCGTTCGAAACTGCGCTGCTCGATGACGCGCAACAACTTGCTTTGCAGATCGGGCTTGAGTTCGCCGATTTCATCCAGCAGCAGGGTGCCCTGCCCGGCCAACTCGAAGCGTCCCGGCCGGCTATGCTCCGCGCCGGTGAAGGCCCCCTTTTCGTGACCGAACAATTCGGCCTCGATCAGCGTTTCGGCCAGAGCCGCGCAGTTGACGGCAACGAAGGGCGCGCTGTTTTGCGGGGGCAGGGCGTGCAGGGTCCGGGCGATCAACTCTTTGCCTGTGCCGCTTTCGCCGCAAATCAGCACATTGGCCCGGCTGGCGGCCAGATCCGGTAATTGCGCGAAGAGGGCGCGCATCGGCGGACTGTTGCCGATGATCTCCTTGAAGCGACCGGGAACCCCGAAGGGGGAAGGTCGATCCCCGCCGGTCGGATGAAAGGTTTCGATGGCGCCGACGATGCCGCCCCGGGCATCCTTCAATAAACTGATATTGACCGAAAGCGTTTGGCCCTGGCCGCCGCGGTTGACCGCAAAGACCTGGCGATCCATTTCGGGCTGTTGGCGATCCAGCGCTTGACGCATGGGGCACTGCTTGCGGCAACTATCGGACCGAAAGATCTCCCAGCAGTGGCGCCCGATGGTCTCATGGCGGCTGAAGCCGGTGATACGCTCGGCGGCCTGATTGAACGAACGGATGCGCCACTGGGCGTCGATGGTGAAACTGCCCTCGGGCAGATGCTCGAATAAGTCCGCCGATGTCTCTTGCGGCAGCTCTTCAGGCCGGGACGGATTCAGCGCCTGGGGCAGGATATTCGGATGATGCGGCGCGGTTTTCAAGGTGAAGATCAACCCGATGATCCGGGATTCGCTGCTCATCAGCGGTTGCAGGTGATACCGGCATTGAAGAGGCGTCCCGCCGGCGCAAAGCAGCAGGGCTTGCCGATTTTCGAATGCGCGGCCGCATCCGAAGGCCGCCTTGACCGCCGCTTGCGCGCCCGCGAGGGACTGCGGTCCGAAGAGCCGGCTCAAGGGCCAGTGTTCCCCAACCGCCGGCTTGCATCCCAGCAGCGGCTCTAAGCCTGGGTCGGCGCTCATCACCTCGAAATTGCGCGAAAGCGTCAGAACCCCTTTTGCTTTCATACCCTCGTTCATGGATGCCTGCCTCTTGAAATCGAAACGGTTGAACTACGACAGAGGTATGAGCAATAAACATGCCTCCTTAAATTAGTATAAATAACAATAACATGAAATGCGTCCGGCCAAGCATCCGGGGGAGAAGCGAGCAGAAGGCTGGAAAAGGCCTCTATTTTTGTTTCAATGAAACAAAAAGGGCGATCTTCAACGGCTTTAAAAAATTAAATGGCTGGAAAAACAAGTGGATGGAAGTCGATTGCACGTGAAACGAGTGAAACGCCATGAAACATGGGCCTTCATCCCAGGCCGAAGCGCTTGATGTGACGCCATAGGGTGGTGCGGCTGGTGCCCAGCAAACGGGCCGCCTCCAGCCGATTGCCGTTGGCGCGCAGCAGTGCCCACTGCAGGGCCTCGCGGTCGAGCTTGCGCTCCGCATCCGGGTGAAGCCCGCCCTGGGGTTGAAACTCTTCGGCGGCCGGCAAGTTGGTCGGCATGATGATCGGCCCCTTGACGAAGACATAGGCGTGCTCGAGGGTTCTTTCCAGTTCGCGCACATTGCCCGGCCACTCGTAGCGCATGAAGGTTTGCATCACTTCGGGATGCACCGACATGACGCGCTTTTTGTAGCGTTGATTGAACAGTTTCAGGAAGTAATCCACCAATAGGGGGATGTCTTCGGTGCGTTCGCGCAAGGAAGGGATAACCAGAGGAACGGTCCGCAGACGGTAAAAAAAGTCCTCGCGGAAGTGTCCTTCGCGGATGGCTTGGCGCAGGTCCTTGTTGGTGGCGCTGATGATGCGGGCCTCCATGGGCAGCGTGCGCGTGCCGCCGACCCGTTCGAATTCATGGTTTTCAAGAATACGCAACAGCTTGATCTGCAGTTCGGGCCGCAATTCGCCGATTTCATCCAGGAAAAGGGTCCCGCCTTTGGCCAGTTCGAAGCGCCCGATTTTGGTTCCGGTTGCGCCGGTGAAGGCCGACTTCTCGTGGCCGAACAGTTCGGACTCCAGCAGCGATTCGGCCAAGGCCGTGCAGTTGACGGCCACATAGGGTTTATCGCGCCGGGAGGAGAGGTCGTGAATCGTGCGCGCAACCAGATCCTTGCCCGTACCGCTTGGGCCGGTTATCAGCACGTTGGCATCGCTGGCGGCGATATCCGGCAACATCTCGAAGATGCGCTGCATCGGCTTGGACCGGCCGATGATTTTGGCGAACCCTTTTTTTTCGCCTTCGAGGCCATTGAAATAGGCTTCGCCGGCCAGCGGCCGGAAGGTTTCCACGGCGCCGCGGATCTTGCCCGTTGCGGTGCGTAACACGCCCGCGTTGACCAGAAGCGTCTGGCGCTTGCCTCCTTTTTTCAGGATGCGCACATCCTGGTCCATGCTGGTCCGACCCGATTCCAGCGCCGTTCGCAAGGGGCAGCCCAGTTGGCATAAATCGGAACGGAAGATTTCCCAGCAATGGCGACCGATGACCTCCTCGCGGCGGTAGCCGGTGATCTCCTCGGCCCTGTGGTTAAAGGATTCGATGCGCCAATGGGTGTCGATGGTGAAAACGCCTTCGGGCAGCGCTTCCAACAGATTCTGATGTTCGATGGTGGGCACGACGCCTTCGGATGGCCCCCGCCGGTTGGTGGCGGTATGATTGCGACGAGGGTCATCTGTCCGCAGGGTCATAATGACGCCGATGATCGCATCGGGACGATCGAAAAGCGGCTGGATCGCGGCAACGGCTTGGCCATTGGGCAATGGCATGGAAATCTGCCGATGGCCGGCGCCGGTTTCCAGGGATGCGCGTAATAGATCCTGAATTCGATCGGCATGGGGCGGCGACCAAATTTGGACCGGCAGGAACGGTTCCCCCGTTTTCAGGCAGATGCCCAGCAAACGTTCGGCCGCGCCGTTGCTGCTCATGATACGCAGGGCCCGATCAAGGGCGATGATGCCTTCCTCAATCATCGGCTGAGTTCATGGGGGGAATCATGGTTCTTAGCAATTCCCATAGGCGCCTGGCATCTTTTTGCCCGGGCATGAGCGATAACTTTGCCAGAATGCCTAATCCTTCACTGCGGTCATGAAATGTCGATTCATCCGCATCGCTCAACACGGCGGTATGCATGAAGGCATCGATATGGATCAGGTGCCTTATCAAATCCAGACCGCCATTGTCTCCGATCAGATCGTCCACAACGGCCATTACGACAGAAGATCGTCTGGCCGCGGCAATGGCCTCTTCGGCCGAACCGACGACCACTATTTGCATGCCGCTCGCGTCGCGCAGTTCCCGCGAAAACGGAAGCATGTGCGAAGGCCGCGTGGTTACCAGAAGAATGATCCGGGTTGCCGCCGTGGCGCCAAGATCTTTACCCGAAGGATTCGTCTCCGGTTGCATACGGCACCTGCCATTCAGGGTGAATTGTGATTTCGAAACGACCGTTCATGATTTTCCTCGAGCGTTTAAAGCCGGTGCGGCGGCCGGTAGGTATCCGCAATCGCCTCGCCCAGCGTATTGACCGCCAGGCGCGCACAATGACGATGATCTTCCGGCAAGCCGCCCAGCGCCCGTTCCACATCTTCGGGCTGCAAGCGCAGCGCTTGCTCCAGCGTTCGGCCAAGTGCCAGCGAGCCGATCGCCCGGGCACAGGCAACCGTATAATGGCAGCCTTGGGGGCGGCAACCGATTTCGGCGATGACCTCGCCGCGCAGCCGCAGCGTGATTTCCAGGCGGTCGCCACAACTGCCGACACCCAGGGCGCGGCCGTCGGCATTTATCAGGCACCCTGCATGGAGGCGATCCTTGGCATATAAATCGGTGTTCCCATCCGTAATTCGAAATGAAGGGCTCATGCTTCCAAGACTCCCCTCAAAATATCAATGTCCGCCGCCGCAGGTATGCATTTGTTGAAACAGGGGCAGTTTGCCTTCAAGTGCGGCCTGAACCGCTTCGCCCACGGTGCGGGCTTGTCCGCCATGCAATACCTGGATGCCCACCTGGTTGAACCCCATCAACGGCCGCAACCCCATGCCGCCGGCAATCAACTGCTGAACGCCCCTGCTGGCCAGGTACTGCACCGGGGCCATGCACCCCCCCTGCTGGTGGGGAACGTTGGGAATGACGGAAACGTCTTGGATGACGCCTTCCGTGACCGCCACGAGCGTATACAGGTCGCAATGGCCAAAATGCGCGCCGAGGCCTGCATTCAGGCCGCCGGGGGTTTCCGATGGGACTGCAATCAAAGTAGAATTCATGTTGTCTCCTTTTTTCGTAATCGTTGTATGTTCGATGAGATAGCGCTTTAACCGGCCTGCGCCTCGATTGGAGGGCGTTTCATGGGCGCCGGCCTTTTGCATCGTCCAGTTGTGCCCATGTCACCGCGCCCTTGTTGTAACGGTCGATGGCTTCATGCACGGTAATGTTTTCCAGGTCCTGGGCCACCCTGATCCCGGCCGCTGCCAGGGCCTGAAATGCCTTGGGGCCGACATAGCCGGTCAGCACGGCGCTGACGCCTTTGCGGGCCACGGTCTCGGCGGCCTGAATCCCGGCGCCCTGGGCGCGGACCTGGGCCTCGCCGTTGGGTACATACTCATACTCCATGGAGACCGGGTCGACGACGATAAACCCGCCGGCGCGTCCGAAACGCGGATCGATCAGGTCCTCCAGGGTGGGTCCTTCACTTGTGATCGCTATGGTTGGCATGTTGTGCTCCTTGGCCGGAGCTCGGCCATGGCTTTATTGCATCCAACGATCAAAATATTCTCCGAAAAATTCTCCATAGATCCTCCTGAAAAAGTTCAGATTGAATGTTCGGAAATCAAAGCTTAAGGTGTCGCGCCACATCCTCCCAGATCGCGCGCACGGCCGCGGTGCCCTGGCTGCCGCCATCGAACTCGACGATGGTCTTGCCCTGCACCATCGCCTTGGTAAAGACCGGATCGAAAGGAATGCGGCCCATGACCTCGATGTCGTTGTCCCGGGCGAAACGCTCGATCTCCGTGGCTTTATCGGGATTGAGATCGAACTTGTTGACGCACAGCATGGCTGGGATCTTGAAAAAGGCGCTCAATTCAGCGATCCGCTGCATATCGTGGTGGCCCGACACGGTGGGTTCGGTCACAATCAATACGGCCGTCGCGCCACCCAAGGAGGCGATGACCGGGCAACCGATGCCCGGCGGGCCGTCGGTGAGCAACAGGCCGAGACGTTGCGCTTCGGCCATCTTCTTGCCTTCCTGACGGATGAGGGTCACCAGCTTGCCCGAGTTCTCTTCGCCGATGCCCAAGCGCGCGTGGGCCATAGGCCCGAAGCGCGTATCGGACAGGTACCATTCGCCGCAAGTGCTGGAAGCGAACTCGATTGCCTTTTCGGGGCAGAAGTAATAGCAGACCCCACACCCTTCACAAGCGATGCCATCCACCACGAAGGCCTCATCGATGGCCTGCCAGCGGCACAACTCCCGGCATAAACCGCACTGGGTGCATCGCTGCGCATCGATCCGGGCCGTGTG
>JAKAFO010000321.1 GCA_021819735.1 Deltaproteobacteria bacterium
AATTTCTTGACCGAAGATGAAAGTGCCGAGCGCGTCGAGAAAGCCCTGGGCAAAGGGCTTCATCGGCTCAGGGAGGTAAAGGCCAAGTGGGACCCCGAGAATGTGTTTCGCATGAACCGAAACATCAGGCCGTTTTGAGGACACTACCGAAAACCGGTAGCGGATAAATTGCTTTCGACAATGAAGCAAACTCCCCTTGGGCGCCGTGAGCGGGAGTTTGCTTCCTCCATCCGCACATCAACTTTCGGACGCTTTGTCCATGTGTACTGCCCAAATATCCGTTGAGATTGCCCGGCGCTATTGCTTTGAGCGCTTTTTGACGCTTGAGACAAACTTATCGACGGCGTCCCTGAATTTTTTGGCACTGTCCGGAACTGCGACCCCACTCATGGTGGGGCGCCGCTCATTGGAGCCGATTATTTGACTATAGAGTGAAGCATCGGCGTTCTCTTTGCCAAAATACCCCCGTGCCTGCTCGGGATTGTCGGGCAAACCGTAATAGGCCAAGGTGGGGGATCGCTGGATCTTCAATACCGCCCCATCCAGTGAGGCGCCCGCAAACAGACCGGATGACTTTTCGTAAGTCAAAATCGGTGCATCCGTCATATCCACCGATTTGCGCTTATCGACATCCCCAGCCGTCACACCGGCCTCCATACCCAGGGTGAAGTCTTCGTTTTTCGCTAATTGCTCGAGCGCACCCGGGTTGGTAAAGACAAGAATCAGGTCTGAAGATTTCAACCCGGCTTGGGCACCCAAGCTGCCGCCGGTCAGAGATACGAATAAGGGATTGCTCCAATGGCCGTCCTTCTGCTTGGCGCTAAGAACGCCGGAGCCGTAACTTCCGCCGGCGATCAGGGCCGCTTTGGTCCACTCGGGAATAATCGCTATGCCCACGGCCTTTTGCATGACGGAAGCCGGAATCGAATTGGATATGGCAACGCCTTCTTTAAGAAAACGGGTTGCGCTATCGATACGCTCATCGGCAGCCATGCGCTCCGATTCGGCAGATGCTTGGCGATCCTGTTTTACAATATCGGCATTGTCGGCGCTTCGGACCGTTGGCTCCTTGGCCTGCTCTGCAGCCAATGCGAGCAGCGGGAGACTTAAAAGAACTGCAATGATCCCTATTGAGATTGGAATATTATACTTTTTCATGGAATTTCTCCTTTCTCCGAATTTGCGACCTGATCGCAAATCTTTCCTTATTCTCCGCAAGGGGCGGTTCACAATTTCGACTCGATTCGATTTGCTGCTTCAGAAAGGAGTATGGATGGGGTCAGGCCCATCTGTTGTAAGATCAGTAACAACAACGGTATTTTTGATACGACATCATTGCGCTGTGCAGATCACTGTTTAGACGATAAGGTTCCTGGAGGAGAATTTCAATGGGTTCTATACATTTTAGCGAGCGAAAAGGACGGTATGCTTGCCGATATTATTGCGGATGTTGAAAAATTCGCCTTCTTTGGTTAAAATTTTTTCTGACGTTTTCAGCGCGCAGCAGGCGAAAGGCTGGCCGGATAGGCGGCGAAAGCGTCAATGCCCGTAGCGAACAACCGTACATGGAGGTGCTTGGGATGCTTGTCGAGCGCTTCCCGCATGACCACAGCCGGGGATCTTGAGAATATATCGCTGGGCAGGACCGAGTGCTTTTCAGCTCCTTCGGCAGGGGTGCCGCGGCCGGGGGCAAGCACCGGCCACGGCTCTGTGCAGGGCGTTTAGCATTTCGTCAGGGCGGTTTTCATCAGGGTTTCGGCGGCCTTCTTCTGGGCCGCCTCAGCCATTCCGGGCACCAGCATGGTGATGATGAGGTACTTGTCACCCTTGAAGGTGTTGAGTTGGATCATGCCGTAGCCGGGGCTGGAGAAGAAGGATTTGTCGCCGACGGGCCCGGCTTCGGACACCGCGATTTTGCCCTTCTTCAGTGCGGCCGCCACTGTATCGGCGGTTTCGCCGGGCGCGGCGGTCTTGACCAGGATGCTGAACGCGCCGTAACCGCCCACTTTGTACTCGCACGGCTGGCCCACGAGCGGGTTTGCTTTTTCGTTCAATTTGCCATCGCTGACCTCCTGGCCCAAGGCGGCTTGAATTTCGGCCTTGGTCAGCAAGGTGCAGGCGTCGATCTTCTGGGCCTCCTGGGCGGCCGCCAGGCCGGCGAAAGTCAAAACCAGAGACAGAGCGACAACAATCAGGGCAGCGCGTTTCAGGCAGTTTTTCAGGTTCATCTTTGTCCTCCTGTGATCGAAATAAAGTTGAGTTCAGACAGCCTAATTCTTCTATATCATTATTTGAGCAAGTGGATCTGCCCGGTTCGAACAGCGTCCACGAAGAACTTTCCAGCGACCTTCAGCCTGCCCCACGTCCCTTTTTTGTGAGCCCCGATGATGTCGTAAAGTTCGTCCATGGTTTGGGGCGGTGTCACTTCCTGCGTTTTTTTCACCAGGGAGATGGCCTGTTTGGGGCAGGTGGCGACACAGCCGCCGCAGCCCAGGCAGCGATTCAAATCCAGCAGGGCTTTCTGCTGTTTGCCGTCTACCCTCACCGCACCCACCTGGCAGCGCTTTTCACACGTGCCGCAGCCGTTGCAGACCTTATGGTCGATCGCCGCCTGGAAATTGGATGCCCAGTAATCCAGGGGTTTGGGCAGGACTTTTTGCATGCCGAGCATGCCGCAGCAGCAACCGCAGCAAGAACAGATGAATTCGGCCTTCCGGGTGTTGGAGGGCTGCAGCACCAGTCCTTGTTTCTGATTCTGGTCCAGGATGGCAAGGGCCTGCTCCCGGTCTATTTGCCTTCCGATACCATGGCGCAGCGCGGCCTGGGCCACCCGGCCGACGGCCAGGCAGGTTTCCTGGCGTTCGGTGACACCGCAGGTGTGCCCCTGCATGGTCTTTATCCTGCGGCAGATGCAGGGCACAATGACGAAGGGCGCCTCGGCCTGCCGTACCAGCGAAGTGATTTCATCGAAGGTGCTGACCTGAAGGTGGGGCTTGATGCTTCTGGCCACCGGGACCGTGCGCATCTGCGGCAGCTTGGTGCCGATGAAATCGATCCCGAAAGCCCTGTCGGAGGTGTATTGGTCGAAGTCCTTGATAAATGTATCAGTCAATCGATCCATCTGGGATTCGTACATTCCCACCACCAGCGGAAGGTTGCAGTAGTACTTTCGTCCTTCTTCGACGGTGGCACCGATGCCCCCCCTTTCTTCGATGGCATCCAGCTTGCGCGCCAGATCCTCGGACGAGGCCGCCAGGCCGCCGGCCCTGGTGAAAATCGCTTCGATGGGCTCCAGTTTGTAAGTCAGGCAGGTCACGATCTCCGCTTGCTCGGCCGTGAAGAAGTGCTTCAGAATCCTCAGCTCCACACCGGATCGGGTAGCCGGGTAGCCCACCGGCTGGCGGTTCAGATGGCGTTGCAGACGGATGTAAGCCTTGTCATTGCTCTCCATGGGGCACCCCCAAGCTCTATGCGTGTATACCCTTGTTCAGGATAATTGAAAAATCTTTTTCACGCTATCCTTTGCTCTGCATGCATCTTCCAAGGCCCGGGTCAAAAAATGATGGGCGGGAACTCAAGCCTTGGGAAACAACCGCACGATCACGACGACCAGCGCCAAAGTCACAAGGCCCAATACGGCATAAAGGCCCCAGCCGGTGTCCTTGAAGGCGGCCTCGAAGCGGCTTTGCCAGGCAGGCCGTTGGAACGCCTCCAGTGCGCCCATGCCGGTCTCCTCGGCCAGGGTGGCCAGCAGTTGGTCCTGCACCAGGGAGAGATCGTATTGGGGCGGCGCGGCCTGGGGGTTGCCGCCATAGACCTGGTAGGTGCCGGAGGCATGGGCCAGGAAGTAGAGTGTGGGGGCGGCATAGCGCGCCGTGATTTTGGAGATCACGATGGGCGCGTTGTCGCCGTTGTCCATGACGGCCCGCAGGCGGTCCACGTCCGGCGGTAGATCGGCGAGATCCAACCGCAGGGCGGTTTCCTGGGCGTCGCGGTTTTCCCATTGGACCGCGCGCCACGGCTCCCAGCCCAGGTTGCCGGGCTTGGGCCGCTCCCATTGCAGGCGGCGGCTGAAGAGCCCCTCGGCATGCAGGCTCAGGGATTGCCACTGGCCCGAGGCCCCGGGCAGTTGGATCGTCCACTGGCTCTGGTTCTTCTTCTGGTCGAACGCCAGGGAGACCGGCAGATCGATGCTTTTGCTTTCCACGCCGCCCTGGATGTAGGGCACCTGCCGCCCTTCGTGGACGATGCGGATCGGCTGGCCGGCGGATTTGAGCACGGCCTCCAAGCTCAGGGCCAGGCGGTAGTATCCTGGCTCCGAAACCGCAAGGGGCGCCCGCCAGGTGTAGCCGCCGGCATCGAAAGGCGCGCCCTTGAGCTGGAAGCGCTCCACCAGCGATGCCGGCCGCCAGAGGGGGTTGCCGTGGATGGCGCTCACGGCCGCTTCCCGGTCGGGTCGGCGCAGCGTATCGCCGGGCTGCGCCGACAAGGGCGCCTTCTGGCCGCCGCCGGTGCTCAGGATATAGCGGCCGGGTCGATCGGCGGCGAACACCAGCCGGGGCAGCCGGACCTCGGCGCGCAGGGCCGTCACGGCACCGATGTAACGCTGGGTCTGCTCCAGCTTTACCACCAGCGAGCGGCCTGGCCAGTCGCTCGCCAGGCGCAGGGTCAACAGTCTGGGGGTGCGGCCGACGTGCTCCGCGCGACCACTCCGGACCTCGGCAAACGCTTTGCGGCTGCCTGCGATGCTGTTCCGGCCCAGTTGCCAGGCGCCCTGGAACAGGGCTTCGGTTTCCACCTGCACGCTGCGCAGGTGCAAGCCACTGCCAGGCAGCACGGCATCGATGACGAGGTGACCGTCGGCATCGGAGCGCTGGAAGGGCAGGTCGATGGTTTGCACGGCATAATCCTTGCTGGCGGGCGTCCCGGTCACGGCCACCTCCCGGATGGGGGCCACGGCCGTGCGGGCCCGGCGATCCAGGGCGGTCAGGTGCAGGCGCAGGCGTTCATAGGCGGCCGGGGGCACGGCGATGGCGGCGCGGGCGGCCGCGCCGGCTTCAAAGACGGCCGCATTCTGAGCCAGCATTTGCCACTGGCCCTGGTAAAGACCCTCGACATCCACGCGGGCCAGGGCGTCGGCCACGGCCAGTTGCACCTGGACTTCCCGGACCACGATGCCGTCGGTCACGGCGCCTTCCCAGGCAAATCGGCCTTGCGCATCCAGCGTGACCTGGCCGGCGCTCAGAACTTGGTGCACGTCGGCCACCGACTCACGCCAGTAGAGCTCGAAGCTGCGGGCCAGGCCGTCGGGTCCGGTGAGGGTCAGATCCAGGCTGCCGTCGGCCGCGCTCACCAGGTCGGGCGGCAGAATCGTCTCCACGATGCCGGGGGCCTCCACAGTCAGCTCGCCGCGGGTGTGCCAGTTCTCTTCGGCCAGGGCCGGGGCGGCCATCAGCCATCCCAGCAGGCCGAGCCATATCCAGCGCAGGGGTTTACGGTGCATCTTTTTTCCCTTCGGATAGAAAGCGTTGGTAGAGAAACGAGACCAGGATCAGCACCACGGCCAATCCGAACAGGGAGCCCACCCGGTAGAGTTGGCCCAGGGAGCTGACGTCCAGCAGGAAAATCTTGCAGGCCGTAACGACTATGGCCAGGATGGCGGCCCAGCGCACGGCTTTACTCTGCCAGCGGATGCCTACCACCAGAAGGCCGATGGCATAGAGCAGCCAGCCGATGCTGTAGGCCAACTGCATGGCCAGGCTGCCGTGGGGCGCCATGCTGAACGGCCGGCCCGCGCCGGCGAAGACGGCGGCGATCTCGATGTTGAGCACCGCGAAGGCGAACAGGGCCAGGGCCAGACCCCAGAACGGTCGC
>JAKAFO010000322.1 GCA_021819735.1 Deltaproteobacteria bacterium
GGCGCAGTTGGATGATCCATTCGCCCAGGTCGGTCTCGGTGACCGTCAGTCCTTCGGCTTCCAGGTGGTGGTTGAGCAGGGTCTCCTCGGCGGTCATGGATTTGGATTTGATGACCGTCGCCACCCGGTTCTCCCGGGCGATGGCGGCGATGATGCGGTTGGCCTCGTCAGCCGTGGCCGCCAGGTGCACCCGGATGCCCAGGGCTTCGGCCTTGGCCTTGAATTGGGCGTAAAGTGCATCCAGGCCGGCGAGGGCCTGGTCCTTGGCCGCGGCCACGTCGGCCACCAGACCGTCCACATCAAGGCCCGCGAAGGCGTTGGCGCGCGAGGTGCGGTAGGCCACGGCGAAGTTGTCCATGGCCTGGCGCAGAAAGTCGTTGGCCAGCGCCTGGTCCACTTCCTTGCGATAGCCCTTGAGCGTCTTGGCGGTCTGCATCAGCGATCCTCCAGCAGCAGGATGTGCAGTTCCAGCGGCCCGTGCACGCCGATGGCCAGCACCCGCTCGATGTCGGCCGTGCGGCTGGCGCCGGTGACGAAGGCCAGGTAGTTGGCGGGGGTTTGCATACAGGCCGTCAACTCGGGCTCCAGGTCATGGGCCGTCGCCCGCAACCGCGAGAGGGGCAGGATGGCCACGTGAATTTCGCTGATCATGGTGGCCAGGCGCACCGCCTCGCTGCTGGAATCGATCACCAGGGTCCCGGTTTCGGCGATGCCGTAATCGGCCATGGTCACGCCGATATCGATGCCGGCCAGATGATCCCGCAAAGGCCCGTCGGCGAGGTGTATGCCGCGGAGCCGGCACAACCCCTCGAAGCGCGCCCAAAGCTCCGGCGGCAGGCCGGGTGCGGCCATGATCTTGGTTTGCTTGTGCTCGCACAGGGCGGCGGCCCCGGGGCTCAACGGCTCTGCGCACCCGGTCGCCAGCAGCTCGCAGGCCTCTTTGGTGTCGCACAGGTGCACGGTGTACGCCAGGGCCTCGTCCAGGGAGGCGACGTCGCGCACAATGGCCGAGACTTTCTCCGCGGCCCGGCGGAAGGTTTGCGCAGCCGCCGGATGCCGGCCGCTATCGGTTTCAGGGGGCATGTTTCACCTCTGTCTTCCCACTCTATCGCCATAGCACTCCCGGCGGCGATTGGCTATGGCAGAAACGAGCACCGGCCGAAGATAAGCGCCGGCAGCGACAGGGTCACAGGGGGGCAGTGCCCGGTCTTCTGGGAATCGGGGCGGTACCGTCAGGTTGGCGCCGGCAAGGTGAAGCTGAACTTGACCCACTGGTCGCCCGGGCACTCGGCCCGGATCTCCCCGCCGTGCTTGCGCACGATGTCGCGGGTGATGAAGAGTCCCAGCCCGGTGCCCTGGGCCAGCCCCTCGGCGCGCCGCAGGCGCACGAACTTGTCGAAGACCTGGGAGAGCTGCGCCTCGGAAAGATCTTCGCCCTGTTTCCACACCTCGAAGCGCAGCAGGGCGCCTTCGGAGACAAAGACCAGGCGGATGGCGCCGCCGGGCCGGCCGTACTTGAGGGCATTGTCCAGCAGATTTTTATAGACGATTTGCAGCAAGTCGCGGTCGCCGGTGAGCGTCACCGATGGTGGCAGCTCGTTGTGCAGCCGAATCTGCCTGGCGGTCATGGCTTCGCCGAATTCCGCCAGCAAGGGGTGCCACCACATCCTTGATCATATCCATGGGACGGGGGTTGGGCGTGAGCTCGCCCTTTTCGATGCGCGACAGATCGAGGTATTTGCGGGTCATGCCCACGGCCTTTTCGATGCTCTGGGCGATGTTGGCCACCAGGTTGGCCTGAGCCGCGGGCAAGGGGCCGATGGCGGCCAGTCCCAGGGCCTTGGCCGAAGCGTAGATCACCCCCAGGGTGTTCTTCAGTTCGTGGGAGACGAAGCCCAGCATGTCGAGGTAGTTGCGGTTGACCACCTGAAACGAGCGGTTGGTCTGGTCCAACTCGGCATTGGTGCTTTTGAGGCGCGCTTCGCGCTCGTTGAGCCGGCCGGCCATGAAATTGAAGGCCTTGGTCAGGTCGCGCACCTCGTCATCGGTGGCCGGCTCGGGCACCTGCATGTCCAGTCGGCCGCCGGCGATCTCGGCCGCGGCCTGGGCCAGGCGGCTGACCGATCCGGTGAGCCGGCGGCTGAAGAGAAACCCCAGGGCCAGCACGATGGCCACGGCGCCCAGCGAAAGCAATCCATACAATGTCCATAAATCGCGCTTCAGGTCGTCGTACTGCCGGGCCAGATCGAGCAGCGCGCGGATGGCCTGGTCCCCGGGCTGATGGAACGCCTCCTGGACACGCTTGTCGCCGCTCAAGGCCCCCAGAAACAGCTCCAGGCCGTCCAGTTCGCTCTGGACCACGCTCCAGGCCGAACGCAGGTCGAGGCTCACCCGGCGCTGGGCCTCGTTGACCGTGGAACGGTTGATCAGGTAAGCCCCCACGGCCGCGGCCAGCAGGCCGAAGAGGGCAATCACCAAAACGAAGTTCGGAAAGATGCGTTTGTAAAGCTGAATGCGTATGGCGGCACCTCGGGTTCAGAAATTGAGGCGGAGGCAAAAATCGGGCAAGGGTGCCGGCGCGTGTGGATGCAAGCCGGCAGCGCCTCCGGGCGGGGCAGGAACCTCGGATGCCACGGTTGGGTGATCGTCGCGTTAGCGGGTTGTAAAAGCGGCTGACACCTGCGGGGATGGTTGGGTTCCGGTTTCAACGGAATGAATAATTGACAGATCTTCCGGGGTGCGGCTAACCTGGGTTCAGTTTCGATAACCATATCGCCATCAAAATCGCATGGTTCGCCACAGGATGTAAGCGCGATGAACCTCCATCTTGGGTATCTTCCCGGCTGCATCGGTCGCGTCGCCGAGTTGCACGCAACCTATTACGCGAGGGCTGTTGGCTTTGGTGTATCGTTCGAGGCCAAAGTCGCCACCGAGCTGGCCGAGTTCTGCCTGCGCTATACGCCCGGCCGTGACGGCATCTGGCTTGCCAATGAGCATGGCCTTATCCACGGCGCTATCGTCATCGATGGGTCCCACTATCAGGCGTCCGGCGCTCACTTGCGCTGGTTCATCATATCGGACGAAGCGCGCGGCAAAGGCATAGGCGCCCAGTTGCTGGGTGCCGCAATGTCCTTCTGCCAGGCCCGGGGCTATCGGAACGTTTATCTCTGGACCTTTGACGAGCTGCATGCAGCGCGCCACTTGTACGAGAAGCACGGCTTCAAGCTGGTGCGCACGCAACGCGGCGCCCAATGGGGCAAGGAAGTCAATGAACAACTCTTCGCCCTCGGCGACTGCTGACGCTCGCATGGAGAGTGCCGAAGTGTCAAGCGCTAACAGGTAGTAAAATGTCATACGACAATCGAGGAGGGTCCCATGAAACCAACGGTAGCTATCTTCGGAATCGTTCGATTTCCTCCCGAGCAGATGGCCGAAGTACTCCCCCATCTGCGTGCTTTGGTTGAAGCCACCTACAAGAACGATGGCTGCATTGCCTATGATGTCGCCGAAGATCCCTTCGATCCGGGTCTTTTGCGGTTTTCAGAACTGTGGCCTGACCAGGCAAGCCTGGATCGGCATCTCCAGGCGCCCCACATCCAACCCTGGCGGGACGCGGCACGGAAGTGCGGGATGCTGGAAAGAAAGTTCACCGCATACGAAATCGCAGGATCGAGAGCGGTTTGAATTCCGGCAATATTGCGGAAAAGGCGTTCAGTCCTGTGCGGGTAGGCAATAGTGGTATAGCGATAGATGGGAGATCGGCGTGAGATGGTGCAAAAGGTCTGATGGATGCCCAGGCGCGGTTTTCACATAACATTGTTTGAAATCGTCATGCCCCGTTGATATATAATTTCAAAACAAGGTCGAATTCGGATGATAAGGGGTTCAGGGGCGTACTGAAAATCCCTGTAACTCAAGGAAACACCGCCATGGGAAGCCACGACCCGGAAACTTTGAAACCATACGCAGCCAAATACATATGGTGGAAAACCCCTGATGAAGCCTTGCAAATGCCGGAGCGAATTGTTGCCCAGGTGATGAATATCGGCGATTACGATGATGTGCAGGCCTTGGCGAATGCCGTGGGAGATGATTACCTGCGTCAGGTGATCGCGAACTGCGAGGCGGGCATGTTCTCGGAGAAGTCATGGGCCTATTGGCACTACCGACTCGGCTTGTCAAAACCCGGGCAAGTGCCGGCCATGCCCCGTCGGAGGATCGTGTGATCCGTTCTTTTACTCCGCGTATGGATATTCTGCCGGACGCTCAAAAGCAGCTTTGGCCGCAACTTGCCAGAGCACCGGAACTAAAACTCGTTCTTTACGGCGGAACGGCTATCGCCCTGCGCATCGGCCATCGCGCTTCGGTCGATTTTGACTTTTTTACGGATAAAGAGCTGGGAAAGGCCGCGCTTGTGAACGCCTTCCCGTTTATCTCGCAAGCCACGGTGCTCCAGGAAAGTAGAGATTCTTATACTGTTCTGGTCCCATGTGGTTTGAGCGGCAACGAACATGTAAAAGTCTCCTTTTTTGGCGGGATTGGCTTTGGCCGTATTGGCGAGCCGGAGCAAACCAAGGACGGAACGTTGATCGTCGCATCCTTTGATGACCTGATGGCAACCAAACTCAAGGCCATTCTTCAGCGCATCGAGGCAAAAGATTACATGGACATCGCGGCCATGATAGCGGCAGGGGTCCGCCTGGATAAGGGGCTGGCGGCGGCCCGCGCGATGTTCGGGACAAATTTTCAACCCAGCGAGAGCCTGAAGGCCATGGTATATTTCGAAGGCGGCGATCTTCGAACACTTCCAAGGGAAGTGAGGGAAACTCTGATCGAGGCCGCCAGCGGCGTTAGAGCCTTGCCGCCCGTTGGTCCCTTATTTCGCGAGCTATCCATCCCCGCATAATCGGAATCGAAGTCTCATCATTGACATTCAGAATGATATAGCGCTTCGGTTCGTCATCTGTCCCCTGTCATAACGCCACATTAGAGCGGCTTTTGGATTCCTCCAGATAAAGGTTAATATCCGCGTCCAATCATGGTAGATCAAAGCCAAACCGCCGCATGCCGGCGGATGCCATGAGAGGATAAAGGTGTTCCCATGAAGGCAAGAATCAAACTCGGCACCGCGCAGACGCCGGATGGCGGCGAATTGGCGCTCTGTCAGCATGACCGGGACTTTTACATCACCGTCAACGGTCATGACCTGATGCACAGCCGCCAATATGAATCGGAGCTGGAACTGGCGCGGCTGGGTTGCAGGCACCTGGCCGGCAGCGCGGCGCCCCGCGTGCTGATCGGCGGCTTGGGGATGGGCTATACGCTGCGCCAGGCCCTCGACCTGCTGGGGCCGGGCGCCCGAGTGGTGGTGGGGGAATTGGTGGGGGCGGTGGTGGAATGGAACCGCGAGTTCCTGGGGGCGCTCAACGGCCGGCCCTTGGAAGACCCGCGGGTCGAGATCCAGTTGGGTGATGTGGTCGCGCTGATCGCCAATTCCGTGGGGCGCTTCGATGCCATCCTGCTCGACATCGACAACGGTCCCGACCCGCTGACGGATGCCGGCAACCGGCGCTTGTATGGTCCGGAAGGCCTGCACGCCTGCCGCCGCGCGCTGGTTAAGAACGGATGCCTGGCGGTGTGGTCGGTGGCGCCCAACCGCAAGTTCGAGCATCTACTGATGCGCTGCGGTTTTCAGGTGCGCCGTTTTCGGGTGGCGGCCGGCAAGGGAAGTAAATCCCAGTCGCGGTTTATCTGGGTCGCTTCGGAAGACAAGTCCGTCCTGCCGCCCGGCGGCGGCGAGCCGCGCCTGCCGGAGAAGAAAGCGCCGGATCGCTATCGCCGGGGGCCGCG
>JAKAFO010000323.1 GCA_021819735.1 Deltaproteobacteria bacterium
TCATTATTTGACCTCCCCGATGAAGAGATTCGGGACATTATCAAAAAAAGCAGCAAGCTGATCAAGAGTGGCTTAGCGAAATTACGGGGCAATATACCAACCTGAGGCCCTGTGCCCTTTCATGCCTTCTTTCTAAGAGGGGCCGCGGAACGTGTTCGCGATTGTTGAAATCCAGCGGTTTTAAAGGTATTCAAGGGACTATCATCCCATTATCGAGTGCCGCTGGAGGCCCCCATGTCTCGCGTGTGTCGTATGCTGGTCGTAGTGTTGTTGTCGCTCTGGTGGGTTCCGCAAGCACCGGCCGCCACGCCCCTCAGCCCCTCGTCCGAGGCATGCCTGGACTGCCACGGCAGCGTGCATGCCGGCATCGTGGCGGATTGGAAGCGCAGCCGGCATGCGGCCATCACCCCCCGCATGGCCATGCAGGTGGAGGGATTGGGGCTCAAGCTGTCCAGCAAACAGGTGCCCGATGCGTTGCTGAACTCCAGCGTGGGGTGCGCCGAGTGCCATACCCTGCGGCCCGAGGCCCATGCCGACAGTTTCGAGCATAACGGCTACAAGATTCACACGGTGGTCAGCCCCGACGACTGCGCCGTATGCCATACCGTGGAGCGGGAGCAGTACGCGGCCAACATCATGTCCGCGGCCCACGGCAATCTGGCCGACAATGCGTTATACAATGACTTGGAGCGCACCATCCTGGGAACCGCCGAGATCCAGCAAAACCGGCCCCACTTTGCGCAACCCGATGCCGCGACCCGCGCCGACGGCTGTTACTACTGCCACGGCACGCGCCTGGTGCTGGCGGGGGTGGAAAAGCGCGAAACCGACGTGGGTGAGCTGGAATTTCCGGTGATCAAGGGCTGGCCCAACCAGGGCGTGGGCCGGGTGAACCTGGACGGCAGCCGCGGCGCGTGCACCAGTTGCCACTCCCGGCACCACTTCTCCATCGAGATGGCACGCAAACCCTTCACCTGCAAGGAGTGCCATGCCGGGCCGGATGTTCCGGCCTACAAGGTGTACGAAACCAGCAAGCACGGCAATTTGTTCGCCGCCATGGGGTCGCAGTGGAACTACGACCACGTGCCCTGGACCGTGGGCGAGGATTTCGGCGCACCGACCTGCGCGGCTTGCCATATCAGCCTGGTGGTCACCAGCGACGGCGCCGTCCTGGGCCGGCGTACCCACCAGATGAGCGACCGGCTCCCCCAGCGCATCTTCGGGCTGATCTATGCCCACAGTCAACCCAAGTCCCCCAATACCACCCTTATCCGCAATAAAGGCGGATTGCCGCTGCCCACGGACTTCGACGGCACGCCGGCGGCAGGATTTCTCATCGATGCCAAGGAGGCCGCAACGCGCCGCGATACCATGCGCTCCACCTGCCGGGCCTGCCACGGCACGGCCTGGGTGCGGGGCCACTTCGAGCGCCTGGATGGGGTGGTGGCCGCCACCAATGCCCAGGTGCGCGGGGCGACCCGGATCATGCAGACCATCTGGGAAAAGGGCTATGCCCAGGGTCCGGGCAGCGGCGGCAGCCCGTTCGACGAAGCCATCGAGCGGCGCTGGAGCGATGCCTGGCTGATGTATGCCAATTGCATCCGCTTCTCTTCGGCCATGGCCGGCGGCGGCGACTACGGCGTCTTCCAGGAGGGCCGCTACCATTTGAACCAGGCGATCATGGAGATGGGCGATTGGCTCAAGCTACAGGACGGCGCAAGAACTGAAAAGAGGTAGAATTCATTAACTTTCAACTTTCAACGCGTCCCTCTGATTTCCGGCATGGCCGGTCCGGGTTTCAATCATGACCGATGACTTCTGGTTTTTGATCGGTATCGGCTGCATCCTCTTGTTCTCCTGGGCCAGCGCCCTGCACGCGCTGTTGTACAAGCGCGATTCGCGGGCGGCGCTGGCCTGGATCGCCGTGTGCGTCATGTTTCCGCCCTTCGGCGCCTTGTTCTACTTTCTCTTCGGGATCAATCGCGTGCGCACCCACGGCCGGCGCCTGGGCGGTCCCCTGACCCTGCTGCTGCACATGGGCACCGAGGCGGCCGAAGAGGGACTGGTGCCGGCGATCCCCCCTTCGGCGGTCCCCGCGGCCTTCCAGCCCATCGCCAATTTGTCCGACCGCATTACCCGCCAGCCGCTGCTGGGCGGCAACCGGGTCGAGCCCCTGAGCAACGGCGAGGAGGCTTTTCCGGCCATGCTGACGGCCATCGGGCGCGCCCGGCAATCGATTTATCTCTCCACCTATATTTTCGAGACCAACGCCACGGGGAAAAAGTTCATCGCGGCCCTGGGGGCGGCCGTGGCCCGGGGCGTGGACGTGCGTGTTATCCTGGATGGGGTGGGAGAGTACTACTCCTTCCCTAAAGCCGGCTGGATGCTCAAACGCGCCAAGGTTCCGGTGGCTCGCTTTTTCCCGCCCCGTGTGCTGCCGCCCTCTTTTTTCATCAACCTGCGCAACCATCGTAAGATACTGGTAGTGGACGGCGTCGAGGGATTCACGGGCGGCATGAACATCGGCGATCGCCACTTGGCCGCCGACAGCACCAAGGCCGAGCGGGTCGAGGATCTCCATTTTCGGGTGGCCGGGCCGGTGGTGGCCCAGATGGAGCAGATCTTCCTGGCGGATTGGATTCTGTGCATGGGCCGCGAGGAGCCCCTGCCCGTTCGCAGCGGCGAGCTGCGCCGGGGCGATGCCTATTGCCGGGCCATCGCCGACGGGCCCAACGACGATATCGACAAGCTGGCCATGATCCTGGTGGGCGCGGCGGCGGCGGCCCGGGAGCGGATTTTCATCATGACGCCCTATTTCCTGCCGAACCGCGAGCTGGTGGGCGCGCTTCAGTCGGCGGCCCTGCGCGGCGTGGTGGTGCGCATCCTGCTGCCCGCCAAAAACAATCTGCCTTTCGTCAAATGGGCTTCGGACAACATGCTTTGGGAACTGTTGCAGCACGGTGTGCGCATCGCCTACCAGCCCCCGCCCTTCGTGCACACCAAACTCTTTCTGGTGGACGACATCTATGCCATCATGGGCTCGGCCAACATCGACCCGCGCAGTTTGCGGCTCAATTTCGAGATGGTCATGGAGATTTTCGATCCGGTATTGAGCCAAAACTTGCGCGCCCGCTTCGTGCAAGCCCTGGCGCGCTCGCGGGAGACCTCCCTGGCCGAGATGGACGGCCGGTCGCTGGCGGTGCGCATCCGCGATGCGTTGTGCTGGTTGTGGACGCCTTATCTTTAACGATCGTAATCGGACGCGCGACCGGAAAGCATTTCGAGTACGCCTACGAGCACGAAGAACAGCATGTCATCGAAAGGAGGCACGCATGACTTCCCCAGTCCATACGCTCAAAGTCTTGATGCTCGATGCATCCAGCGCCTTTTACCGCATGCGGCGCTACCGGGTGGGCGATTTCTTCGGCCCCGTGGATCTGGGCATCCACCTGGCCCACAAGCACAACGGCCTGAGCATCGGCGGCGGGCTCTTGGCCGGCTCGGTACTGCCGGGCAGCAACCGGCTGGTCTTCTGCGGCATCTCTCCCTGCTGGCATGGATTTTATGTCTCCACCATGGGCGGCGCGGCGCTGGTGTTCGACAACCTGGGCATCAACCTGCTGACCATCATCGACAAAGCCGCGCAACCCAGCCTGCTCTACCTGAACCGCACGCATGGCGAAGAGATCGAAGTAGAACTGGTGCCGGTGGCGCCCGAGCGACTCTGGCAGCAGGGGCGCCGCGGCGTCTATGCCGTCATGGCCCAGGCCCTTTCGCAGTTCGGCGGCCGTTACGCCCACGATCCGCGCGTGTTGGCGGTGGGCCCGGCGGCGTTTTACTCCGACATGGGCGCCGTGGCTTCGGCGCCGGTGAAAAAGGGCGCCTTGACCCACGTGGACACCTGGGCCGGCCGGGGCGGTTTCGGCAGCAAAATGCTCCAGGAGCACGGCATCGTCGGCATCATCTACGGCGGCACCCACCTGGACCAGGACTTCACCGACCGCACGGTGGCCGACCAGTGGTTTCAGGACAAATTCAACCAGCGCATGGCGGCCAAAGACCTGGAGGCCACCACCAAGTACCGGTACGACCCCAAGTTCAATACCGGCGGCACCTTCGGCGTCAACTACGCCACGATGGAGGGCAACATCCTGGCCTTCAACTACCAGACCATCCACTGGAGCGAGGCCCAGCGCCGCGATTTGCACCAGCGCTTCATTCTGGATCACTACCTCAAGCAGTTCAACGAAGAGACCATCGTCCCCAAGCAGCAGCGCAACTGCGGCGAGCCGTGCGCGGCGGTCTGCAAGAAGATGCACGGCATCTACAAGAAAGACTACGAGCCCTACCAGACCATGGGGCCGCTGTGCGGCATCTTCGACCAGCGCGCCGCCGAGCAGCTCAACCAGCACGCCGACATGCTGGGGTTCGACGCCATCTCGGTGGGCGGCGTGCTCGCCTGGCTGATGGAGTGCCTCCAGGCCGGCCTGGTGACCCCCGGCGAGCTGGGCGTAACCCAAGCGCCGCGCTGGACCCTGGAAGGTTTCGATGTGGTGGCCGATTCCATGCACAACGCCACTCTGGGCATGGCCCTGCTCGACCAGATGACCCATCCCGAGGGCAAGTTGCGCATGCCGTTCGGGGCGCGCAAATGGGCCCGACGCCTGGCCCGGGAACGCGGCAAGGCCGTGCTCGACCGCTTTGTCTTCAATGCCTTTGCCCGCCAGGGCTGGATGGTTCCCAATCAGTACTGGAGCCCGGGCGTGCTGGCGCCCATGGCCATCATGGGAAAGTACTACATGCACTACGGCCGCGACTTCGTGCCGCCCCGGCGCCTGGGTCAGTTGTGCGCCCAGCGCATGCAAAAGGAGCTGCTCATCGACAACCTGGGCGTGTGCCGCTTTCACCGCGCCTGGGCCGAAGATCTACTGCCCGAGATCGTGGAGCGGATTTTCGGCCAAAAGGAGGCGTTGCTGCGGGCCATGGCGCGCACGGCCAGCCGCATCAACAGCCGCAATGCCTCGATCTTCTGGGAGTCGGCGCGCAACGCGGATCTGGTCTTCACGTTCCTGAAGAACAAGAAAGAGGTGGACGGCGTGCAGAACCCCGAACTGGACCAGTGGCTCGCGCGCTTCGAGCAAGACCGCTCCGGTGCGGCCTTCGATTTCTGGTACGACATGCACAAGGGCATTCACGAATCGCTGCGGGAGTTCCCGGATTAAACGCTTTACTGCAGGCCGCCGAGTGCCGCTTCGGCTTCCTGGCGGACGGTGGCCGCGGCATCCTGGCGCAGGCTCTCGATCGCCGCGCGGGCCTGCAGGCCGCCGATGCGGCCCAGGGCCCAGGCGGTCATGGCGCGCACACGCTCGTCCGCATGGCCTGTGCCGTCCGTGGACAAGGCGTGGATGTACTGGGGGTCGCGCGTGTTGCCCATGGCCCGGGCCACATTCATCTTCCAGCGCCACATCTGCTCGGCGGGCATGTAGAACATGCGCGGCCGGATGCGGCTTTCGAAGTAGGCGGTGTCCATGGCCAACAGGCGCTCCAGGCGGAACTCTGCCTGCATGGCGGCGGCCTTGGGGTTGACCGGCAGATCGGCGGCCAGCCAGGGGGCGTTGCGCGGGCAGACATTCTGGCAGCGGTCGCATCCATAGATATAGAGCCCCATGGGTTCGCGCAGCTCAAGAGGCGTCAACCCCTGGCCGTAATAGCTCCACGGTAAATTTGTTCTAACTTCGAAGGGATCTGGCGCGCGAGTTTTCGGTCATGCCCAGATAATCAAAGACCGAGCGCACATTGAGCGTGAGCTGTCGCATTTTCTGTGCTGCGCTGCGGACTTGC
>JAKAFO010000035.1 GCA_021819735.1 Deltaproteobacteria bacterium
TCTTCGGCCAGGCGGCGCCGGGCGTTGGCGCTGAAGGCGGCCTTGGCCGAAAAAATGGTGCTTTCCCTGGCGTTGAGCGCCTGTTTCAACGTCTCCATGGTGGTCGGTATGTCGCCGGATCTTTCCATCGAATCAGATCTCTCCATTTAAAAGACAGCGTTCCATGAGCCGGTCATAATCGATACCGGCCCTGCGGAACCCTTCGTGGCCGTATTTCATGTTGGCTTCCAGAACATAATATTGACCGTCATGGCGGCATATGTCCAGCCCGACGTCATCCCAGCGGCAGCGGCGGGCCGTGGTTTCGGCCAGATCCAAGGCGGCCTGGGGGATGGGGCTCAAATCGATGCTTCCGCCCGCGCCCAAATTGGTGCGGTGATTGCCGGCCTGGGCCAGGCGCCAGTAGGCATGCACCACCCGGCCGCCGATGACCACGATGCGCATGTCGCGATCCAAGGGCAGGTACTCCTGGATATAAGCCGGTGAGAAGCACTGGCAATAGCGTTCCAGCTCTTCGGCCGTGCGGATCAGGAACACGCCTTTGCCCAGCGCCGAACCCCGGGAGATTTTGGCGATCAGCGGCAGGGAGAAGTAATCCGCGATTGTGCTCTTCTGCCGCTTGCCGAAGAAAACGCGCGTGCGCGGATGGGGGATCTCGGCCATTTGGAACAGTGCCGTCTGCTTGACTTTGTCCTGGGCGAATTTGTAGGTGTGATAGCTGGGGAAAGTCCGCTTGCCCATGGCATCCAGCAAATCGGCATAGAGGCTGGAGGGATAGTAAACGACGTCCGCCGCGCGAATCATTTGTCGCTCGGCCGGGTCGTAATCCATGAAATTGGGCCGGACGCCCAGCGTGATCACCTGGGGGCAATGGCGCAGGCGGCCCTCCAAAGCCACACGGGGTGTATGACGATCATGCAGGTTGCACATGGCATTTGCTGTGCCGTAACGCTAAAGTGTCCCTGCCGGCCCCTTAAACCGGCAGCGCCGCCAGAATCCTTTCGATCACGGCGTCCAGGGCGGCCACGAAGCCGGCGGCGCTCTCCTGGAGCCGCTGGGGCTGTCCCAGGTCGAACACCTTGACCACATTGGGGTCGAACGGCAGGCTGCCCAGGAACGGCACCTCCATCTGGGTAGCGGTGGTCTGCCCTCCGCCGCTCTTGAACAACGAGATGCTTTTGCCGCAGCAGGGGCAGGCAAAGGGCCCCATGTTTTCCACCAGTCCGACCATGGCCAGTTGGATGGTGCGGCAAAAATTGATGGATTTGCGCACATCGGCCAAGGCCACATCCTGAGGGGTGGTGACGATCACGGCCCGGGCTTCGGGAATGGTTTGGGCCACGCTCAGCGGTTCGTCGCCGGTGCCCGGCGGCGCATCGATGATTAGAAAATCGATGTTCCCCCACTGCACGTCGCCTACAAACTGGCGGATCACGCCGGATTTGGCCGGCCCGCGCCAGATGACGGCTTGATCGCGGTTCTGCATGAGCGACTGCATGGAGACCACTTTCAGGCGGGGATTCACCGCCTTGGGGATCACCCGTTGGTCGGGCGTCAGGTCCAGCAGGCCCTGCACGCCCATCATGCCGGCCAGGCTGGGGCCATGGATGTCCACATCCAAAAGCCCGACCTGGTATCCCTTGGCGGCCAGCCCCAGGGCCAATCCGGCCGATACGCTCGATTTGCCCACCCCGCCTTTGCCGCTCATGACGAGCAGCTTGTGACGGATGTCGGCCAGAACCCGGGTGATCTTTTGGTCCGCGTCCTGGGAGTCAGGGCCATGGGATGCGCCGCATGATGGTTTATTGGTATTGGGTGCCATGAATGATCCACTCCTCGCGCAAAGCCGAAACGGCTTGTGTATGCTGCAACCGCGTCGCTTGAACCACCGCCGACGCATGCACGGCCTATAGCAGGGTTAACCTGGGCTTGCAAGGCGCGGCTAGACCCAGTGCGGCAACCCCGGCTTTACGAACCCGTCGATTCTTTGTATAGGTTCAGGAACGACCCGCTCTCCGCGCCGCCTTCGTCGGGCTCTCGTTCGCCGTTACCCCTCTTCCTGAACTGCAGCCGATTTTCGCACACGCCACCAACCACCGGGTTCAACTCGAAAGGAGACACGCCATGGGGACCGTCATCAATGTCTCCAACAGGCTGCCGGTAACCATCGGCGCCGACATATCGCCTTCTTCCGGCGGACTGGTTTCGGCCATGGAACATTTGGGGTCCAGGGTCGAACTGAAATGGATCGGCTGGGCCGGAGGCCATGTTCCCGAGCAGGATCAAAGGGCGCGCATCGCCCTTGAACTCAAGGAGCGCTTCAATTACTACCCCGTTTTTTTGGACGAGGCCGACGAGGCCGATTACTACGACGGGTTTTCCAACTCCACCATGTGGCCGCTGCTCCATTACATGACCATGTACAGCCGCTACAAGACCCAATGGTACGAGGCATACCAGCGGGTCAACCGGATCTTCGCCGAGGCCGTCCTGCGGGTCGTAGGCCCCGGAGATCGGGTGTGGGTGCACGATTACCACCTCCTGCTCCTGCCGCTGATGCTGCGCAAGGAGCTTCCCCGTCTGAAAATCGGGCTTTTCCTGCACACGCCGTTTCCGCCGTCGGAGATCTTTCGCTGTCATCCGGACCGCGACGATCTGCTGCAAGGGATGTTGGGGGCCGACTTGATCGGTTTTCAAACTTTCGGGTATCTGCGGCATTTCCGGGCCACGCTGCTGCGCGTTCTGGGTATGGAATCGGCCATCGACCGCATCGTCCATGACCACTACACTACGGTCCTGGGGGTATACCCCATCGGCATCAATGTGGATAAATTCAAACAGGAATTGAACTCCGATGCGTTTGCCTGGCACATGGCCGAATATCGTGCGGCTTACAGCGGCAAAAAGGTCGTGCTCAGCGTCGAACGGCTCGATTACACCAAGGGCATTCCCCGGCGCCTGGATGCCATCGAGCAATTTTTAGATCAATGCCGATACCGGGAGGATATCGTTTTCATCTTCATCAGCGTGCCGTCACGGGAAGATGTAGCGCCCTATCGGGCGCTGCTGGAAAGGGTGCGGGTGCGCATCAGCCAGATCAACGGAAAATACTCCACCATCAAAAACGTACCGCTGCTGTTTTTGCACCGCTCGGTCAATTTCAATCAACTGTGCGCCTTGTACGCCTTGGCCGATGTCTGCATGGTGACGCCCCTGGTGGATGGGATGAATCTGGTGGCCAAAGAGTATATCTTTTGCCAACAAGAGAAAATCGGGGTGTTGATCTTGAGCGAATTCGCCGGGGCGGCCCAGGAGCTGCCCAACGCGTTGATGGTCAATCCCTACCACATCCGCCAGATGGTCGAAGGCCTGAAGACGGCGCTGGAGATGCCCGATACCGAAAAGACACAGCGCATGGCCCCCATGCGGGCCAGGGTGACCCGCTATGATGCCGGCCATTGGGCCGATGCCTTTTTGGCGGATCTGAATGTTTGCAAAGGGGAGCCGGCGGTGGCCGCGGCCACACCCGAGATTGCCGTTGCCGACGTACGCGTGCTGATCGAGGCCGAACCCGTGGCCCTATTTTTGGATTACGACGGTACGCTATGCGAAATTCGCAGAAAACCCGCCGCGGCCTATCCCCAGGCCGGCATCGCGCATTTGCTGGAACAATTGGCAGCCGCCCCCGGCCTGGATGTCTACCTGATCAGCGGCCGGACCCAGGAGGAGATGACCCATTGGTTCGGATGTTTCAATTTCACCTTGGTGGCCGAACACGGTTCCTCCTACCGCTTGTCCCCCCGGGATGCCTGGGTGCTTTTCGATTCCAAGGCCGATCTGGGGTGGATGGACAAGATGGTCGAAATTTTTACCCACTACACCGACATGACCCCCGGCAGCGCCGTGGAGGTCAAACGATCCTCGGTGGTGTGGCACTATCGCGAATCGGACCCTGAGTTCGGCACCTGGAAGGCGCACCAGTTGGTGGCCGATCTTTCCGAAATCCTGAGCAATCTGCCGGTAAAAATTCATCACGGCAAAAAAATCGTCGAGGTCGTTTCCATGCACGCCAACAAAGGGCTGGTGATGTCCGCCTTCATGGCCCGGCGGCGATATTCCAAGGCGCTGTGCGCCGGCGACGACGAAACCGATGAGAACATGTTCCGGGTCGCCGACGAGCGAATCGTCAGCGTCAAGGTGGGGGACGGCGTTACCGCGGCTCGGTATCGCAGCCCCGATCCGGCAGCTTTCCGGACTTTCCTCGAAGCGTTCCTGGCCGAGCGCGGCCGCCGGACCGGCAGATCGGAGGTTTGAGATGCGCAATCTGGACTACGGCGTGATCGGCAATTGCCTTAGCGCGGCAATGATCTCCAGCAGGGGAACGATCGAGTGGTGCTGTCTGCCCCACTTCAACTCCCAGGCCGTCTTCGCCAAGATCCTGGACCGGGAGCGAGGCGGTGAATTCGGTCTGACCGTGGACGGGAGCTACGATATCCGGCAGGCCTATTTGCCCAAAACCAACATTTTGGCCACCTCCTTCGGCAACGGCCGTGACGATTTCGAGCTGTTGGATTTCATGCCCCGCTACAAGCGCGGCGATCGTGATTACCACTGCCCGCCGGACATCATCCGCTACATTCGGGTGATTCGCGGCGCACCGCGCATACAGATCCGCTACAATCCACGCCCCTATTACGGTCAGCATCCGGCCAGGACGGAGGTGCGGCCGGAGTATCTCAAAACCGCCACCACCGCCGGGCGCTATGAGACCGTTTACCTTTACTCCGATCTGGAGCTGGCCGCCATCGCCGAAGGTCGTCCGCTGACGATCGCCAAAAGCTGTTTCATGCTCCTGAGCTACAACCAAAAATTGAGCCCGCTGGATTTGGACGTTATCGAACTGGAATTCGAAAAAACCAAAGTCTATTGGATGGACTGGTCCGCCAACAACCAGCGCTTTTCCGAGTATAACGAAGAGATCCTGCGCAGCGCCCTGGTGCTCAAGCTGCTGACCTACCAGAACAGCGGTGCCATCCTGGCGGCCCTGACCACCTCGCTGCCTGAAGAGATCGGCGCCCCTCGCAATTGGGACTACCGCTTCTGTTGGCTGCGCGACGCCTCCATGACCATCGCCGTGCTGACCCGGCTCAAACGCCACAATATCGCCCGGCGCTTCATAGATTTCGTCCTCGAAATCATCCCCTACAAGGATGAAAAGATCCAGATCATGTACGGCATCAACGGCGAAAAGAAACTCACCGAAAAAACGCTCGATTGGTTGGAAGGCTATGAAGGCTCGAAGCCGGTGCGCATCGGCAACGCGGCCCATGTTCAGCGCCAGAACGATATTTTCGGCGTCCTCATCGATGCCATTTATCAATACTTGACCATCTTCAAGCGCGAGAAAGAGGAGAACCGCGAAGGCCTATGGACGGTGGTGCGCACCCTGGCGCGGCATCTGGAGGCCACCTGGTATAAAAAAGACGACGGGATCTGGGAGTTTCGCACCACCCAAAAACATTTCACCTTTTCCAAAATGCTCAGTTGGGTGGGGATGGATCGGGCCATGCGCATCGCCGAATATTTCAACAGGAGCGACTATGCCCAGAAATGGGACGGGGTGCGGGCAAAGATCAAGGCGGACATCCTCTCCCGGGGCTGGGACGACTCCCTCCAAGCCTTTACCCAATCCTACGGCGAACCCTATCTGGACGCCGCAAACCTGTTGATGGCGCACTATGGTTTTCTGGCCCCCGACGATGCGCGCTTTGCCGCCACGGTGCGCCTGACCCGCGAGCGCCTGAGCCGCGAGGGGTTGATGTACCGCTACCGCAATGCCGACGATTTCGGCGTCCCCAAATCCGCATTCACCATTTGCACCTTCTGGCTGATCAAGAGCCTCTATCAGATCGGCGAGAAACAGGAAGCCAGGGCGCTTTTCCAGCGCGTATTGAGCTATCGCAATCACGTCGGCCTGCTCAGCGAGGATATGGATTTCGATTCCAAGCGCCTGTTGGGCAATTTTCCCCAGGCATACAGCCACCTGGCTTTGATCGATGCGGCGATTACGCTTACGGGCGACGAGACGTGACGGGCGCTCAAGGCCCAAACGATTGGATTATCCGGTCCCGCCAGCGCTGCGCATGACTGCCCGGCCAATAGATGCGCCGGCACGCCGGGCAGGTTTTGAAATCGCTATATTGCTGCCAGACATATTCGGGGACCCTTCCGATCGCATCCGACTTGGGCAGGCGCTCCAGCTCTTTGTTGCATAGGCCGCAACGGGTCAGGGGCCTCAAATCCCCGGAGGCCAGGCCCAGGGTGGCTATCACCTGTCGGAATTGGTCCCGCGGATCGTTGGCGCGAACAAGGACTATCGCCATGCCGGTCAGAGCCCGGTAAACTTTACCGCTACGGGTTAAAATGGTGCGCTGGTTGTGGGCCAGAAACGATAGCCGCTCCGGCCGGGGCGTCTGAGTGTCGAGAAGCGTGTCGAAGCCTGCCAGGCGCAGGTGCTTGGCCAGCTTGCCCAGGGTGGCATCGGCCACGAAACGGTGGCGGGAAGAACTCTCGGGCATGCAAGCGCTCCCTTGCCCTCGGCCCGCCGGCGGTGGAATGCCGTCAGGAGTTGCCGGCGCCTTCCAGGACGAAGGTGGCGGGCGGTATCTCGACATCGGGCCAAAAGCGCTCCAGGGTCCAGGTGACCTGATCGCCGCGCCCCGATATCATGCGCACCGTGCGCGGCAGATTGTAGCCGGCCACTGGCTGCCAGGCGTCCCAGTGCACCTCGTATTGCAGAACGCCTTCGACGTCCACGGACCGAAACGCCCGAATGCGACCTTCGCCATCGCACTGCAGGTCGGCCACCACGCTGTTCCAGCGGTCTTTCAAAACGATATTGCAGGCATCTTCCGTTTTCGCATCCATCTGGGCGGCCACATAGGCAGGTAGCGGCGGCCGGCCGCTGAGGATCTCCAGGAGGGCATCGATGCCGACGGGCACATGGATGAATCGCTCTAGGGCGCTACCGGTTTGGTCCCACTGGTAGAAGCGTCCTTCACTGACGGCATGCACCCGGATGGTGGTGCCGTCGCCAACCAGGCTGGTAATGGGTTGCCCCAGGGTCTGGAGCAGTTCCACCCGCAGCCGGTCGGGGATAATGCCGGCCAGTGCGGCCCGGCCGTTCAGGGTCTGGCCTTCGGCCTTGATCTGGACCCGCAACAACCCTTTGAACCGCTTCAAACCGGCATTGTGTTCGGTCCAGCGCGTCAGGTGTTGCGCTGCCTTGGGGTCGCTTTGGGGTGGCGCCATCAGCCAGGCGCATCCATTCAGGACGAGCAACGTGCTCAAACACAAGAGAACAAACGAAAACCGGGTAGGCGTTGCCGGCACAGCGGATGGTTTCATGGCATCGTTTCAGGGTGTGGGTTTCAGGCCGCGGATCTTCTCTTTCAAAGGCTGGCTGTCCTTGTCCTTGAACTCCAGGGAACGTCGGTAGTACTTCAAGGCCTTCTCCTTGTTGCCCAGTTGAAGATAGGCATCGCCCAAATGCTCCAGGATGACGGGATCGTCAGGTACGAGCTGAACGGCCTTTAACAGCCACTTGAGGGCCTCTTCATAGCGCCCCTGCTTGAACTGGACCCAGGCCATGCTGTCGGTGATGTAGCCGTCGTTGGGCTTCAGGGTCATGGCGCGCTCAATCAACTCCTGGGCTTCGTCCAGATGAATGCCCATATCGGCATAGGTGTAGCCCAAATAGTTGAGCGCATCGGCATCGTCGGGCTGGACCCGCAGCACCTGCTTCATGGCCTCGATGGCCGCGTCGCGGCGGCCGGCCTTGTCATGGATGACACCGATGCGAAAATACAGGCGGGCGTTGTCGCCGTCCACGGCCACCCCCTGCTTTAAGGCCGCCAGGGCTTCGTCATAGCGTTCGAGCTCTTCGTAAAACGACCCCAGATAAAGATAATAGTTTCCGTTGTGGGGTTCGTATGCAATGGCCTGGCGGATAACGGCGATGGCCTGGTCCAGCTTGCCCATGTCCCGCAACAACAGGGCGCGGTGGGCCACGGCGTTTTCGAAGTAGCGCGAGGGATACGATACTTTCGCAAAATGATCCAAGGCCTTGGAGACCTGTTTCAGGCCGTCGTAGGCAACGCCGGCCAGGTAGTGCAGTTCGGACTGCTGCGGCGCCGCGCGCAGCATGCCCTCGATGGCCCATGCCGCTTTCTCGTATTGCTTGGTTTCCAGATAGTTTTCGAAGAGGTACTCTAAAACGGCGGTATCGTCCTCGCTGCGCCTTCCCAATTCCAACAGAAGCGGTCTGCCCAGATCCGGGCGCTTGGTTTCACGGTAGTATTCGGCCAGTTCCAACGCCGCTTTTATATTTTCAGGATTCGACTCCAGAATGGTCTTATATTCCTTGACCGCCAGCGCGTTCTTCTTTTGAGACCGGTAGATGTCGATCAGTTCGAAGCGCGGCTCTTCCAGCGAGGGCTCCAATTCCAGCGAGCGCTGGAAAGCTGCCGTGGCCTGCTCGTACTTGCCCTGGGCCGAGAGCACTTTTCCATTGAAATAGTGCGCCGCGTAGGACGAGGGGAAATGGGTCGCCATGCGCCGGAAGACGCGCTCGGCGTTGGCCAGATCGTTTTCGTTCCAATAGATCCGCCCCAGGTAGAGGTAGATGTCCGGATCGTTGGGGGCATTGACCAGGGCTTTTTCGAAAAGCCCCTTGGCTTCGGCGATCTGGTCGCGCTGCTGATAAATGCGTCCGGCGAGGACCAGGGCTTCGCTGTTGTTGGGATGATCGGCAAGTACTTGGCGGATCAAGGCCAACGCCTTGTCATCGTTGCGCTGGGCCAAGTAAAGATCGGCCAGCTCCATTTTGAGTGCCGCCGAGCGCGGATCGTACTGGATGGACTTTTCCAGCAGCCACTGGGCTTCGGCCGGGGCCCCCTCTTTGATTTTCATCTGGGCAATGCTGAAGTAATAGTAAGCGGCCGCCGATCCGTTCGGCACCGTCGCTTCGTCCAATACGGTTTCGGATGGCGCGGTTTGCTCCACATCCGGCGCCACAGGCGGCAATCCGGCTTGGCACCCCACGGCGGCGATACCCGCAATGAGGAGAATCGCTCGTTGAATCGCTTTATGGCGCATATGTGTTGATCTCAAGAATGGAGATGGGTCCTGGAACTCGTTCGTGTCCGTCCACTTCCGGACGGCCACGCGCAATGGTCATATCTGGGTCGCCGCTTATGGCTCACGGTTGGTATAGGCTTCAAAATCGGGGATCTCCGATTTAAAGAAATCCCGCATCTTTTTGATCACATTTTTTTCGATCTGGCGCACCCGCTCCCGGGAGATTCCGTATCGGTCCCCGATCTCCTGGAGCGTCACCGGCGCATCCGAAAAAATGCGCTGGTCGAAAATCTCCAATTCGCGGTCGCTCATCTGCTCGCGGAATTCAGAAACCTTGTTGTGCAGCAGAAGTTCGATCTCCTTCTTGGCCACCCGGTCTTCGGCCGAGGCACTGCCCTCGCTGACAAATTCGATCTTGCCGGTGTCGGAGCCCTCTTTGACCGGGGAATCCAGGGAGACATCCCAGCCGTCCAGACGCTGGTCCATGTCCACGATCTCGCGCTCGGACACGCCCAAGCGCTGGGAGAGCAGTTTGGGCTTGGGGTCGAATCCCTGCTCGATCAACAACTGCTTCTCTTTTTTCAGCTTGAAAAAGAGTTTGCGCTGGCCCTGGGTGGTACCGATCTTGACCAGCCGCCAGTTGTCCATGATGAATTTTAAGATGTAGGCCTTGATCCAGAACGAGGCGTAGTAGGAAAACTTCACGTTCTTGTAAGGGTCGAATTTCTTGACGGCCTGCATCAAGCCGATGTTGCCTTCCTGAATCAAGTCCAGGAGGTTTTGCATCCAAACCCTCTGGAATTCGAGGGCAATTTTGACGACCAGCCGTAGGTTGGAGGTCACCAGTTGATAGGCGGCCTCCATATCGTCTTCTTCCTGCACCCGGCGGCCCAGCTCGATCTCTTCTTCACGGGTCAGCAAACGGTAACGGCTGATCTCCGACAAGTAGCGCTGGAGCGGATCGAATTTGGCCAGCGCCTTGCCCGAATCGGCCTGGATGTTACGGTTGTCGATGACCAGCTTGGAAGCGGCTTTGCTTTTCACGGCGGTGGCCGTCGTGGCCGAACTGTTTTTATCTTTATCCATCATACCTGGCTTTCGTCTCTCAGAAGTGTACCGGCGGCAACGCGTCAGGCTGGCGCATGGTCCCATTTTCCATAGACATTATTGGGAGCCTATGCTATTTGCCCTATACCTTTCGCGCCTGTAGCTCAGTTGGATAGAGCAACGGACTTCTAATCCGTAGGTCGCAGGTTCGAGCCCTGCCAGGCGCGCCATTCTCCATGGTTTCAAGGTTTTGACCGCCTGCAACGTCACCCCCCGCTCGGCTGGCTAAAATGCACAACCAATTAAAAATGGCATGTTTACCACATTAAATAACGGTTTTCAATTTCGGATTACCAGTTCGATAGCGGTTCACCCTTGAGCACGCGGATATTTTCACGCAGTTTGTCTTCAACGGCGATCTGGCGCCGCTGCTCTTTGATCTGGGCATAGGCGAACTCTTCTTCCACCCGCACCACCTCGATGGTGGCCATCACGGCCGCTTCGGCTTTGAGAACCTTACCCTTGAATTCAACCGCCGGCTTGTCTTCGACCACGTCGAAGAGCGCGCCCACCACGACGCCCTGCTTGCTTCCCAGGTTCATCAACACCTCGTGGCCATTCACCTGCACCACGAAACCTTGCAAGGGATATTCCCCCATGACGGCCAGCAACATTTC
The DNA here is from genome assembly GCA_021819735.1 of Deltaproteobacteria bacterium. GTDB lineage: Bacteria > Desulfobacterota > Desulfobacteria > Desulfobacterales > Desulfosarcinaceae > Desulfatitalea. Next base: position 10,863 of record JAKAFO010000035.1, read on the forward strand.
ACGATTCAACCAGTGCATGTCCTTGCCCAAAGTGGCCGCGGAGGCCAATTGGCGGCTGATCTCCTTGGACTCCCGATTGGCGACGGTATCGATCAGCTTGTATTTGAGCAACGTGCCTTCGACAAGATGGTACAATGTGCCCTTGGCGATCAGCTTGGCCCCGCAGGCCCGGGCAAGTTTCAGGGTGATATCCGGGTCGGCCAGATCGCTGTTGCTCAACCCCACTTTGCGGATCACTCGTTCCAGGACGATGGGTTCGACGATCCCCAGCCTTCCGGAGCTATTTAATTGTTCGGCCAGGTGCAGGGTCAATACTCTGGGGAACCCGTCCCGGATGGAGAGTCCGCCGGTCTCCACGGGTTCCAACAGCATCATTTGGATCGCTGCGCCGCTGGTCCATGGATCGTCGCTTTTTTGATCGGAAGCCGCGACGCCATCCTTGTAATTTTGCGCATAGGTATCGATCTGAGCCTCGATTTGTCGCCGGCGGTCCGGGTCTTTCTCCATTAGGATCATTTTGTTGGCGTTGGCCGCCAGCGTGGCTGCGAATGGATCGGCATGATCGATGGCCTGGGCTTTGCGGTACGATTCCAGGGCCATGTCCCACTGCCCCTGGCGCTCGTAGGTCATGCCCTTGTTGGAGGTGGCCTCCACGTAAAACGGGTCCAGTGAGACGGCCTGATCGTACATCCCCAGCGACTTGGAATAGTCCCCGCGCGCGGCGTAAATCCGTCCCAACTGGTTGTAGGCCGTCGCGCGGTGGCTGGGATTGCCGCCGGGCTTTTCGATGGCCTTGCGGTATTCGGCCTCGGCCTCCTTGGGTTTGTTCTGGCTGTAGAGCAGGTCGCCTTGGACGAGGTGGGAATACGCGCGATCTCCGGCCTTGCCCTCTACTTCCCGGGCCATGGTCATGGCTTTGTCCGGCTGGCCTTTCTGGGCATAGACCTGGGAGAGCCCTTCCTTACCGACGATCTCGGCATCCCCCTTTTTCTGGGAGAGTTTGGAAAAGGTGTTCTCGGCCGCCTTCAGGTCCCCCTCTTTCAATTCGGCATAGCCTTGAACACTCTTGGCCCGCACATTACCTGGGTCCTTTTGGGTGACTTCGTTGCTGAGCGCCTTGGCGATGTTGGTCTGCCGGCTCTGCAATTTGCGTTCGGCCAGGGTCACCAGCAGCGCTTCCGTGGTTTTGCCCCCACCCTGGAAATAGTCCAGCAATTTCAGATCCGGCCCCACGATGCAGGCCGTGGGCAAGATGATGCGGGCAGCATACTGGTCGGCCACCGTGCCGTCATCGATCAATACGGGAAAACCAAGCTGGGTTTGGGAGAGAAATTGGGAAACCTGGCCCGCATCCGAACGGGTGATGCCCCAGACGGCCAGTTCCGCATCTTTGTATAGCTTGGCCAGTTTGTCCAGACTCAGAAGGCCCTCCTGGCTGGGGCGGGAGGCGACATCGAAGAAGTAGAGAATCAGCATGGGCTTTGCCTTCATGCCGGCCAGCTCGAAACTTTTTCCCTGGCTGTTTTTCAAGGTAAACAGGGGCGCGGCTTCGCCGGCTTTCATTTGGCTGTAGGCGACCGGAATTCCCGCCAGGGTGATGGACAAGGCTATCAGCGCCGCATGGCACCATCGCATCCAAAGCTTCATGGTTCTCCTCCTGTTGCATGCAGGTCAAAGAGATGGACAAATAATGGGCGCCTTTTGGAGGGCGCTGAGACGTCATGGTCTGCGTCTATTCCACGGGCCGCATAGTGATATGCAGAGGTGTTTCGCGATCCAGATCCACTTGCGCTTCCCACTCCAGGAATCCGGGCATGCTCAAACGCAGTTCATGCTTTCCCAGGGGCAGCGGCACGTCCAGGGGTGTCGGCCCTTTTTCGCCGCTATCGACAAAGACCGTGGCCCCGATGGGTTCGCTGCTGATCCGCAGCATCGCCGTTTGGGGTTGGACCGGGGCTTGGGTCGGAGCCGGGGTCACCTGTTGGGCCACCGGCGGATCCCCAGGGGTGGCCGGGTCCGGAGAGGACGCCTTCCGTCCATATAAGTAGTAGCCGCCGGTACCACCGGCCAGAACCAGGATCAACAGCACCGTCAGAATTAGCGGTTTGATGCCGGAGCGCCGGGTTGCTTGCGGCGCAGGCGGTGGCGCAACGGCCGACTGGCCTCCGGCCGGCAGAACCGTTGCCAGGGCCTCGGCCATCTGGCGGCCGGTCTGAAAACGCTGGGCCGGGTCCTTGGCCAGGCTTTTCATGATCAGGTCGGAAAGGCGCTGGGGAATGAACGGGTCCTTGGCCGAGGGCGCCTCGGGCGTATCATGGGTAATGGCCTGGAAGATGGCGGCAATGTTGTTGCCGCCGAAGGGCCGGCGACCGACGATCATTTCATAGAGGATCACCCCCACCGAAAAGAGATCGGAACGGCCATCCACCTGCTGGCCCACGACCTGCTCGGGAGACATGTAGACCGGGGTGCCCAGGATCTCGCCGGCCTGGGTTTGTTGGCCGGCGGCCATATCTTCGATGCGGGCGATGCCGAAGTCGGTGAGCTTGACCTGGTGGTCTTCGGTCAGGATGATATTGGACGGTTTGATGTCCCGGTGCACGATACCCTGACGGTGGGCGTAATCCAGGGTTTCGGCCACCTGGCGGGCGATCTCCACGCACTGGGGTACCGTCAGGCGCCCCGAACGCACCACTTCGTTGAACGGTTCGCCCTTGAGAAATTCCATGGCGATGTATACGGTGCCGTGGTCTTCGCCGACATCGTAGATGGTGACGATGTGGGCATGGGACAAGCGGCCGATGGCGCGCGCTTCCTTGAGAAAGCGCGCCACGAAAGATTCGCTGGTCACCCGGTCGGGTCGCAATATTTTCAAGGCCACCATGCGGTCGATTTGGGGGTCATGGGCTTGATAGACCACTCCCATGGTTCCCTTGCCGAGTTCCTTGATGATACGGTATCGCCCGTATTCGGATATCATTTCAATCGCTTTCCAGAAAATGCTGCAAGGTTTCAAAGGGGATCAAAAAGCCCACGGCGTTGGTTCCCCGATAGCGTCCCTTCACCACGGCGGCCAGGCGGCCATGTTCATCGAAGACCGGACTGCCGCTGCTGCCCGGCTCGATGTGCATGCGCACCTGCCACAGCGGCAGCCCTTCCACCCGCCGCGGCGGTCCGTCCAGAGTGCCGCTCTCGATTTCGCCCAGACCGGCGCGGGGACACCCCACGGTAAACAGCGCATCGTCGCTGCCGGGCGTGTAGCGCCCATTGCCTAAGGGGATCACGTGTTCCAGCGCGTGGGGGACTTGGATCAGGCACAAATCCCGATAGGCATCCAGTTTCACCACCCGGCCGCCGGATTCGCGGCCATCGCGAAATTGGACGCTCAGTTCCTGCCCCGGCTTCAGGTCATGGGCGGTGGAGAGAATCAGTCCCTGGCGATCAATGGCAAATCCGGTGAGTTGGGCGGATGTGCCGCCACGATCCGTAAAAAGGCATACAACGGCATTCAGTTGCCGGTGAACCGGATCGGGAGTCGCGCGCATCGTCTGCCGACTGGTGCCGGATGGCATTTTTACATACCCTTCCAGGTATTCCCAAAATGCGCTCAACGGCGGATTCTCCCGGCCGCTCTCCTCCTGCGCGCTTATGCGCGTGGCCAGCGGAGAGTGGGCTTTGAGCCGCACCCGCCAGCGCGTTCCCGGCTTGTCCGCCTCCAGTTGCACTTCCTGTTGATCGCTTTTGGCGCGGTAGACCGCGAAGCCATTGCTTTCCAGCCAGGGGGTGATGACGGCCTCGGTTTCCGAAACCGGCATGGCAACCGTCCGTTCGTAATCGGAACCATGCGCGATGCCAAAGGGCATCAATGCCCAGGCTGGGATAAGAAGCATGCAAAGCCAGCCGATGAATTTCATGCCACGCCCGCAAGCACCACGGTGATGTTGTCTTTGCCTCCGGCCTGATTGGCCAGACTGACCAGTTGGTCCGCTTTGGCTGCCAGATCTCCTTCCGCCAGCAGCACTTGAACGATGCGTTCATCTTCCACCAGGTCGGTGAGGCCATCGGAACAGAGCAGGAAAAGATCGCCGGCGAAGATGGGCCCGCGCAGGGTATCCAGGGCCGGCGAAGGGCGTACGCCCACGGCGCGCAAAATGACATTGCGCATGCGATGGGATCGGGCTTGTTCGGCGGTGATCATGCCTTGATCGATCTGATCCTGAACCAGGGAGTGGTCCTTGGTAAGCTGCTTGAGGACGCCCTGGCGCAGGCGGTACGTGCGGCTGTCACCCATGTGGCCGATGACAAAACCGGTGGCTGTGAAGGCCAGCAGTTCGGCCGTGCAGCCCATGCCTTTATGATCGGGATTGGCGCCCACATGCTCCAGGATACGGTCGTTGGCTTTTAAAAAGGAGTTCTGGACACGTTCCACCAGTTCCTGCTCGTTGGCCGGTGGGCGGCCCGCAAAGATGTCGGCCGCCGTCTGAGCAAAGATCTGGCTGGCCATCTCGCCGGCTGCCGCGCCGCCCATGCCGTCGGCCACCAGGCAGTAACCGGCTTGGGCATTGAGCAGGAAGATATCCTCATTGTTGGACCGTACACGGCCCATATCGGTTTTACCGATAAAATCTATCTTATACATGTTTTTAGCGTCGCTTTGGAAATGGTGCCGTGTGTGGGGCGTTGATGCCGGAACATAGTCCTGATGGCCTTTGGCGTTAGAGTCTCTGGTGACATTACTATCGGCGTTTTCATCGGAAGCTTGATATCCAGACGCCCATCCGAAGGAATTCGTGTAACTATTTTTAATTTTAATATCCGCTTATTGTCAATATTGATTCCTTTATAACCGAAGGGTCGGACAACAAAAAAATGGTTTTGATTCGGCTTGGAAATATGATAGCGCTTGAGAAAATTGTTTCCCGATATCCGAGGGATGGCTTCGCTGAGACGATCCTTCGTCCGACAAGAAGAGGCGTGTTCGCTTATGTCCATGATACCAGACATTTCGGTTCAGCTCGTCCATATTCAAGGCCCTCGCAAAGGCGACATCCAGGAATTCACCGAGAATGAAATCAGCGTCGGTCGGCACCCGGATTGCCAGGTCAATTTTCCAAAAGACTTGACCAATCTTTCCCGTATCCATGCCCGCATCGTACGCGAAGGCAACCGCTTCAAGCTGATCGACGCCAGCACCAACGGCACCTATGTCAATGGGCAGCGCATCTCCGAGACGTTTCTAAAGGACGGCGATGTGCTCATGTTCACCGAAAACGGACCCAAAGTCAGTTTTCTGACCCAAACGGTCAGCGCCCAACCGGGGGCACCGCAAATGCCGCCCATGACCGCGCCGCGTTCGGTGTCGGCCACCTCCGCACCGCTCCAACCGCCGCCACCCAGACAGGCGCCGCCGCCACCCCGCGCGGTCGCGCCGCCGGTTACGCCCGTACGGCCGGCGCCGGCGCCGCAACCGCCGCCGTCGGCAGCCCCCGTCGGCATCGAACCGGTAAAGGTACCCTTCGCCATCCAATACGGGCCGGCGCTGAAATCCTTCCACACCCTGCCCATCGTCATCGGCAACGGGCCGGGATGCGATTTCGTAGTTGCCCATGCCGCGGTTCGTGAGCGCCACGCCCAGATCTTCTTCGCCGCCAACCAGTACTGGATCAAAGATCTGACCGGCGCCGGCGGCATTACCATCAACGCAATGCCCATCAACACCCAGGCGGCCCTGGAAGCCGGCATGCAAGTCGGCTTGGGACCCCAGGGCCCACGGTTTCGCTTCATCGGCGGGGGCCGCCTGGCGCAAATCGACGAGCCGGCACCCGAAAACATCCAGCCGCCGCCATCCGCGCCGCCCAGCACGCCGCCGCCGGGCATGGACGGCAAGAAGAGCGGGGGATTGTTCAAGAAGTTTTTCTCGTAGCGGGAACCATCCCATGAAAATCAAAGAGATCGGCGGAGAGTTCGCTCTGATCCGGCGGCTGTCCGAAATCGTGCCGGGAGCGCGGCCCGAGGTGATCCAAGGCATCGGCGACGATGCCGCCGTGCTGCGCGTGGCGCCTGAACCAGCCCCTTACCTGCTCGTGACCACCGACATTCTGGTGGAAGCGCAACACTTCAACCGCGCCTGGGCTTCCCCCGAACAAATCGGAATCAAGGCCGCCGAATGCAACGTGAGCGACATCGCGGCCATGGGCGGCACGCCCCGATGGATGTTCGTCTCGCTCGTGCTCCCTGCCGATACCGAGGTGGCCTGGGCCGAAGGCCTGTATCGGGGGCTCGGGCAATCGTGCCGCAGACACCATATCGCCATACTGGGGGGCGACACCACCCAAGGGGCGCTGGTCACGGTCAACATTACGCTGCTCGGCTCGGTGCCGCCGGATCAACTGCGGCTGCGCAGCCACGCCCGGCCCGGGGACGCCCTGCTGGTCACGGGTTGCCTGGGGGCCTCGGCGGCGGCGCTGGCCCTGCTTTCCCAAGGCCAAACCCCTTCGACTTACCTGCGCGAAAAGCACCTCGCCCCGACCTGCCGCCTGGATGTCGCCGGGCGCATTGCTTCCCTGGCCCATGCCATGATCGACATCAGCGACGGCCTGGGTTCGGAGGTCGGCCATATCTGCAAGGCCAGCCATGTGGGCGCCGAGATCCGGGCTTCGGCGATACCGCTGCATGACGAGGTGCGCGCGGCGGGTCGCCTCTTGGGCGTCGATCCGTTGCATTGGGCCATTGGCGGCGGAGAAGATTTTGAATTGCTTTTCTCCATGCCGCCGGAGAATGTTTCCCGCCTGAAAGCCGGGGGGGTGACCTGCTACGAAGTGGGCCGCGTTACCGATCGGCCCGGAGATGTGGTGTTGGTGTCGGACGATGGGGCCGTCAGCACCCTGGGGGGCGGCTACAATCACTTCCAATAAGAGGGCCGGCTTTCCGAAGAAAACCGGCCCCTGTAAAAGCGCGAGAGCGACACAGCGGAGATTCCGCGTCACGACGCCTCGCGGTCGGCATTTTTCACTGCCTTTACGTGGGAGCGAGGCCTATTTATAAATACCGGCGCCGACGAGGTACTGGGTCCCCGGCACACGGTAAATATAGGTGCTCTTTTCCACTGGCTTGTCCTGGCCTGGTTTGGGCCACATGTAATCGACCCAGCCGCTACCCTTGTCGTTAGCCAATTTGATGAAGTCGACGAAGATGAGCTTACCGTCCGTATTCTTGGTTTTAAGCAGATCTTTCTGCTCGGTCAGTTGCGGACTCATGGGATGGGCCAGCATCTTGCCATCCAAGTCCATCAAGAACACATAGGTATCCTTCCACACGAAAGGCCCGTCCTTCGAACCAATGGTTTTTATCCCGGTATCGATCCCTTTTTCCTGAATCAACTTGGCCGCCTCCTGGCATTTGGCCGTGACTTCATCCTGGGTGGCTTCGCCGGCCCAGACATTGGCTGTGAACCCAACGATCAAAATAATAATTCCAATAAAATAAATAGACTTACGCATTGTTTCCTCCATTATTGGTAAATAGATGGATAATTGCGGCTTTCGACAATCGACCCTTATCACCTCCCTTCTCATCGAGGGCTTGCCTGCCAGAGGGCCGCGGATTATGACCATGAAGCGCGCCGAGAAACCACCTCTCCACTTTAGAAGGAAGACCAAAGCAAAACTTCGCCCCCGGAAGGCTGCATGACCTTGCAAGGAGAGCATCAAATTGGGTGCGGAGAAAACAACTTCCCTGGAAAAGGAGTGCGTGACAAACGAACGCTATGGGGAGATCAGTAGAGGAATTGCAAGTGATCGCGAAACGATTGAGTTAAGGGGACTGCAATGAGCATACCAAAAACAATGGTGCTTACGGGACGGTCTCCGGGCGCAGCGAGGCAAGATTTCAGCCGATTAGCAATTACGAAATTTGCATACTTTATCCCAGAATTCGTTCCCCAGTGCAAGTAGCACGCCTGGGAAAAGCAGCGTGCGGTATAATCTGAGCTTTAGATTCGGTCGTTTCCGTCACGCAGATTTTGTCGCAGCACTTCCGATGTGTCGTAGAGCTGGCTCTTCTTGTCGATCCACCAGGCGTTGGTCACCCGGCTGCCGGCCTCGAAGCCTCGCCGAAACCCATGGTATTCACATAAGAATGCGGTAAAGAGCACAAATATCACAATGAGTATGACCGTCTTCATGACCACCCCCGATGCGGCGTCGTTCAATCGATGCGCCTGGGGTAATTTCGGCTTTTTGGAGACGGAACTTTAAGCTGGTAGGCCTTGCAGTGCCACTACCCGCCAGGATCACGCTTCCGTGGTTTTGCGCGGTGGCCGGCGTTCGCGGTTGGGTCGCGGGCTACGCGGTCTTGAGGGTCGCGATGGCGATCGACTGCCCCGCTTTCGCGAGCGGGAGCCGGCTTCGCCGTCCGAGGGGGCGCTTTCCCGGGAGCCGGCCGGCTTGCGTTTGGCCGGCGGCGGGGGTGGCGGCGGTGCCAGCCACTCGTCTTGGGGTTGGATACACGGCAGTTTGTGGCCGATCAGGATTTCAATGGCCGGGATGTAGAAGCTGTCCTCCTCGTCGGCAAAGCTGATGGAGGTGCCGGCGGCGCCGGCCCGGCCGGTGCGTCCGATGCGGTGGACATAATCCTCGGGGTCCCTGGGCAGCGTGTAGTTGATGACATGATCCATGCCTTCGATGTGAATGCCGCGGCCGGCCACGTCGGTTGCCACCAGAATCCGGATTTTACCGGCTTTGAAATCGTCCAGGGTCCGGACGCGCGCCCGCTGGCGAACGTCGCCGGAGAGCACCGCATTGTCGATCTTATAGCGGGTGAACAGATCGGCCAGTTTGCGGGTCTCGTCCTTGCGATTACAGAACACGATCACGCGTTCCAGGTTCTTTTTGGTAATGATGTTGTAGAGCAGAACATATTTATCCTCGCGCGTAACGATGTAAACCAACTGCTCCACGGTATCCACCGCCACCTGCTGGGGCTCGATCTCCACCGTCACCGGTTGGGTGGTCCATTGGGCGGCCAAGCGAATGACTTCGGGGGTCAGCGTAGCGCTGAAAAGCAGGGTCTGGCGTTTATTTTTAGGCGGTGTGGCGGCGATGATCTTGCGCACATCGGGGATAAAACCCATGTCGAGCATCCGGTCGGCTTCGTCGATGATCAGAACCTCCACCTGATCGAGACGCACGTCACCCTGCCGCTTGAAATCGAGCAAACGCCCGGGGGTGGCCACCACAATATCGCAATGGGTTTGGGCCAACTGCCGGCGCTGCTTGTCGTAATCCATGCCGCCGAACACCGGGACGATGCTCAAATCCGTGTACTTGGCAAGCTGCCGCCCCTCTTCGCTGATCTGCATGACCAATTCCCGGGTCGGGGCCAGCACCAACACACGCGGCGTCCCCCTGCGATCCTTATCCACTCGCTGTTCGGTCAGCAAACGCGTGAGCACGGTGATCAAGAAAGCGGCGGTCTTGCCGGTGCCGGTCTGGGCCCTACCGGAGGCGTCCTTGCCCGCCAGCGTGCTGGGCATGATCTCGGCCTGGATGGGCGTGCAGTATTGGAAGCCCAAGTCCAATACGGCGTGCATCACCGGCTCCGGCAGATTCAGATCGTGGAAGCGCACTTTGCCCTCGGCGGGCGGCACCTGAAAAGCAGCCGGGTCCCAGGGAGGCGGCGCGGGCCGATCCGTCGGTTTTTCGGTGTTTCCTTTGGCGGACGATGGCCGCCGGCGGCGGCGCGACGCGGAGCCTGCGCCCTCCCGCTCTTTTGCCTGGGGCGGCGTAGCCTGGCCTTCGATTCCTTGGGGCAAGGATTCCGCGGGCGCCTGCTGAACCAATTCAGTCTCGGTTTGTTCTGTTTTTCGCTTGGATAGGCCAATTTTGCGCAAAAAAGATTTAATCAGTTGCATCAACTCAGGTTCTTCCTAATGGATGGATTCGTGCCGCAGTGTCACGCTTGTATTCACCGACAGGCCGTTAAGTAGGCCTTCTGCCCGCCATTGTCAAGTAATCCCAAGAATTTGAGCCATAATTTGTATCTGGAGCGCCCATCTATAGACCGGATTCATTGCCTTTCGGCAATCAGGACCGTTCGCTCGACCGCAGATAGGGGACGAACAATTCACGAATTTCGGCCAGGGACGCTTCGATGGCGGTGGGCATCGACTTGGCGAACATGTCGAGCAAAATGATTGCGTTGACCATGGAGTCCTGCCGGCAGGCGCCCCGCAGCCTGCGGGCAAAGGCTTTGTTGACGATCTGGATCTCCCCGTAGATGGTACTGAGCCCTTCAAAGGTCATATCCGGCGTGCATCCATCTCCGTATCGGAAATACTGGGCCAGCAGATAGGTGGAGGTGGCGCGCCAGATGGTTTCCTGGGTACTGGCAAAGGGCAAATGAAAGCGCGCCATGGGTTTGAAAAACGCCGTGCGCGGGCATTGGCTGGTGGCCATCAGCAATCCCATCAGGGAGCAGATGCCCCGCTGGACCGTGGTGTGGCTGAAAACTCTTCTCTCTTCCGTGGTCACACTCACCAGTGTTTTGTCGTAGGAGAGCAGTTGATCGAAGCGCTTGACGAGATGGACCATATTGACCGCCGCCGGGCAATGGGCTTCGACGCGGGGGTCCAGCGGGCAATTGGGACATTGATTGGTCCGCAAGATGGTCCAAGCTGGCAGATCCGGCGGCGGCGTGCTGAGCGTGGTCAGCGTGGCGGCATCGAGCGTCACCAGGTAGCGATCGTCCTGGGCATCATCCACTTGAAAGCAGTATTCGATTTGGATGGCGTCCATCCGATTCGTAGGCATTTTGCTAGTCCGCATATCTCCCGGCAAAAATGTACTCCAGGCCGCTGAGGCTGTAATCGATCTCCATGGAGAGGAACTGGGACAGCGAGTGCAGCGTTACGATGGCATTCTTGTCGGCATCTTCGCTGCCGACGCTGTTGATGCGCGCCAGCAGCCCTTCGTTGACCTGCTGCACCTTGGCATAGTGTTTTTCCAGGGTCTTGAAGTCGAATTTGATTTCCGGCTGATCCCTGTACTTGAAATACTGGGCCAACAGATACATGGAGGCCGTGCGCATGGTGGTCTCTTCGATGGTGGCAAAGGGCAGATGGAAACGCGCCATGGGTTTGAGAAACTCCATGACCGGGCAATCGCTGGTGGCCATGATGACCCCGAAGATGGCGGATAGACCTTCCATGACCGAGGTCTTTTTCGAGTAGGTCCTTTCCGCCGTTTCACACACAACCGTGCAATCGTGATAGGAGAAAACCGCCTTGAACGTTTCCACCAACTCCATGATGTTCTGGGCGATCGGACAATGGGCGTGAGTGTTGGAGGCCAAGGGGCAGTCGCGGCATTGCTTATAAGTCAGGCCCACCCATTCTGGCGGTGTTTCCACCGACAACGTTGGGATCAGGCTCAGCGTATCGGGGTCCAGGGCGATGCGGTACTCCTTGACCTGCCCGTTGCTGAATTGGAATTGATAATGGAATTGAAACGGTGTCCGTTTGATCATACCGAGGCCGTCCTTTTCACGCCTGTTTCTTCCTTTTAAGTTCCTGCATCAGTTTGGCCGCCTCTTCCTTCAATTGCATGTTTTGCTCTTTCAATGCTATCAAACGGCTCTGGTAATCGGCCTTGGCCTGATCCAACGCCACACTCAGGTCCTGTTCCCTCCGGGCGTATTGCGCCGCAAGCTTTTGCTCCAGCTCATCCAGGGTGCGCTGTTTGCGCTCGGCGGCGATGCCGGCTTGGGTCAACACCTCCTGGGCGCGCTGGTATTTCTGGGATGCTTCCACTTCACGTTTGTATCCCCAAGCGCGAAAGACTGCAATAATCAAACCAAGAATCGCCACCAATCGCAGGTATAATGAAAGATCCATGCCTCCCACCCACTCCTTGGCCGCCGGCCGATCGGCAATGGCGGCCAACGCAACCAGCAGCACCAGAACCGCTATCGACCCGATTTTAAAGAGCTTGGTCATCGCTTCTCCCAGGCAATGGCAACGGTCATCAGCGGAAGCGCACCCCGTCCACCGGCTTCAACTTGGCGGCCTGCAGGGCGGGGTAGAGCGAAGCCGCCACGCAAATGACAAGCGTCCCCAACGCGATCAGCGTAAGATCCACGGGGCTGATCCGCACCGGCAAGGTTGTCAAGAAGTATACATCGCCGGGTAGTTCGATGAAGGGATATCGATCCAGAATCAGATAGAGGATCAAGCCGCCGCAGATTCCCAAACAGATGCCCACCAAACCGATGGCCAGGCCTTTTCTCAGAAAAATGCTCTGGATGCTTCGACTGCTGGCCCCCATCACTTTCAAGATGGCGATGTCCTTGACTTTGTCCTTGACCATCATGATCAGGGCGCTGGCGATATTAAAAGAGGCCACCACGATAATCAGGGTCAGGATCACGTACATCATCAGCTTCTGCAGGCCCAGCATGTGAAACAGGTTGCGATGCATGTACTTCCAATCGCTGATCCAGTAGTTCGGTCCCAGTTGTCCCAAAATGCGGCGGCCGATCTCCTCGACCTGCTCCACATCGTCCACGCGCACTTCAAAGCCGTTTACGCGATCGGTCGTGCCTGCCATGTGCTGCAATCGCTTGAGATTGACGAACCCCATGACGCCGTCGTACTGGTGCATGCCGGTATCGAAAAGGCCGACCACCTTCAGGCGCTGCATGCCCGGCAACTGGCGCGGATCGGCCTGCTGGGCGCCGACCACCATGACCAGCAACCCATCGCCCACCCCGACTTTCAATTTATCGGCCAGAACCTTGCCCAGGACGACATCGGCGGCCCCTTGGGGATCTTCCGTGCCCGCTTGTCTCAGCAGCGCATTCAGATCGTGATCACCTCTCATCCTCACCCGGACTTGGGCGCGCTCGGGATCGATACCCTTGAGCATCACGGCCGAAAGCCCTCCGGCGGCCCGTAGCATCCCCTGGGCGTAGACATGGGGCTGTACGGAAGTCACGCCCGCGACCTGTTCGATTTTGCGCATCTCGCCGGGATAATCCTGGACCCATTCATTGTAGCGCATCACGGTCAGGTGGGCTTCGATCCCCAGAATCCGTCGCTTGAGTTCGGATTGAAATCCGGTCATGACGGCAATGACGACGATGAGCACCATCACCCCTACGGCGACTCCCAGCGTGGCCAAAATGGTGATCAGCGGGACCAGCTTGCGCCGGCTCTTGATCTTGAGAAAGCGCCGGGCCACAAAAGTTTCGAAAGACATTTCTCTTACTGCTCCTCATCTCTGCCATAGGTGACGACAATTGCCTTAACTTATTAACAATAGATGATTTTCAGGACAAGAACTATTTAGGACGCGGCCCCATGCGAACCCGATCGCGGGCGTCTCTTTATGCATTGACAAGCGGCATGATCTGACGGAAATATATGCGCTAGCGTTACGCATAACCGCTTTGGCAAAGTGCGTCACCGAACACCAAATGCATGCGGGCAGGGAGTCTCTCATGGCCACATTGAAGCAAAGACGAAAAACGGATCGGGATCGTCAGCAACGGTGGCGGGACCGCCAGCGTGAGCAAGGCAAGAAGCAGATTTCGGTCATGCTATCTCTCAAGGCCCAGATCATTCTCAATCGCGAGAAGCGCCGCACGCATGCCAGCACTTCGGATGTGATCGAACAGGCGATTCTGCGCCTGGCCGAACCCCCACAGATCCAAAACGTCGAAGAAGCTTAGCAGGCCGATGCTTCAGGCCTTCAGGTCGCGGTTCATCTTCCCTGGTGCATAGCCTTCCAGGTCCAGGCACACATGGGCATAGCCCAGCGCCCGCAGGGCCGCTACGAGCTGCGCACGCAACTCAGCCTCGGCAACCCGGATGATGTCTGCCGGATCGACTTCGATGCGGACAAGACTCCCATGATGACGCACCCGGCAGTGCCCGATTCCCAGCCGGTGCAGCGCGCTTTCAGCCTGGTCGATCCTGGCCAGCAGATGTCTCTCGATAGGCACACCGTACGGAATGCGGGAAGCCAGGCAAGCCATGGCCGGGCGCTGCCAGTTGGGCAACCCCATGCGCCGGGCCAATTGGCGGATATCGGACTTGTTCAGACCGGCATCGACGAGCGGCGCCACGACCCCCAGCTCCTTGGC
>JAKAFO010000036.1 GCA_021819735.1 Deltaproteobacteria bacterium
CGATTCCGGGCTGGAGCAAGGGGATCGGCTCGCCGTATTCGAAGGCCGCCGCATCGTCGATGGACTTAACGGCGAGCGGTTCATCGTACCCGGATACAAGCTGGCCGACGTCGAGATTGTCGCCGTCGGCGCCGACGGCGCAACGGCTCAAACCGAAGCTCCGGTCGATATTCAACCCGGAGATATCGCCATTCCCGCCAAATAATTGCCCGTTTGCGGGTCAGTCGACCTTGATGCTGAAGATGGGGATGGGCATGTCCAGGCCTTTGACCGAGACGGCCGGCAGGGGTGTTGCCTGGATTTCATGGCCGACCTTTTCCATGGTGTACTCGTCGAGCAGGATTTCGTTCCCCCGTGCCAGGGATTGCAGCCGCGAAGCAATATTGACGGCCATGCCCACCGAAGTAAACTCCTTCTTGCGCAATGAGCCCATGATGCCGGAAAAGACCTTGCCGCTGGCGATGCCGATGCCGGTTCGCAATCGCAAATGGGGATTCTGAAGCCGGGCGTCGATTTGCAGGCTCCTGCGCTGCATGGCCACGGCGGCCCGCACGGCCCGCAAGGCGTCATCCGGCCGGGACACGGGACAGCCGAAGATTACCATCAAACTGTCGCCGATATGCTTGTCCAGGGTGCCCTGGTGCTGGTAGGCGATGTCGCCCATGGGGGTGAAGTAATCGTTGTTCAGGAAATCCACCAGCTCCTGGGGCGTCACGTGCTGGGACATCCGGGTGAAGTCGCGGATGTCGGAAAAAAGAACCGTCACCTCGCTCAGGCGTGGGGCCAGGCTGGTGGGCGAGCGGTTGATTTCGGCGTAGATCTGTTCGGAGACGAACTGGCGCAGGTGCTTGCGCACCCAGATTTCACGGATTTTGGCGCGCAGTTCCACGTTGTCGAAGGGTTTGGTCAGAAAGCCGTCGATACCCGCGTTGGTGGCATCGATGGCGGCCTCCATGGTGGCGTAACCGGTCAGGATGATGCGCGTGATCTCCGGGTTGATGCCGCCGATGATTTTTAGCGTCTCCAATCCGTCCAATCCCGGCATGCGGTAATCCGAAACCACCGTGGCGATCTCCAGGGTATGCTCCTTGATGAAATCGATACCCTCTTGTCCATTGGTCGCAGCGTAGACATTGTATGGCTCGTGCTTCAAGGCTCGCACCAGCGAACGGCGCACCCCCTCTTCATCATCGATAAACAGAAGGCCTTGCAAGTTTGTTGGGGCGGTTTCCATGGCTGCTCTGCTTTTTGAAAAACATCTATGAAAGAAAAAATCATCCGTCGCGACGGTAGGCAGCGCATATCCGAGAAGTAAACGCAAGGAAGAGTTGGTGCCGGCACGGATGACAACGGCTTCAGGAGATTATGGCCCCGGGTGGTAACACAACTGGTGCATGGAAGGCAAACACTCTTTGAATTCCGATATTCGATCCCGGCCTATGTGTCGCGCTCGGCTTGCGCCAGCAAGGCTTCATAGGCATCAATCCGCGGGCGAGCTTCGTCTCCGGAAGCAATGGTATGGATGGCGGCCCTGAATTGGCTTGCCTGGGGCAGTCCTTTGGCGAACCAGCCCAACTGGCTGCGTAGCATGCAGCAAGCCGAGGTTTCGCCCAGATGCGCGACGGTGGCGGCCGCGTAAGCGCGCATCGCCCGGAAGCGATCGGCCGACGTGGGGATTTGCGGGACGCGGCCCTCCAATACATCGATGACCTGGCTGAAGATGAAGGGATTGCCGATGGCGGCCCGGCCGATCATCACGGCATCGCATCCGGTTTGGGCCATCATGCGGACGGCATCCTCGGCGCTGACGATATCGCCGTTGCCGATGACCGGAATGGTGAGCGCGGCCTTGAGCCGGGCGATCAGGGCCCAATCGGAGCGGCCCGCAAAACCCTGGCGGGCGGTGCGGGGGTGCAGG
This sequence comes from Deltaproteobacteria bacterium, assembly GCA_021819735.1. Taxonomy (GTDB): domain Bacteria; phylum Desulfobacterota; class Desulfobacteria; order Desulfobacterales; family Desulfosarcinaceae; genus Desulfatitalea. The sequence goes on from JAKAFO010000036.1 coordinate 1,919, forward strand.
GCAACGGCATCCACCCCGCAATCCTGGGCAATACGCCCCAGGTCCAAGGCTTCGCTGCCCGCAGGTTCCCATCCGGACCGCATTTTGATGGTCAGGGGAATGGCCACCGCGCGGCGCACGGCGCGCAGCACCCGCTCCGCTTTTTGAAGGTCGGCCATGAGCGCCACGCCCGATCCGTTTTTGAGAATCTTCTTCACCGCGCAACCGAAGTTGAGATCCACGATGTCGGCGCCGGCCGCTGCAACCTGCCGGGCGGCCTCGGCCAGCAGGTCGGGGTCGCCGCCGAAGAGTTGGACCGCCAGGGGCCGTTCCGCCGGGACGCTGGCCAGGAGTTGCTGGGTTTTGGCGGAGCCGTGGACCAGGCCGTTGGCGCTGACCATTTCCGTGTAGACCAGGGCGCAGCCGGCCGCCTTGGCCAACAGGCGCAGGGGCAGGTTGGTGATGCCGGCCAGGGGGGCCAACAGGGTCGGGTGGGCGAGGGGGATGGAACCGATCTTCATGGGATCGCTCCCATCGCAACCGCATTGGCCGCGGGCGGACCGGGATTGGCATAGCAGAACAGACAATGGTGGGGGCAGGGGTGCAACTGGTAGCTGCCGATGTCCCTTGAGACCCGGCAGCCGCAACCGGCCGCCACCCGTTGGCCCGCGTCCCTGGCCAGGGAGAGATCGTCGCCGTAAAGTTCGGCCAGCTTATGATTGGGGATGCATGCGGCACCGACGACCTGGGCGTCTTTGGGAAGGGCCGCGAGCAACTCCTGTTCACAGCACAACTGGAGCTGAATCCCCAGCGGCCGCAGCAGGCGCGTCATGGAGACGATCTGGTTGATCTTGCGACCCAGGGGCGGGTCGATGAAGCTCAGGCCGGCCTGGGCCGAGCGCCGCCGCACCTTCCGATAGAGGTCCACGAAACTGGTGATGCAGGTCTGGATGCCCAGGCCGGCCGCCTGGCGGGCGATGAACGGGAATTGATCCAGGTTGTGGGCCTCCCGGCCGGCCGCATCCTTATAGTGGCAGATGGGATCGAAACGCCATTGGACGGCAGCCGGACCGAAGCGATCTATAAGTTGGGCCAACTGGGCCAGGCGCGCCTCGGTGGGGGGAACCGCCGGCTCGAGGAGGGGATTGGCCGAGTTGATTGTGAAGTTGAAAAAGAGCTGGTAGCCTCGTTCAACCAGTTGCCGGTCGTAGCCGCCGTCCAGAAAGGGGCCGAAGTTCTTGGACCAGAAGACGATGGTGTGAATCTGGTCGGCTTCGGCGGGTACCTGAACGCTTTTACCGCTGAAGGGGTGGCGCACATCGAAAAACTTCTGCTCGATCTGCTGCATGAACCAGGGCATGTAGAAGGCGGGTATGTCGGTTCTGCGGGAGGCTGAAATGACGATCCGTTGCATCTATTTCTTTTTAAGGTCCTTGAGGGAGATCACCTTGGATTTATTGGCAGCGCCGCTTTCGGGGGGCGGGTCCTTTTCGGGTTGTTTGCCGGTTTTTGGCGCCGCCACCTTTTCCAGGCGGATGGGCTTGCCCTCCATGGTGAAAGGGTCGCCGTTGATATAAACATCCCGCAAAATCCAGGTAACCATCGTGAGCGGGATTTGTAGAAAGAGCAATTGAACATGGTACCAGCCGCGCTTGATGTCGGGTTCGATCGCCTCGATCCGTGCGAACGCCTGGGGCTTGTCCTCCATGTAGATCAAAACGATATCATTGATGTCGGCCATAGGATCGCCTTTATGCCCTTGAGGTGAATGATTCGGCCGCCATGATGGCATAAATGCCCCGCGATTGTAAAGGTGCAAGCGAGCCTCCGTTCTCGGGCGATGCATTCAATTTTCCCGGAGTTTACAGGTTTTGTTCTTGACACGGATTCGGCTGTTCTGGTAACTGAATGAGCGTTCATTCATAATCAGTTTTCGTTGTCACCGTTGAAGCCGGTTGGTTCCATGGCACTCGTTGCACCGGCAAAAAAAATAAATTCGGATGAGGAGGGTTCATGAGCAGAAAGATACGACAGGCAGCCGTCATCGGGTCCGGTGTGATGGGCGGAGGTATTGCGGCCCTATTGGCCAGCGCCGGAGTAAAGACACTTTTGATGGACATTGTCCCCTTCGATCTCAAAGAGGACGAGAAGAAAGATCGCAAGGCGCGCAACCGCATCGTCGCGGCCGGTTTGGAGAACATCCGCAAAGCGAAGCCGGCGGCCTTGATGCTGGCCAAGGACATCGAGCTGATCTCCATCGGTAACACGGAAGACGATTTCGCCAAACTGGCCGAGTGCGACTGGATCGTGGAAGTCGTGGTGGAGAACCTCAAGATCAAACAAGATCTGTTCAAGCGCATCGAAAAAGTCCGCAAGAAGGGCGCCGTCGTCTCTTCCAACACCTCCGGTATTCCCCTCAAGGCTATGAGCGAAGGCCTCAGCGACGATTTCAAGCAGCACTTCCTGGGCACCCATTTCTTCAACCCGGTGCGCTACATGAAGTTGCTGGAGATCATCCCCGGCGAGAAGACCCTGCCCGAAATATTGAACTTCATGGCCGATTTCGGCGAACGCCGCCTGGGCAAAGGCATCGTATGGGCCAAGGATACCCCCAATTTTGTCGGCAACCGCGTCGGCGTGCAGAGCTCGGGCCGCAGCATGCAGCTCATGCTCGAGCACGGTTTGACTGTTCCCGAAGTGGATGCCCTGTTCGGACCGGCCATGGGCCGTCCCAAAACCGGCATGTTCAAGACCACCGACCTGGTGGGCCTGGATATCGCCGCCCACGTGGCCAAGAATACCTATGACCTGGTCAAGGATGACGAAGCCCGCGACAGCTTTGTCCTGCCCGATTTCGTCCAGAAGATGCTGGAAAAGAAGATGCTGGGCAACAAGACCAAGGGCGGTTTCTACAAGACCGATTTGACCCCCGAGTGGAAAAAGATCCGCAAGGTCCTCAACCTGAAGACCTTTGAATATGAAGAATACGGTAAGGTGGAGTTCCCCTGCCTGGCCGCCGCCGCCAAGGCCAAAACGCCCGAAGAGAAGATCAACGCCATGGTCTTCGGTGATGACAAGGGCTCCAAGTTCGTGTGGCGCTGCGTGGCCGAGAACCTGATCTACGCCACCAATCGTATTCCCGAAATCGCCGACACCATCGTGGAAATCGACAACGCCCTGCGCTGGGGCTTCGGCATGGAGCGCGGCCCCTTCGAGGGCTGGGACCTGATGGGCGTGGAGCGCACCGTCGAGCGCATGCAAAAAGACGGCTTGAAGGTGCCCGAGAAGGTCAAGAAGATGCTGGCCGCCGGCAACAAGACCTTCTACAAGTTGGAAAAAGGACAGCGCTTCTTCTACGACTTTGCCAGCCAGGGCTACAAGCCGGTCCGCACCAACGCCACCATGATTGATCTGGCCATTCTCAAGGGCGAGAACAAAGTGGTGCTGGGCAACAGCTCCGCCTCCTTGATCGACCTGGGCGACGGCGTCTTCTGCGCCGAGTTCCACACCAAAATGAACGCCCTCAACGACGAGATTATCGATTTTCTGGGCAAGGCCCATGATTATGTTGATGCCAATGGCGTGGGCCTGGTCATCGGCAATCAAGCCGCCGGCATGCCGGGCGCCTTTTCGGCCGGCGCCGACCTGCGCCAGATGCGCGAAGCGGCCGGTGCCGGCATGTTCGCCGAGATCGAAGCCAGCGTCAAAAAGTTGCAGGAAACGATTCAACGCGGCCGCTACAGCAACTATCCGGTCGTGGCGGCGCCTTTCGGCCTGGCCTTGGGCGGCGGCGCCGAGATTTGCCTGGGCACCGATCGCATCGTGGCCCATGCCGAACTCTATATGGGCCTGGTGGAAGTGGGTGTCGGCCTGCTGCCCGGCGGCACCGGCTGTTCGGCTCTGTGGCGCAAAATATTGGAGAATGTGCCCGACTCCGTGAGCGACTTCGAATTGGGCAAATTCTTCATTCCCGTTTTCCAGGCCATCGCCATGGCCAAAGTCTCCACCTCGGCTGCCGAAGCCCGGTCCACCGGCTTCCTGGGACCCAAGGACCGCATCGTCTTCAACCGCGATCTGCTCATCGGCGAAGCCAAGAAAGAGGTCCTGCGCATGGTGGAAGACGGCTATGCGCCGCCGGTCAAACGCCCCATTCGCGTCTTCGGCGAAGCGGCCTTCGGCATGGTCAACGCCGAACTGCTCAATATGCAGGCCGCCGGCTACGTCAGTGAATATGACTGTTTTGTCTCCAGTAAGGTCGCCATGGCCATTGGCGGCGGCCAGAGCCGCACCGGCGGGTATATGAGCGAAGACAACATGCTGGCCCTCGAGCGTGCTACTTTCGTCGAACTTCTGCATCAGGAAAAGACGATCGCGCGGATCGACCACATGCTCAAGACCGGCAAACCGCTGCGTAACTAGAAAGTGGTAAGGCGCTTATAAAAAACAAACTATCCGTGGAGGAATACCATGAAAGAAGCTTATATCGTCAGTGCGGTCCGAACCCCAGGCTGCAAAAGGGCCAAGGGTGCCTTTAAAGATACCCTGCCCCTGGACTTGATCTCTTTTATTCTCAAGGCATCGGTGGATAAAATCAAACTCGATCCCAACGAAATCGACGATGTCATGATCGGCTGCGCCTTCCCCGAAGCCGAGCAGGGCCTCAATATCGGCCGCAACGCAGCCAAGATCGCCGGTTTCCCGGACAAAGTGTCGGGCGCCACGGTCAACCGCTTCTGCGCCTCCGGCCTGGAAGCCATCGCCGACGCGGCCATGCGCATCATGGCCGGTTGGTGCGATGTCACCATCGGCGCCGGTGTCGAGTCCATGACCTACGTGCCCATGGGCGGCAATTTGCCCCGGCCCTATCCCGATTTGGAGAAGAAGCAGATCGATCTGTTCATCTCCATGGGTACGACGGCCGAAAACGTGGCCAAGCGCTACAACGTCACCCGCCAGCAGCAGGACGAGTTCGCCCTGCTGTCTCAGCAGAAGGCCGCCAATGCCCAGAAGAAAGGGCTTTTCACCGAGATCGTGCCCACCCCGGCCACCAAGTTTGTGACCCAGGCCGACGGCACCGTCAAGCGCGAAACCTTCATCCAGAGTTTCGACGACGGCGTGCGCGACGATACTACCCTGGCAGGTTTGGCCAAGTTGCGTCCGGCCTTCTCCCTGACCGGTTCGGTCACCGCCGGCAACTCTTCCCAAACCACCGACGGCGCGGCGTCCACCGTGCTGATGAGCGCCGAAAAGGCCAAGGCCCTGGGGCTCAAACCCCTGGCCAAGTTCAAACTCTTCACCACCATCGGCTGCCGTTCGGATGAGATGGGCGTGGGGCCGCGTTACGCCATTCCCAAGCTGCTGGACAAGGCCGGCTTGAAGGTCGAAGACATCGGTGTCTGGGAGATCAACGAGGCCTTCGCTTCCCAGGCGCTTTACAGCATGCGTGAACTGGGCATCGATAAATATTTGGACCGCGTCAATATCAATGGTGGCGCCATTGCCCTGGGCCATCCCCTGGGCTGCACCGGTGCCAAATTGGCCGCTACCCTGATCGCCAACATGCAAGCTCGCGGCGCAAAGTACGGCGTCGAGTCCATGTGCATCGGCGGTGGCATGGGTGCCGCTGCGCTGTTCGAGCTCTGTGACTAATACTTTATCTGCGTAGCATAACGAAAAAGGCGGGCCAAAAGCCCGCCTTTTTCATTTGCTTTCGCCGAGAAGAAGAGCCGTTATACCTTTTGCAAGGCATCGACCATGGCGTTGGTCACGCTGCTATCTGGATGGCTGTTGACGCTGTTCCAGATCAACTTTTCGAAACAGCCGTTGCGGGCAATATAGCTCTGCACGGCTTCATGGCAGTAAATGTCATCCGAGGCACTGCTGTTCACCTTCAGGAAGGCGCCGGCCATGATGTCGGCGGCGAGCAGATCCGATGATGCGAAGATCAAACCGTAATTGGGCTCCACCACGGTGCCGCTATCCGGTCCGCCCGTGGTCATCAGCTTGCGGGCAGAGGTGACGCTCAGCCGGAATTTGTTCTTGATGGCCGCGATATCGTTGATGCTCGGGTACAGGCTGGTCAGGGTGCCGCTGTGCATGGTCCGACGGCTGGCCGAGTTCAGGAAACCCACGGCGATTTTCAGGCTGAAGGTTTTGTCCGCCATCGAATGGGTGGCGATACGCGGCAGGTAAACGATGTGGTCCACCTGATTCACGTAGATGGTGATATTCACGTTGCTCGACCAATTGGCCGCCGAAGCCGTGAAGTGGCCGCCGTTTTCGAAGTAGACCGCCGTGGCGCCCTTGGCGTTGATCACATCCATCAGGCCGGTTCGGGTCAGGCAGGTTTGGGTGCTATTGCTCTGATAGATTCCGGACTGGTCGCCCACCAGAATCGTTCCGGCCCCTTTTTCCTTGAGCAGATCGAGCATGCAGGCCAAAGACCAGGGATCGGTGGTGGCGGGAAAAGCGTTGGCCGAGTTCAAGGCGAGCTTTACCAGCACGCTGTCCCCCCTGGAGAGCCAGGTAAAATTGGTGGCCGCCTCGACCATGGATTTGAAAACAGCGTAGCTGCTTTCGTGGGCGCCCTTGGCAATCCAGGCGCTGCTCACCACCGGCTGATATCCGGCGCGGACATTTTCATCGGCGCAACCGCCACTCGTGCCGCAGCCGCCGCTCGATGAGCTGCTCGAAGAACTGGAAGAGCTGCTGGAGGAATCACAGCCGGGAAAGGTCGACAACAACGATAATCCCAAGACCCCGCCGCATCCCATCTTCAAGGACTTAACCAAGAACTCCCTGCGTTCGATTTGGATCTCCTGCGTTGGTTCCTTTTTCATGCTTTCCTCTCCTTCTTGGTGGGTTCAGCGCCATTCCTTGGCGCGATATAGAAAAAAGAGAGCAGATGAGGGTCAAGTGCTCTCATCGAACCTTTTTGCGCGTGGAGTATTCTGCCTTGATCTTGAAAATGGAACCTATCGGGATCGGGGGGCGATCTAACCGGTCAACGTTCCTCTATGAAGCCAGGAGGGTCATTACCAGGTGTCTCTGGTTTTCGTCAATCACAATGGCGGGTGCCAGGCTACGGTAAGTGCAACCCAACCCTCGGGCCGGCAAAGCTCGGACAGTTGGGTGGGCGGGACCTCCTGGTCGTTCCATCGGCATGTTTCGATGGGCATTGGGGTGGCGGCCTGGAGCTGTGAAAGCAGTGGCTTCAGAATAGGACTGTCGATCCATACCCCCAGGGAGAGCAGGTGCGGACCCAATTCCCGGGCCACCAGGTTGAACAGCTTCAGGGTGATCAGCGTATCGTTATGGCTGCTGTCTGGTGGAGGGACAGGGTTATTTCGGTAAGAGATGTCTTCCCGAAAGGCGGCCAATGCGCCCCCTTTGCGAAAAGTGGCGCCCACCAGGCCGGGCATGGCTGCCGAAAGCGCCAGTATGGCCTTGGCAGGCACAAAGACCTGCTCGGTGCGGTCGACGGCGCGGTGGTTCAGGAAAATGGTTTGGATGCGCTGCTCCACATATTCGGGAGCAATGCCAAGCTGCCGGCAAAGCAGGTCCGTCAGGCTGATGCCCGCGACGGTTTTGATGCCCACCCCGGCGCTGAAGATTATACCGAAATGGTCGGCGGCAGCCGGCGGCAGGCTTAAAAGCAGGGTGGCGGAAGGTTGCATCATAGACCAATAAAATAGGGGGCGCCGCGCAGGGCGCCCCCCATGGGTTGGGTGCGCTATCCTTTTCTAAAAATTGAAGACCTGATCCAGCTCCTGATCGCTGACGTCGAAGGTGACCTTATGGGGCGTCAAGGGCTCGTTCTTGAAGTAATCGGGCAACCGGTCGTGCATTTTGGTCAGGCCGGCTGCGGCATTGAAAGCCCTTTCCTGCTTGAGAATGGTCTTGCCCAGGTTGGAGACATCATCCCCCGTCAGGCTCAGGCCGGTGAATCCATTGATTACGTCCAGCAGGGCCTGGAAGGTTTCAGGCTGATCCAAAATGGCAAAGGCGATAAACAAGCACATCCCCGTGGCGTCAATAGCCGTGGTAGCGATCTGGAGGTTGCGCGACAGCTCCACCTGGCCTTGGGTTTTGAGCGCGTTCACGTTGCCGCCGACGCCGAGCAAATTGGCGGTAACCGCATAACCGGCCGTGTGGTCGGCTCCCATGGTGGTTGTGGCATAGGTCACGCCCATGCCTTTGACGGCGCGCGGATCATAGGCCGGCATGGATTGGCCCTTGACGACGGGGATGCGCTCCACGCCGAAGACCTTGCCGGTCACCGCCGCGCCGCTGCCCAAGATGCGGCCCAGGGGGGTGCCCTGGCCGACTTCCTTGATCAGGCGAATGGCACCCTGGGCGTCGCCGAACTTGGCCAGGCCCGCGTCCATGGCCACGGCGATGGTGGCCCCCATCTCGATGGTGTCTATACCGAAATCGTCGTCCATGCGATCGATTTGGGCGATGGCATCCAGGTCGTCGATGCCGCAATTGCCGCCGTGGGCCCAGACGGTTTCATACTCCGGCTGTTTGCTGACGAAGCGGCCGTTCTTGTCGTAAAAGGTGCCCGAGCAGCGGATGACGCAGCCGCGGTGGCAGCCGTGGGTGGCCGAGCCCTCGCCGCCACGCTCGTTCTCCAGCTTGGCCTGGGCTTCGCCGCTGATCTTGGCCGCGCCTTCGAACTGGCCTTCCTTGAAGTTGCGGGTGGGATAGCCGCCGGCTTCGTTGACCACGTTGGTCAGTACATTGGTGCCAAAGGCCGGTAAGCCCTGGCCGGTGACCGGATGTTTGCGCAGGCCGGCCACGAACTCCTTGTTGGCCGCCTTGAATTTTTCGGGATCCTTGGGCGAGCGCACCTGAGTACCGGCATCGTCGATGACGATCACTTTGACGCCTTTGGCTCCCATGACCGCGCCCACGCCGCCGCGTCCGGCATGCCGTGTGGGTCGCAGCTCCATGTCGGTGAAGGCGATGGAAGCTGCGCTCAGCTTCATTTCGCCGGCCGGCCCGATGGAGATGCAGCCGATCTTGTCGCCATGTTCGGCCTTCATCTTCTCCACCAGATCATAGTTGCCGAGCATTTTGAGCCCATTGGCCGGTGCGATGGTGGCGCCGTTCTTATTGATCATCACCTTGTACAAGGTGTCATCCTTGGGTCTGCCCTCCAAGATGATCGCTGCATAGCCCAGCCGCGCCAGCATCTGGGAGGGTTGGCCGCCGGAATTGGCCTCTTTGATGCCGCCGGTCAGAGGGCTCTTGCAGCCCACGGAGATGCGCCCGGACATGGCGGCCGCCGAGCCGCTGAGCAATCCCGGCGCGATGACCAATTTGTTCTCCGCGCTCAGGGCATGGCAGGTGGGGGGGACCTCTTTGGAAACCACCGTGGAGGTCATGGCGCGGCCGCCCAAGCCGGCATAGGCTCCCAATGCCTCGGTCTTAAGTTCCGGACCTTTGGCACCCCCCATATTGATACGTAAGATTTTGTCCATGGCATGCCTCCTCTTTTTTATAGTGATATGAAGAAGACCGTCACCTCGTCTAATCTGCAAATATTTCCGGCGCCGGGTGGTGCGCAAAAATGGAGCGAATGTAGTGTAAGTATGAGTATTTTGAGGTGCTGTCAAGAAATTCGAAGAATGACAGCGGCCGGATGGCGAACACCCCTTCCGGGAGGTCCCGCAAGAGCGACTTTCCGAGGATCGGCAGCATCAAAAAAGAACCGGCGGCGCTGGGAAGCACCACCGGTTCATCCTTTGCTTGTCGTTATGGAACTATCCGTTCTTCTTGGCGAAGGCTTTCATGAAATCCACCAAAGTGGCCACGGATTTTTCGGAGGTGGCATTGTAGATGGAAGCTCTGCAGCCGCCCACCGAGCGATGGCCCTTGAGCCCGCCCATGTCGTTGGCCGTGGCTTCGGCGATGAACTTCTTTTCCAACTCCTCGCTGGGCAGGCGGAAAGTGACGTTCATCAGGGAGCGGCTGTCTTTATCCGCCGTGCCCCGGTAAAAATCGCTCTGGTCGAAGAGGTTGTAGAGCAGGGCGGCTTTCTTCTGGTTGATGGCCGCCATCTTTTCCAGGCCGCCCACCGTCTCCTCCAGCCATTTGAGCACCAACTGGGCCGTGTAAATGGAGAAGCAGGGCGGGGTGTTGTACATGGAGTTCTGCTCGGTGTGGGTCGTGTACTTGAGCATGGTGGGCAGGTTGCCCGGCTCGAGTTTGAGCAGGTCGTCGCGCACCACCACCAGGCAGACGCCGGCCGGTCCCATGTTTTTCTGGGCGCCGGCATAGATCAAGCCAAAGCGGCTGGCGTCAAAGGGCCGCGAAAAGATATCCGAGGACATGTCGGCCACCAGGGGAACGTTGCCGGTGTCCGGGAACTGGGCCCATTGGGTTCCCTTGATGGTGTTGTTGGAGGTAATGTGCACATAGGTGGCATCTTTGGAAAAGGAGATGTTCTTGGGAATGTAGGCAAAATTGCGGTCCTCGGAAGAGGCCACCACCTTAATGCTTTTGCCCAGCAGTTTGGCTTCCTTGATGGCTTTGGTGGACCAGGTACCGGTGTTGACGTAGTCGGCGGTACGCCCATCGTTCAGGAAATTCATGGGAATCATGGCGAACTGCATGCTGGCGCCGCCCTGCAGGAAGGCAACTTTGTAGCGGTCGTCCAGTTTCAGCAGCCGTTTGACCCGCGCCACGGCGTCATTGATCACCTCTTCAAACCATTTGGAGCGATGGCTCACTTCGGTGATGGACATGCCTGAGCCCTTGAAATCCAGGAACTCGCTTTGGATCTCTTCCAATACACTTTGGGGAAGGGCCGCTGGTCCGGCGTTAAAGTTATGAATGCGTTTCGGGCTCATTATGGTAACCTCCATGTCATCTGAATTTTCGCCGTCAGGAGAGGCTGGCAGCATGCGAATATTGGACAATAAAGCTGCCTTTTATCATCGAATTCGGTTTTTAAGTCAATAACAAAAAGCTGTTTAAGGCGGGCAGGGGCGGCGCCTACAAGCGCATGATTGCGGAGGGCGGTTTCTATTCAACGCAAGGAGTACAGAGGCGCCTTTAGAATGAAGGGGCCTCGCCTAAGCGAGGCCCCTCTATAGGTGAATTATACTACTTTCTCTGTCTAACTGAATCAGTAGGGCAGGCCGCCGTAGGGCAATTCGCCCTGACCCGATCCACCTTCGGGAGTTGTGGTTTCGCCGGCTCCAGGATCTGAAGCTTCACCGCCTTGATCGGCGGGATCAACTTCCTCTTCGGCTGGCGGCGGCGTTGGCGTTGGCGTTGGCGTCGGGGTCGGTGGTGGTACGGGCGGTTCCAGAACAGGGCATCCATCCGTGTCGGTAAACCGAATAAGTTCTCGGTTGAGCAGGTTTTGACTGCTCTGGGGCACATAGAGAACGCCCTCTTCACAATCCAGATCCTCGCTGGGCACAAGCATGATCCGGGCGCCGTCCGGGTAGTTGGAGTCTTCCGCCACCGGCAGGCTGCATATATCCGCGCTGCCGGTAATATTGACATGGCCCATGCGATTGGAAGTGCCTTGGCCCAAACAGATCATCGCGGCCTCTTCGCCGGGGTAATAGACCAGCGCATACTCCTGGTTGCGCGCCAGGTTGAATCCGTTGAAGGCAAACTCAAACTGAGCGCCCCACTTGTTGTAGCGCAAGGTGCCCCAGGAAAAGAAATGAGGCATTCGATGATGATTGCCCATCGTCTGGGGGAGAAAATAGGTATATGCGATGGGTGAGCGGTTGGCCCAGTGGTGGCCGTGATGGTTTCTAGGCGGCGCGGAAAGTGCGGATGTCACCAGGACCAGGGATGACGCGATGGCCATCAGGAACGGTAAAAGATGTTTACTACGCATACGACAGCTCCATTCATTTGGGGTGAGTCAAGCCAGGAACCAGTAGCAATTCAAATACCTCCTGCACGATCGGCCGGGGGTAGCGGCCGTCCATGGGAACCGTTCGGACAACGAGCAAGGGCTATGCCGCCATCCCTGGGGACGCAGGTTTTGGATGCGTTATTAACGCCTTGCGAGCGCGGCGGCAGGGCCGGCGGAGAGTGGTACGACCGGTCAAACGGGCATTTAAGTGCACGCCCGATGTATCCTTTTGTATTGTCGCTTTCGATCAGACCGGATTCGATCAGCCTCGCCGGCGCAGGCGTCGTCGTCCGAACCGCCGGTGATTCCCGCTTGACACAAGTGCTTGAATTCCCCATATTCCGACTTCACATGAAAGGGGATCGAGCGATGAAGATCTTTGAGTATCCTTCCGAGGCGGCCGCCAAACGTCTCGAAAGCATCGTGGGGCGCGGCCTGGCCTATGGCCGCAAAGAGTTGACCGCGGTTCAGCGTATTATAGAAGATGTGCGCAAAAACGGAGACCAGGCGCTGCTGGCCTATACTCGCACATACGATGCACCCAAGATGGATCTTTCCCAAATGGAAGTATCCGCCGCCGAGATCGCCCAAGCGGCGCAAACGGTGGATCGTCCCTTTAAGAAGGCGTTGAACCGGGCCGCGGATCAGATCGCCGACTTTCATCGCAAACAGATGCCCCGGGCCTGGGTCGATGCCCCCCGGCCGGGAACGTTTCTCGGACAGATGGTCCATCCCGTGGATGTGGCCGGGGTCTATGTGCCGGGAGGCAAAGGAGGGGAGACGCCCCTGGTATCTTCGGTCCTGATGGGGGCCATTCCGGCCAAGATCGCCGGTGTTCCCCAAATCGTCATGGTGACGCCGCCCACCCACGACGGCGGGGTCAGCCCTTACCTGCTGGCCGCCGCCCAGAAGGCGGGCGTGGATAAGGTGTATAAAGCCGGCAGTGCCTGGGCCATTGCGGCCATGGCCTTCGGAACAGCCACCATCCCCAAGGTCGATGTCATCGTGGGGCCGGGCAATATCTATGTGACGCTGGCCAAAAAACTGGTGGCCGGCATGGTGCAAATCGACATGATCGCCGGTCCCAGCGAGGTGCTGGTGATTGCCGACGGCCAGGCCGACCCCGAGTATGTGGCCGCCGACCTGCTCTCCCAAGCCGAGCATGATCCCCGGGCATCGGCGGTTTTGCTCACCGATGACCTGCCCCTGGCCGAAGCCGTGCGCGATGCCTTGGATCGCCAGTTGGCGCAACTGCCGCGCCGCGAAATTGCCGAGCAATCCCTGCGATCCTTTGGTGCCCTGATTGTGGTGCCGGATATGGATAGCGCCATCGACCTGGCCAATCGCATCGCCCCTGAACATCTCGAACTTCAGGTGCGCGAGCCCTTTGCCTACATCGGACGCATCCGGCATGCCGGCGCCATCTTCCTGGGCGATTACACGCCCGAGCCGGTGGGCGATTACGTGGCCGGTCCCAATCACGTGTTGCCCACGGCCGGAACCGCTCGTTTCTCTTCGGCCCTTTCGGTCCACCACTTTTTGAAACACAGCAGTATTATTCACTATACGGCGGACGCATTTCGCAAGGAGGCCAAAGACATTATCACCCTGGCCCGCATCGAAGGTCTGGAGGCGCATGCGCGCACCATCGCGCTCAGACTGAAAAAAGGATAGACGGGACATCGTCGGTGAGCCGGAGGGAATGGTTTGACACCGAGTTGCTCCGGCTCTATTCTGAAAACCGGATAGCGGAATCTTACCCCCTGCGCTTCCACGTTTTGGTTCGACCCTCTTCGGAACTCCTCTTTTGCCTGGCTTGCAACGACACGCAACCGAAAGTTGCGGCACGCCCTGAAACTTAAGATCATCCGCACTTTTCAGACCATCTAGCGGGCGCGGAAAGGAGGGCCAAGATGGCCCAATTGCTTCAAGACAATCCCATCAACATTCTGGTGGTGGACGACGAAGAGGCCATTGGCCGGATGTTGCAGACCGGCATTCAAATGGCGGGATACCATTGCCTGGCGGCCGACAGCCCCGGTTCGGCCCTGCGGCTGCTGGCCGAGCATCCCGTGGACGTGATGGTCGCCGACATCCGGATGCCCGAAATGAGCGGCATCGAGTTGGGGCGCATCGTCAAGGCCCGCTATGACGCCGATGTCATCATCATGACCGGCTACGTGGACGACTTCAACTATGAAGATATCGTCCAGCAGGGCGCCAGCGATTTCATTCAGAAGCCGGTGCGCATCGCCGAGTTCATCGCGCGCTTGAAGCGGGTGATCGGCGAAAGGGCTTCCAGGCAAGGCCGGCTTCAGGCCCTGCGCGATCTCGAGCTGAATCTGGATAAGCTTCGCCGGGCCATGGAAGGTATCGTGCAGGCCATTTCGGTGGTGGTCGAAAAGCGCGATCCCTATACCGCCGGTCACCAGCAGCGGGTGGCCGAACTGGCTTGCGCCGCGGCCCGGGAATTGGGCCTGAGTGACGATGATATTTATGGCCTGCGCATGGCCAGCGTGATCCATGATTTGGGAAAGATCACCGTTCCGGACGGCATTCTGGCCAGACCCGGACGGCTGTCCGACCTGGAATACCAGTTGATCCAGAATCACGTCCAGGCCGGGTACGATATCCTCAAGCAGATCGAGTTTCCCTGGCCCCTGGCCGACATCATTTTGCAGCACCACGAGCGTCTGAACGGCAGCGGCTACCCCCATGGGCTGCGCAACGAAGAGATCATGATCCAGGCCCGCATCCTCTCGGTGGCCGATGTGTTCGAAACCATGGCCTCGCACCGGCCCTATCGACCTTCCCTGGGCCTGCAGCGCGCGGTGGATGAACTGCGCGACAATAGCGGAACGCTCTATGATCCACAAGTGGTGTCGGTCTTTTTGCGGTTGGTCGAAGAGGGCCGATTTCCGGACTACCATTAGAAAGCAACGGGATTTGCATCCCTATCGCCACTGTGAGGCGGTGCCGTTCCTACTACAATGCGGGCGCCCTGGTGGCTAATATGTTGCCCACCATCCGAATAATCCCTTCGATGCTGTTGCCTCTTTTCTCCACGAAATAGACCCCGTTCCCGTGAAGGGATTGCAACTCCTCACAAGGATGGCTGTGCACGAGAATGGGGATGGAGGGAATGTGTTGGCGCAGGTGCTCGAACAGGGCCCCGGCTTCCGTATCGGGCAGGTCCAGATCCAGAATCGCCAGATCCAGGGAGGCATGACGCTCGATCCAGAAGAGTACCTGGCGACCATTTTCGGCCAGCAGCACCTCGTAGCCGGCATTGGTCAGCTCCCTTTGCAAAAATCGGCGTACGTAGGGGTTGCGGTCTGCGATAAGGATGGTCGGTAAGTTTTTCACCATTGGCCTCTCGATCGAGCTAACAGCACCCGCAGCAAACCCTGTGCCACTAAGACGGACGCTGTTTCTTTTCCGGAAAAGGCGCTCGCCTTCAGTCTTTGCGCCTCGGTTGAACCGCTTAGGGCGATCTCCCGAAGAAGATCCGATGTCCATAATTTTTACAATTTGTAAAACAACCCATATATGGACTTTGGGCAGAATTTGTGTTAGTTTCGCGCCACTTACATCATACTGCGGCTGACGGATGGAATCTGTGAATATGTTCAAAACTTTCTTTCAATCCAGACCCCTGCCGCCGCTCGACGACTTCGCCCTGAAAGATTACACCGTTTCTTTTTCCCTGGAACGCCTCGTGCCGGGTGTGGACAACATCCGCAGCGATGTCCTGGTCAGCCCCGTTTTTACCAGCGCCACGCGCAAGCTCGTCGCCCAGCTCGTTGCCCGCCACGCCGGGGTCGAAAAGAGAGGCGGCACGGATTCTCCACCGGTCAGCTTGATCAAGGAGGTTGGCAGTTACAAGCAGCTCTACAAGGAAGTAATGGTGGACGCGGTCAACAAGGCCAAGGCCCGCCACGAACCCCAGATCGAATACCTGGCCCAGGCGGCCGTCATCAAAATGCTGCTGGAGGAGATCCGGTTGCAGTACGACCACCTGGTCGGCAGCATGAAAAAGACGGTGCGCAAAACGGATTTGACCGTGCACAACGACTGGACCGAGGCACCCAAGCTCAAAGACAAACTGCAACTGATCATGCAGGATCGGGAGACGATTCTCCAGCGGGTGGGCCTTGAGATCAGCGGCTACTGGGTCGAGGTGGAGCGCAAGGAGATCCGGGTGATGCGCGAAGCCATCTTCGGCAATCGCTCGACCTTCTTCGAAGACCTGCTCACGACGCCTCTGCTGCATGTGCAAAACCCGGAGAACGAGATCTTCATGCTCGGCGAATTCGATATCGCCCTGGGGCGGCGGGTAGAAGACCCGGACAAATACGGAAACCTTCTTTTTTTCATCCGGCACCTGTTCCATCAGGTGAACCAACAATCTTCTCCCGAACACAAAACTCCCCTGGACAAGCGCTTGCCGGCCTCCGACATGGAGCTGACGGAGCTTTCGGAGAGCGACCAGAAGGTTTACTCACAAAAGATCGACGGCTGGCTGCGCTGTTTGGGCAACATGGATGTCTTGCTCAACTGGCAGCGCACCCATGCCGAATGGCAGACGGCCAAAAAGCAAAAGGCCGATCCGGCCGAGATCGCGCGCCTCAAACAACTGGCGCTCAAGCAAAAGACGGTGCTCGATTTCTTCTACACCCAATTCCGCCAGAAGGGGGTCATCGAGCGCATCGCGGCCTCTTACGAAATGCAGCCCGAGTATCTGGAGTACTGCCCGCCGCTGGTGCCCCAGCAGATCATGCAGTACCTGGTCATGCCCAAGGCGCGCAAAGCCATCAAGGCGCGTTTGAAGCGGCTGGCAAACGTGTATGGTCGCGATTTTTCACTCTCGCCCTTGAACCGCAAGATCAAGGCCATGGAGCAAATGTCGGCCGCCAAGAGCAAGGCCTATCTGATACGCTTCCTGAACGGTTTCGCGCGCTATCATCGCGATTTGAGCAATATCGCCATCATGCGGGAGGCCATGGAGCGGGCGCACCTGGCCGTCGAAGAGAAGACCGTTACCCTCTCCCGGGAAAACAACACGCTCTACGAATTCTTGCTGAGCCACGAGCAGGAGACCTCCAAAAAACCCATCATCAATCATGTGGTCGTCAAGGCCGATGTGCGCGGCTCGACCGACATCACCCACCGCATGAACGAGCGCGGGCTGAACCCGGCTTCCTACTTCAGTCTCAACTTCTTCGATCCCATCTCGGAGATCCTCTCGGAGTACGACGCCGCCAAAGTCTTCATCGAAGGCGACGCCGTGATCCTGTCGATCTTCGAAAGGGAGGACACCCCCAGCGATTGGTACGGGGTGGCGCGGGCCTGCGGCATCGCCATCAACATGTTGATCATCATCCAGCGTTACAACGAGAAGAGCCGCCACAACGAATTGCCCATCCTCGAGCTGGGCGTCGGCATCAGCTACCTGGACAAGGCCCCCACATTTCTCTTCGACGGCAACAACCGCATCATGATCTCGCCGGCCATCAACCACGCCGACCGCTTGTCGAGCTGCTCCAAGAATGCGCGCAAGGTGTTCGCCCGCGACCGGGGGCCTTTCAATCTTTATGTGGTTCAGAATAAGTCCGAAGAAGAGTTGGCGGCTACGGCCGACGATCTCAACGTGCGTTACAACGTCAACGGCATCGAGTTGAGCCCCGCCGGCTTCGAAAAACTTTCCAAAGAGATCGACTTGAAGGTGCTGCCTGCCGAAATTCGTGACCTGCACGGCAACAAGGTCACCCTTTACGTCGGAAAGTTTCCCACCAAGAGCAACCGCTACCAGCGCCTCATCGTGCGCGAATCCCAGATCCCCGTGGTCGATCCCCAAACCTTGAAAATGCTGCGGATTTCATCGCGTAAATACTACGAAGTGTGCACCCACCCCAAGCTCTACCAACTGGCCCGCGAAATGCAGGTCTGATTCATTTTAAACATCATCGGGAAGCTGGCTCAGATCCATTTTGAATTCATACTCTCCGCTGTCCGGCTGGCGCTGGATTCTGAACTTGAGCTTGCGCCCCAGGGCAATCATCCCGGTGTTGTCGGAGACCACGGTACCCCAGATGTCTCGGACGCCCTGGGATTTGGCGATTTTCAGGCACCAGCGCAGCAAGGCGGCGCCGATGCCTTTGCCGTGCCAGCGGTCGCCCACGAGGATGGCGAATTCGGCCAGGCTGGGGTCGAGGCCTTTGATGATGCGGCCCACGGCGAGTATCTGCTCTTCCTGCCCGTTGCCTTCCAGGATCGCCACCATGGCGATTTCGCGGTCATAGTCGATCTGAGTGAAGCGGGCCAACATCTCTCCGGGAATTTCCTTAAGGGGCGTGAAAAAGCGGAAGTAAATGCTGCGGGCCGACAATGTGGCGAAGAGTCCCTGCAAGAGGGGGGCGTCTTCCGGCCGAATGGGCCGTATCAGGACCGTGCCCAACCCATTGACCGCCAGGTTCATTTCGTACTCGTTGGGATATGGGGCGATCACCAGATGGAAGGGGGCCGGCACGGTGGGCGTGTGGACGCGCACCCGGGCGCTGACGGCGCAAAAGCTCGAGCCCACCACCATCAGCGGATTGATCTCCAGCGTCTGGATTTCGGCAAAATCCGTGGCCAGGCGCCCCAGGCGGACCAAAATCTCTTCTAATTGGAGCAGATCGGCCGGCGCATAGTCCTGATAACCCATCAGCAGGCGATGGATTCGGGTCCCTTCCACCATGCGTCGGGCCAGCAGGCGATTGATGGGCGGCAGGGCCACTACTTGATCCGCGACGATGTCCGTGGCCGCACCGCCCCAGCCGAAGGTCAGGACCGGTCCGAAGCGGTTGTCCTTGCGAATGCCCAGGCAAAGTTCGGCGCTGGCCGGGCCCACCATGGGCTGCACCGTCACCGAGACCGTTGGGACCTGATCCAAGTGGGTGTGTCCATTGGCCACCAGTTGCGCGTAGGCCTGGCGCACCGCCGCCTCGTTGGCCAGGTTGAGGCGCACGCCGCCCCAGAGGGATTTGTGCGCATGTTCCGGCGAGTCGACTTTCAAGACTACGGGATACCCCAACCGAGCGGCCACGGCCTGGTCGGCGTCGGCCGCCGCCAGGGTGGGGTTGACCGGGATGCCATAGGCCGACAGGAGCTGCTTGGCTTTGATTTCTCCCAAAAACCCATGCCCGCTGTGCAGTTGCGCCTGAATGATGCTCTCGGCCGCGCTCCGGTCGAACGTCAGGCGGCCGGGCAGCTTGACCGGGATCTGCTGCAGCATCTCCAGGTTGCGGCCGTAATGGTAAAGGTCCATGAAGGCGCGCACGGCGCGCTCGGGGCTGTCGAAGGTGGGAATCCCCGCCAGGTTGAAGATTTCCCGTCCACGCTCGGTGGCCGGTCCGCCCAACCAGGCCGTGACCACAAGGATTCCGGAGGCTTGCAAACGTTCCACCAGCAGGTGGGCCGTATGGGTGGGATCGGACAGGGCATGCGGGGCCAGCATCACCAGCAAGCCGTCGGTTTCCGGGGCCTTAAGCAGGCAATCGATCACTTCCAGGTAGCGCTGGGGGGTGGCATCCCCGCGGATATCCACCGGATTGGCGCGGCTCCACAGGGGCGAGAGGATCTGTTCCAGTTGCGCGGTGGTTTCGGTGGAAAGGCCCACCGGTTCGACGCCGTGATCGCCCAGGGCATCGGCCGCCATCACGGCCGGCCCGCCGGCATTGCTCACGATGACCAGCCCCGCCTTTTGGGGGCGGGGATGCTTGGCCACCAGCTCGGCGCAATCGAAGAGCTCTTCGAAGGTGCGCACGCGCAAGATGCCGGCTCGCTTGAAGGCCGCATCATAAACGGCGTCTTCGCCGGTCTCGGCGCCGGTGTGGCGCGCGGCGGCCTGTTCTCCGGCGTTGGTGCGACCGGCCTTCAGGGCGATGATGGGCTTGATGCGGGAGACCGCCCGGGCGGCGCTCATGAAGCGGCGCCCGTTGTTCAACTGCTCCATGTACATGACGATGCTGCTGACGCGGGGATCGTTGCCCAGGTAGTCGATGGCATCGCCGAACTCCACGTCCATCATGGAGCCCAGGCTGACGAAATAGCTGAAACCGATGCCTTCCTTGTCGGCCGAATCGAAGATGGCGGTGGCCAGGGCGCCGCTCTGGGAGATAAAGGCCAGTCGGCCGGCCGGTGGCAGACGATGCGCCGCGGTGACATTGAGCTTGCATCGGGCGCAGGCCAGCCCCAGGCTGCTGGGGCCGACGATGCGCAGGTTGCTGCCGGCCGCGGCCTCACGGATCTGAGCCTCCATATCCGCGCCGTGTCCGCCGGTCTCCTTGCCGCCGGCCGAAATGATGACGGCGCCGCCAACGCCGGCCTGGGCGCATTGCTGAACGATGCGCGGCACCGTGGTGATGCGCGTAGCGATCACCGCCAGGTCCACCGGCGCGCCGATATCGGCGATGGAGCGATGGCACTCCCGGCCCCATAGCGTCCGATAGCGGTTGTTGATCGGGTGGATCTCGCCCGCGTAGCCCGCCTCGATCAAATTGCGCATCAGGACCGTGCCGATGGTCTGGGGCCGTTCGCTGGCGCCGATCACGGCCACCGATCGGGGATGAAAGATACGCTCCAGGTGGTGAATGCTCATGTTTTCCCCGTGGTCGGCGCCATGCGGCGGCCGACTTATTCGGTCGCAGACGGGTTGACCACCAACACCGGCACGCGGGAGGTTTTGATCACCCGTTCGGCCACCGAGCCGAACAGGACGCGATCCAGACCTTTGCGGCCGTGGGTGCCCATCACCACCAGGTCGATCTTGTTCTCGCTGATGTAGTTCATGATGGCATCCGAAGGATCGCCAAGCACCACCTCCCCATGGGTTTGGGGCATGGCGCCGAAATGGGCGCTGACGAATTCGCTCATCTTCCGGCGGGCCCCTTCCACCAGCTCGTTCTCGAAAATGGAGATGGAGGGCGGGGCCACATAGATATCGGTGAAATATTGAAAAATTCGTACGACAAACAATACATGCACCTCGGCGTTGAACTTTTGAGCCATGGTCGTGACATGCGGGACCAGCCGCTCCGAACTCTCGGTCAGGTCCACGGGAAAAAGAATGCGTTCGACGTTCTTCATAGCCTTGCTCCTTTGCTGAGAGTCATGGGACCGGCGCGACGCCCCCGGGATGGATGCGCGGGCCGGCCCGGTTGAGATACCAACGGGTCCGATGCCACGGCGAGGTGTTGCCCATGCAATGGCAACGTTCATGCCAGAAGAAAGAGTAATTCCATTATAAGCATAACCGTACTGATTGAAAGGAAAAAATAATATGGTGATGTTGTGTGCCGGCCCCGGGATCGATTCCGGCCGTCAGCGATTTTTCCACGGTGTAAAAAAGGCGCTCGGCGGCGACCCATAAACTTGGTCGATCGGAATCGAACGATCTTCCAAGAGCGAGCTTGCGGTTGTGTTGACATCCCCCCCGGGGGTTGTTATCGATCAGGGCCGCTTGCCGCAGAGATGAGGTCGGTTTGCAAATTCATACGACAATGGGGGCCGAGCTTGAAAAGAAGATGGCGTTTACTTCTGGCCGTTTTGGCGCTGCTGGGCGTCGCGGTGGCCATTGTGCTGCTGCGACCCGATCAAGGCGAGCGGATCGCGCAACTGCGCCAAGAAGCCAATACCTACCTGGTAGTGACCCGCGAGGGGTTGCTGCCTGCCCTGGCGCCTTGGCAGGCGCACCGGGAGAAGCAGGGCTTCCAGGTGTCGATCCGCGCTTTTGCCGAGGCCCCCACTGTGGAAGAGATTCGAACCTGGATCGCCGCTGAAAATCGAAAACACCGCTGCCGTTACATTCTGCTGGTGGGCGACTGCGCGGCCCTGGTCGAAAGCGATGCCGCCTGGCACCTGCCGAGCATCTCCGGCCCCCTGGGCTATCCCTACGAGGGCGAAACCAAAGCCATCGTCACCGACCTGCCGTACGGCGACCTCGACCGGGACGGCCGGGAAGAGGTGGCCGTGGGCCGTCTTCCCGTGCGCGACACAAACCAACTGCGCCTGCTGATCGATAAGCTGATCCAGTTCGAAGAGCGACCGGTGGAGCCCTCTTTTTACCGGGCCGTGCTCTGGACCGGCGCCAAATACTACCATGCGCCCATGCATCGGCTGACCCTTCAATTCGCCGAGCAAATGCTGCCCGATTATCTCTACCCCCAGCTCATCTCCAGCAATCCCGCCTCGGCTTGCAGCGGGCCGCTGGAAGAGCAACCCCGGCGTTTTCTGGAGGCATTGTCCGAGCCCGCTTTTATCACCCTGGTGGTGACGCACGGCTCTTACAATAACCTGCGGGCCGCCCAGCGCGAAGACAACACCGAGATCCCCTTGACCGTAGCGGCGGTCTCGGCCGGCCTGCCTTCCACCCAGGCGCTCGGACCGCTGATGCTGCTGGCCTGCGAAACCGGCTCATTTTATCTGTCCAGCGCCAAAGGCCCCAGCATCTCCGAAGCCTTTTTACTACACCCCGGCGGCCCCGTGGCCGTGGTGGCCTCCACCGGCATCGTCAATGCCCTGACCAATTTCTACATGGCGGGAGCCATCGCCCAAAACATGAAAACCGGCAAGGCCGCCACCATCGGCGATCTGCTGCTCGACAGCCGCTTATGGCTCCATCAGGTCGGAAAGTACTCCCTGGACCAGATCCGCCGTCACGACCCCCGGGCCCGCGGCCTGCTCCAATCCATACCCGTGGATGACAAGGAGTTCTTCGAAACCAAAGGCCTGATCCGCAACGAACGGCTGCACTACAACCTGCTCGGCGACCCCGGCCTGCGCTTCAACCGGCCCCTTCCCATGACCGTACAGGCCCGGGCCGACGATCACGCCCGCATCCGGCTCAGCGGCGCGACACCCCCGGCGGCCGAAAACCTGTGGGTGCAGCAGATCGACCCTGACCGGCTACAAGCCACCGTGCCGGTTGAGGCATCCGATGACCAACGCCGGGCGTTTTTCCGACAGGCCCATGAGCCACCCCAACTGCTTGCCCTGCAACAGTTGAATGGTCGCCCATGG
>JAKAFO010000324.1 GCA_021819735.1 Deltaproteobacteria bacterium
CCTTGTACACCAGCGACAACGGCCAGACCTATCATATCGGCGCCTGCCCCACCGGCACCGATGCCGACAGCGACGGCTATCCCAGCACCACGGACTGCAACGACACCAATGCCGCCATCCACCCCGGCGCCACTGATGTGTGCGGCGACGGCATCGACCAGGATTGCAGCGGCGCGGACCAACCATGCAGCACCTGCCAGCAATACACCGCCACCAACGACAGCCATGTGAGCGCCGGCCGGGCCTACACCCAAAGTTCCAGCAGCGGCTGCGGCACGACCACCACTTACTATGCCAAGGGCTCCAACGAGAACCTGGGAACCTCGGGCACCACCACGGTCACGTTGTACACCAACGACGGCGGCACGACCTATCGCCAGGGCAGTTGTCCGACACCCACTACCGATGCCGACAGCGACGGCTATCCGAGCACCACGGACTGCAACGACACCAATGCCGCCATCCACCCCGGTGCCACCGAAGTGTGCGGCGACGGCATCGACCAGGATTGCAGCGGCGCCGATCTCTCCTGCGGCGGCACCACCGATGCCGATGGCGACGGTTATCCCAGCACCACGGACTGCAACGACCGCGACCAGTATGTTTACCCCAATGCCTTCGATTTTTGCGGGGACGGCATCGATCAGGATTGCAGCGGCGGTGACGAAACCTGCCTGGGAGCGCCCTCGTGCATCGCCAATGCCGGGAGCTGGAAGATCAAGTATGCACCCGCCAACAGCAACTGCATCTCCTGCCACACCAGTTGCACACCCGGCGGCTCGTCCGGCCGCCATAGCTGCACCGAGGGCGCTACGTGGGGCAGCATGAGTTGCACCGGTTGCCATCGCAGCGTGCATTAACCTTCTTTGTTGGCGGCTTTGCCGCCGAACGCAAAGCGAGCCCCCGGCCGGTAGGTCCGGGGGCTCTTTATTTGCGGCCGGCGATTGACATCCCCCACCAGATCTTTTAGCTTGGCAAACCAAAACAACCCCTGCACATCGACGGCCCCATGCGCTTCATTGCCGATTTTCACATCCACTCCAAATACTCCCGGGCCACGGCCAAAAACCTCGACCTGGAGCATCTTTTCATCGCGGCCCAACTCAAAGGTATTACCGTCGTCGGCACGGGCGATTTCACCCACCCGGCCTGGTGGCAGGAGATCACGGACAAACTCGTGCCGGCCGAAGAAGGCCTTTTGGCCTTGCGGCCCGAGCTGGCGGCGGCCTGCGACGCACGGGTGCCGCCGGCCTGCCGGCAGCCGGTGCGTTTCGTCCTGACCACCGAGATCAGCAACATCTATAAAAAAGAGGACCGCACCCGCAAAAATCACAACCTGATCTTCATGCCCGACCTGGAGCGCGCCGGCCGCCTCAACCAGCGCCTGGACAAGATCGGCAACATCCGTTCCGACGGCCGGCCGATCCTGGGGCTGGATGCCCGCAACCTGCTGGAAGTGATGCTGGAGAGCAGCGACCAGGGTTTCCTGGTGCCGGCCCACATCTGGACCCCCTGGTTCTCCCTGCTGGGGTCCAAATCCGGATTCGACAGCGTCGAAGCGTGCTTCGGCGACCTGAGCCCCCATATCTTTGCCCTGGAAACGGGCCTCTCCTCGGACCCGCCCATGAATTGGCGCGTCTCCCGGTTGGACCGCTTCACCTTAATTTCCAACTCCGACGCCCACTCGCCGGCCAAGCTGGGCCGCGAGGCCAATGAGTTCGACACCGAATTGAGCTACCCGGCCCTGCGCCGGGCCATGGAAGGGAACGCGGCCGACGGTTTTCTGGGCACCGTGGAGTTTTTTCCCGAAGAGGGCAAGTACCACGTGGACGGCCACCGCGACTGCAACTTTCGCTGCCTGCCCGAGCAGAGCCGGGCGCTGGACGATCTGTGCCCGGTGTGCGCCAAGCCCCTGGTGCTGGGCGTGCTGCACCGGGTGGAGCAGTTGGCCGATCGCTCGGATGGTGCGCGTCCGCCCCGGGGCCGGAACTTCGAACGGCTCATCCCCCTGGAAGAGGTGCTGGCCGAAGTGTTCGCGACCGGACCCCAATCCAAGCGCGTGGCCCAGGCCTACGAACAACTATTGGCCCGCTACGGCCCCGAGTTCCACATCCTGCGCGCGCTGCCGGCCGAGGCGCTGGCCGACTGCTCCATCCCTCTGCTGGGCGAAGCAATTGCCCGCATGCGGGAGGGGCGCCTGCGGTTCGAACCGGGCTACGACGGCCTGTTCGGCAGCCTGCGCATCTTCGATGCGGACGAGCGCGAGCGGCTCAAGGGCCAATGTGTCTTGTTTGACATGGGCGCCGAGGCGGTCCCCCCATCGCCGCAAAACCCGGCCGGGTCCAAAGCCCAGGCCTTGCCGGCGCCTCTGCCCGAAGCGCCGTCCCAGCCGTCCGGTGAACCCGAGTCCACCCAGATCCGGCTCAATGTCGAACAGCAACGGGTCGTCGAGCATGCGGCCGGCCCGCTGCTGGTGGTGGCCGGCCCCGGCACCGGCAAGACCCGCACCATCACCCAGCGCATGGCGGCCCTGATCGCCGGCGGCAAGGTGCCGCCCACCGCGATCCTGGCCGTGACCTTCACCAACAAGGCGGCCCAGGAGATGCGGACGCGTCTGGCCGCGACCCTCGGCCCCGGCGCCGAGCTGCCCCTCATGGGCACCTTTCACGGCCTCTGCCGCCGCTTGCTGCTGGAAAGGGACGCGTCGGCCTTCAGCGGGGCGGTGGTCGACGAGACGGCGCGGACGGCCATCATGTCCGACGCCCTGCTGCTGGCCGCTGCGCCCGCCGGCCTGTCGGCGGCTGCCGCCGTGGCCGCGGTGGTGCAGGCCAAACAGTTGCTGCTGACCCCCAGCGACGACCTGAGCCCGCTGCCCCAGGCAGCGACCCACGGCGCCGAAATGCTGGCCTCGGTCTACGCCGC
The DNA here is from genome assembly GCA_021819735.1 of Deltaproteobacteria bacterium. Taxonomy (GTDB): domain Bacteria; phylum Desulfobacterota; class Desulfobacteria; order Desulfobacterales; family Desulfosarcinaceae; genus Desulfatitalea. Next base: position 2,923 of record JAKAFO010000324.1, read on the forward strand.
CTACCAGCGTCTGCTGCGCATGCAGCGCCTTTTGGATTTCGAGGATCTGATCTGCGAGACGGTCTTCGCGCTGACGGCCGACGCGCGTTGGTGTCAAGCGTTGCAGGCGCGTTTTGCCTACCTCTTCGTGGACGAATTTCAGGATATCAACGCGGCCCAGTACCGCCTGATCCGCCTGTTGGCCCCGCCCCAGGCCAACCTGTGCCTCATCGGCGACCCGGACCAGGCCATCTACGGCTTTCGCGGTTCGGACGTGCGCTACTTCCAGCGCTTCGCCGAGGACTACCCCACCGGCCGCACGGTGCGCCTGAATCGCAACTACCGCTCCACCGAAACCATTTTGGAGGCCTCGCACCAGGTGATCCGGGCCGGTGACCGCCATGGCGCGAGCGAGACCCGCCTGCGCACCTACTCCCATATCGCCGGCCAAGCGACGATCACAATACTGGAAGCGGCTTCGGCCCGGGCCGAAGCCGTGGCCATCGGCAAGCTCATCGAAGATCTGGTGGGCGGCACCGGCTTTCACGCCATCGACTTCGGCAAGGTGGGCCGCGGCCCCAAAGAGCACAGCTTCGCCGACATGGCCGTGCTCTACCGGACCTCCGAGCAAGGACGGCTGATCGCCGAGGTGCTCGCGGCCGCCGGCCTTCCCTGCCAGGCCGTGGACCGCCAGGTGCTGAGCGAGGATCGCGGCGTGGCCAAGCTGCTGGCCCTGCTGCGCGTGCTGGCCGACCAGGCCGCCCACGTGGATCTCAATGCCCTCGCCGACCTGACCGCCCCAGGCATCGGCCGCGAGACGCTCAACGAGTTCAAGCGCTGGGCCTATGGCGCGGGCCTGCCCCTGGGACCGGCCATGCACACCGCGGTGCGCCTGCCCCTGCCGGGCATGACCACCGCGCGCCAACAGCGCCTGGTGGGGTTGGTGCGCTTCATCCAGGGATTGAAAAGCCAGTGTGCGGGTAAAACGGTGAGCGAGGCCATCGCCCTATGCCTGGCCCAGACCACGCTGGGCAGCCAGATTGCGGACGACCGCCGCCGGCTGCTGCTGGAGCGGGCCGCTGCCTTCGGCGCCGATCTACCGGCCTTTCTGGCCGGCCTGGCCCTGCAGAGCGACACCGACCTCTATCGGCCCGATGCCGAAAAGGTGGCCCTGCTGACCATGCACGCCGCCAAGGGGTTGGAGTTCAGCGTCGTGTTCGTGGCCGGCTGCGAAACCGGCCTGATACCCTACGAACGGCCGGGCGCCGGCTGCGACGATGCGGACGAGGAGCGCCGGCTCTTCTTCGTGGCCATGACCCGGGCCAAGCGGCGGCTCTATTTTTCCTGGGCGCGCCGGCGCATGCTCTACGGCGTCACCGCCGAGCGGCAACTTTCGCCCTTCGTGGCCGACATCGAGGACCGCCTCACGGCCCAGGAGGGCGCCGCGCCGCGCAAGCCGGTGCAGCAGCAGCTCTCCCTTTTTTGATTTGGCGCTGGACTTTGGCACGACGGCCATGGCAATGTAGGTTTGTAGAAAAAATAACACAGCGGCCTTTCGGCCCGATCACCGAACCACGACATTCATGCCCGAGACGATCATTCCCTTCGACGCCCAAGGACGGCTGCTGGCCAAGGCCCGCGGCTATGCCCAGGCCCTGGATCAATTGATTCAGGACGGCCCCCTGGCCGTGGACCCGCTCGTTCGGGCGTTGCCCCTGGCCGACAACGACCTGAAGCTCAAGATCGTGCTGATGCTCGGCACCATGGCCGATCCCCGGGTGATCCAGCCGCTGTACGACCTCTTGCGCGACGCGGGCCAGGCCGAAAATCTGTGCCAAGCCGCGGCCGTGCAGTTGAGCCTGGTGGGCGGCCTGCTGCCGCCGGCGGAGCGCCGGAAGCTGGCGGAGCGCCTGATCGCCGACCTGGCTTCGGACAACGCCGCCCTGCGCGCTTACGCCGCCTTCGCCTTGGGCTGGGAAGGCAACCAGGCGGCCGTGACGCCCCTGGTGGAGGCCCTCGGCGACGAGGACGTCGATGTTCAGCAGGCGGCGGTCAGCGCCCTGACCAACATCAACGACGACCGCCTGTTCACGGCCCTGTCCGGTCGCCTGAAGCGCGGCGCCAAGGAGCAGCAGCGCGCCATCTTGTACCACTTGAGCTGCTTTACCCGCCGCCGGAACGAGATCGCCGCGATCTGCGCCGAATTCCTCAGCCACCCGGACGCCGATCTGCGCTACGACGCCCTGGTGGTCCTGGACACCGTCAGTCAAAGGGAGAAGCCCCTGGAGATCTACCTGGGCTGCCTGCAGGACAACGACCCGCGCATCCGCGAACAGGCCCTCGGGTTGCTGGCCCAAACCGATCGGCAGCGCCTCAAAGCCCTGCAACCCCATTTGCAGTCAATGCTTCTTGATCCCAGTCCCACCATCCGCCAGTCCGCCGTGCGCTTGCTGCATCGAATCAAAGAGGGGCCGACGGTGCTGCAGTAAGGCTTTTTAGAGTAGATCTCTACTTCTTGTTCGCGAAAGTTAAAATAGAGTTGAAGTACAACAAAATTTATGCATAATACCCCGAAGGCTTCGTTCGACGGATAAAGAGAGCGCTCTTTCCCCTTTCAAATCCGCTCATCCTCTAAAACCGCTCTTGAAATATACGCGTCCATTTCCCTGCCGGGGTGGAACGCTCTTCAGCCGCACATGACTTTTCTAAATGAAAGGACGGACGGATGGCATTTGATGCTTTTGTGAAAATCGACGGCATTGATGGCGAGAGCAGCGATGACAAGCATCCGCGCTGGATGGAGATCATTACGCTGGACACCGGGCTCGATCAAAAAAACTCTTCCACGGCCAGCAGCGCCGGCGG
>JAKAFO010000325.1 GCA_021819735.1 Deltaproteobacteria bacterium
CTTCCGGCGCACCGATTGCTCAAGGCGGTCACCGAGCTGAGCATGGCGGCCTTGCTGCGCAGGTCCCCGGAGTGCTTCGATATTCTCCCCATTTCCCTCGATCGCGGGTTGGACCGGGCAATGGTCGAATTCAACCAGGTCATGGCCGCCAAAGCCCACACGAATGCCATCGGGCTTTACATCCAAAAACCGGCTGTTTTGCAGGTTATGGTGCTCAGAGAGGGTGTAATGGAGCGGTTTTTTCAAAACCAGCTCGACGCCGCCTTACGTGACCTGGACGTGAACGTGTTGACGCAATTGATCATGATGGAGTTGATGGGATTCGACCAGGCACGGTTGGATGACGAAACCAAGATCGCCTATCGCACCACCTCCATGGAGGCCGTAAAGGCGGTCAATCAGGGTGAGGCCGAAGTGGCGTTTATCCTGAACCCCACCAAAATCGAACAGGTGCAACGCGTGGCGGAAAAAGGTTTGATCATGCCGCGCAAATCGACTTACTTCTACCCAAAGGTGATCAGCGGATTGATCTTCAACACTCTCGAGAATTGAAACCTATTGATCCTTTTGATCTTTTGAAAGGGCGGACCGCTCCGCGGACAGCTCCTTGAGGAGTCGGCCCAGGGGCCAGGTTTCCGAGGTGGGCGTCAAGGCCGCCCATAAGGCTTGGCGCATGCCTGCCTGGCGGCACCCCGACATCAGGGTGTGCAATTCACTCTCTTCGAGCCCCGCGACAATGATGGCCCGAGGCAACTCGGAGTCGCTGCCTTCGCCGCTGCCATCGGGTCGCGACAGCAATGTGCCTACGGTCTCTTTCAGATCCTGCCCGGTGCCCCACGTCAGGGGAACCTCTCCGATGCCGATCATCGCCAGCAAGGTTTTGAATTTGGGTTGGGCGGCCGCCGCAAAACCGCATAGCAGCAATTTTCGCGCGCCATAAAGGCGTCTGTCCGTAAGACCGAGTTTTTCGAAACTTGCATCGACCATGCTTGTTTCCTGGGCGCTTTGAAAGGTAATCGGATGATGAAGACCTACACCAACGCTCGTTCGGGAAGCAAGCCGAAAATGGTGCCGCGATCAACCAACCCCTTTGGCATTCAGGAAGGGAGCGTATTTCTTATCCACGATCTGGATGTGCCCGATCAGCCACTCCTTTAGGAAATTCAAGACCTCCATGGAGAGCATGACGCGGCCGGCCTTTAAATCATTCTGAAAGCCAGCCACCTTTGCAATGAAGGCATTATGTTCATGCGTATGCTTGACGGTTTCGGGGTAGCCATGCTTGAGGAAGAGCTGCTCTTCGGTCATGAAATGGCGCTGGGTGTATTCCGCCAAACGGGCGATGATCGTGCCGACCACTTCACTGCCCTTGCGCTGCTTCATGGCATCATGGAGGCAGTTGATTTGATCGATCAGTTGCCGATGCTGATCGTCCACCTCCTTGATTTTTACACTGTAATTGTCATTCCACTCGACGATAGGCATTGTTTAGCTCCTATGGATTCACTTGGTTTATTAGTTCAATCCGTTATCTTGAACCTTGACGAAATCTTTCACTTAATATCGGATCAATGGCCCCAAAGTTGAGCAAAAAGCCATTGGGACGGGCTTCGATGGAATTTATGGACAGCACCTCCACCGATATTCTATACAAGCGGCCGGCCATCTGTTCGTTTTGCAGGCACTTGGATGCTTTGATTTAAAAAGGTAACCCAACCATGCCGGAACTTCCCGAAGTTCAGACCCTTGTCAACGATTTGATCGCTGCAGGCCTCGTTGGGCGACGTATCACCCAGGCCGGCGTGTATTGGCCGCGCACCATCGCCACCTCATCGGCCGATGCATTTTGCCGCCAGATCCGCAACCGCGCCATCGCGCGCATTGAACGCAGGGCCAAATTCATTGTGATCGGGCTGGACAAAGGGCAGACGCTGATCGTTCATCTGCGCATGACCGGCCGATTCCAATGGGGCGATGAGTACCAAAGCCCGGAAAAGCACGTGCATGTGACGTTGACCATGGATGATGGACGCGTTCTGTGTTTCCACGACACGCGCAAATTCGGCCGCTTTTATCTGACTCAAGAGCCTCGCACGCTCTTAGGCGGTTTGGGTCCCGAACCCCTATCGCCTGAGTTTACGGCAGCCCTTTTTAAACAACGGTTAGCGGGGCGAAAACGCCAGATCAAGCCCTTGCTGCTGGATCAGACCTTCCTGGCTGGGTTGGGCAATATCTATGTCGATGAAGCCTTGTGGGCTGCCCGTATCCATCCCTTGCGCGAAGCAGGCAGCCTTGATTCCGCCGAGGTCGCCGCTTTGCACGCTGATATTCGCCATGTTTTGCGCCAGGGGATCAAGTATGCCGGTACCACTTTGGGCAAAGGCCAAAACAACTTCTATTCTCTTGGCAGGATGCGGGGCGGCAATGCGAATCATCTGAAGGTGTTTCGGCGGACGGGAGCTCCCTGCGAGCGCTGCCGCAAGCAGATCAAGCGCATCACCGTGGCCCAACGCAGCACCCATATCTGCGAACAATGCCAGCAATTGGTCCTTTCGGAGGTTAGGAAATAAGCGCTGAACGCACCTGGGCGGGAGCCGGGCGAAAGGTCGAGAGATATTGCGCCGGAAGATCAGGTAATAACTAGAAAACCGTTGAAATTATTAAGCATCTCTTTGACACGGTTTAATATGATGCGGGCCGGGTCCTCATTATCGGTTTTGCTTTGGCGATAACACGAATCCAGCAAGTCGATGTTTCCCTGCCATATCTCAAACTCTTCATTAAGGTAGGGGGTGACGTGATCGCACAGCTTGTTGAATTCATTCTCAGGCATGCGGGATAAAGTTTGCAGATGTTGTACCAAAAGGTCCGATAGCAGTTGCTCGGCTGCCTCGTTGACGGTGCGCGGCCTTCGATAGCGCTCTTTTTTCGCTTGCATGATCTTTTTTCCCTGACTCTCTATTTCATGTCGCGTCATGATGATTCGCTGACGCCCTCTTTGATTATCGCCAGGGGGCAGGGAATGTTTAGCCCAAAAGCGCTGCTCAGGCCTTGTTTTTATACAGCTTATTGAAAAAACAGGTATTAATAAAATGGGCATCCAGAAAGCGTTCGTTGAACCCATGGAACAGATCATCGATACCCTGGTGGCGCGGCTGAGGCCTTTGAACTTTGGTCCACCGGTCCAAACGGTCTATAACCCGTTGATCTATGCGCGTTCGGCCCATTTGGCTTATTGGCAGCATTATGGCCGGCCGCCCAAGGAGATTTTGCTGGTGGGGATGAACCCCGGGCCTTGGGGAATGGTTCAGACTGGTATTCCATTCGGCGACGTCGGCATGGTCTCCGAGTGGCTGAGGTTGCCCGAGCCGGTGGTCCCGCCGAGTACCCAGCATCCCAAACGGCCGGTTTTGGGCCTCGCCTGCGCGCGACGGGAAGTGAGCGGCCAACGGCTTTGGGGCTGGGCCCAACAACGTTTCGGAACGCCCCAGCGCTTTTTCAGCCGTTTTGGTGTGGCCAATTACTGCCCGTTGGCATTTATAGAGGCAAGCGGCCGCAACTTAACCCCCGACAAGTTGCCGGCGAGGAAGAAAGAGGTTCTTTTTGAGGCCTGTGATCAAGCCTTGGCTGCCACCGTTGAATGGCTGCGGCCCAAAATCGTGGTGGGAGTAGGCGCCTTTGCCGCCCAACAGGCCCGACGGGTATTGGCGCAGAGCGGTGTGCGGGTCGGGCAAATAACTCACCCGAGTCCGGCCAATCCCAAGGCCAATGCCGGTTGGGGGCCGCTGGTGGAAAAGGAGCTATCCGATTTGGGGATTGTGATTGCGACCGCTTCCGGGAAGCAAGAGACGTGAGAACGGGTGTCGCCCCTGGACCGCAGCCTCCAGGCGCTTGGGCAGGAGACGGCAGAAGAGACCCAACCCGCGATAGCGGCGCAGGCGACCGCCGAAAAATAGAGCCGTGCGCCACAGCTTGATCCAGCGCAACTCGCGGATCAGCGTGCGGTTCAAGCGCTCGCGATACATCCGACCCGCTGGTCCCGCTTCCAGGTTAGCCTCGACCATGGCCGTGGCCGCGATCGAGGCGCTGGCATGGGCATAGTAAATCCCTTCGCCCAGCAAGGGATCTGCCAGCCCGCAGGCATCGCCGATCAGCAGCAACCGGCGATGGACCGGTTGTTCCAGGTAGTTGCCGTAGGGCAGGGGAGAGCCTTTCCAGCATGCCTCCATGTCGGTGGCAACCCCCACGGAATTTAAAAAAGTCTGGAAATCTTTCCGAATCGAGCCCGAGCGCGGCGTCCGCAAACCGGCGATGCCCAGGGTGCGTGCGGTTCTCCCGGGAAACGACCAGGCATAGCCCCTTGGCACATAGCCAAAGTGCAGGCAGGCGCACTCCGAAGGCGGCAGGGTGCTATCATTTGGATGGCGTATTTCGATAGTGGCGGCCAGATTGGCCCGCCAGCGCCGCTCGTTAAAGATTTGTTCGGGCAGCGCGCGACGCGCTTTGCTCCAAACCCCGTCGGCGCCGATGAGCATGCGGGCGCCAAACGCGCGTCCGTCGGCAAGGGTCAGCCGACCCGCTTCGGCATCCACGCCGGTCACCGCCGTCCCGGTGATGGTCTTGGCGCCGGCCCTTTCGGCCAACCGCAGCCAGTGGTGATCGTAGGCCGGCCGCTCGACGAAGTGAAAGGGAAAGTCCAGGCGCCCGCCGCCGATTTCTTTCATTTTATAATAGATGCGATATTCCCGGCAGGTGTGCACGATCAAACCATGGTCTTTCAAACGATCCAGGGACTGGCCGAAGATGCGTTCCAGCAGATCGATGCTCTTCCAGGTCAGCAGACCGGCGCACAGCTTGGGGCGGGGAAAGCCGCGTCGGTCGAACAGCCGCACATCGTAGCCTTGTCTGGCCAGCAGGTAGGCGGCCGTCGCACCCGCCGGACCGGCGCCGATTATGGCCACATCGCAGGTCGCCAAGGCGCTCATGGCAGGTTCAGCCCCTGATTATCGAGATGCAGGCTGATGTGGCCCTTGCCGAAGGGACAATCGAAGGCGATGGTGTCGGCCACCAACTGCAAACCGCTCTGGTTTTTGTTGTTCCCTCCGTAGCGGGGATCGCCCATAACCGGAAAGCCGATCATCGCCAGGTGGCGCCGGATTTGATGGCGCCGGCCGGTGTCGATGCGAACGCGCACCAGGGTCTCGTCGGTGGCGGCATCATAGGCCACAGGTTCATACTCGGTCACCGCACGTTTGGCATCCAGATCCAAGGTGATACGGCCCGGTGACGTCAGGCGCGTCAGGTTTCCGCGTACCCGCACGGTGTACCCTTTGTTTATGGCCCCCGCGCGCAGCATCGCCGAAAAGCGCGCCGCCGCTACACGGCTGTGGGCCACGATCACGATTCCGGCCGCCTCGCGGTCGATGCGATGGACCAACAGCACCTTGCGTTTCATCTGAAAATGGTGTTCAACCTGGCGCGCAAGCGAGCAATGGTCGCCGAAGCGGGTGCCTTGGGTCATCAGCCCGGCCGGCTTGAACCAGATGCTGTAGTGGGGTGTCGCTTTCAAGCAACGGGCCTGGGGTGGGCTCAGATCCAGAATGGCCGGATCGTAGTAAACCGTCCAGCAATCGCCCGGCTGAACCGCGGTGGTGGCCCGCCGCACGCGGCGCATCTTGGCCTTGGGGTGTTGCAGCCACACAGCCCCTTGGATCATGGCCCGCTTGAGGCGGCTTTTGGATAAGCCCGTACGTTGGGCCAAGGCG
>JAKAFO010000326.1 GCA_021819735.1 Deltaproteobacteria bacterium
ACGCATCGTACTGAATCAGGCTATCCGGCGTATTGACCACCACCAGGCTCGCCTCTTCGCCGGTTCCAACGGTCGCTTGGCCGGAACCGTTCGGTAGATTTACGTAGCGCACGGAACCGCTGCTGGCGCGGATGGCCAAGGTCGCGCTGAAATTACTGCCCTGCAAGCCATTACCCAGGTTGGTAACAACGACGCTGACGCTGCCGTTGCCCGTCACCTTGAGGGGGGTGATGTTCGCCCCGCCATACATCGGCCGGCGATCGGCTTTGACCCGGTAGGTTTGACTGCCGTAGGCGTCCCAGTTGGCGAAGTTCAAGCTGCCGCGGCCATTAAGAAACGCTTGCTGCGCCCGCGGGTGTCGGATATCCAAATAGGCCATGCGTGCCCAGTAGCGTCCCAATATGGTTTGCACCCGGATCGGCGCGGCGATGCGTTCGAGCACGTGCAGGGGGGTCTCGTTGTTGCGCCGGTGATTGCGAAACAGATTCGGCACCGTCATGCGGCCCAATCCCGCATAGTTGTCCGGATTGTTGGTCAGATAGGTGAGCAAGGGCCACGCTTGGTAGTAGTTTTGATCGTGGACAATGGTGTAGTACGACTGGCCGATGACCTTGTTCAAGTCAATGAGGGTGCTGGCCGCGGCCAAGCCGTAACGCTGGCGGACATCGTCGTAATAGGTTGAGTTGAGGTAGGTGTCGGCCACCCAGTTGGCCACGGTTTCCCACCAGGCACCGGTGCGGGTTTGATCCATCCAATTGATCTCATGCAGGGTGAGCCCGTGGCCGTATTCGTGGACGATGATCTTGGGGTCGGTCACGTAACCGGAGTTGATTTCAAGGTAAGCCAGCCCCTTGTTCGCGTCATATTGCATATATCCGCCGGCGCTCATGGCCTTGGGATAGATATTCATCTTGTACCAGGGGCCATCGTTTTGGCTGTCGAGGGTGGATAAGCCCGTGGAGCGGAAGCCCCAATCGGTGACGAAGCATTTGTAGGCCGCTTCCACGTGCGCCAGGGCCAGATTGGCCGAACTGCCGGTCGAATAGATGCGGAAATGGTTCGCATCGGTATAGGTGGTTCCCCCCGAACCGGTGGAGACCGGCTGGAATACGGCTGGTTCCGAGGTGCCCGGTGTGGGTGTCGGCGTGGCCGTAGGCGTGGGGATCGTGCCGCTGGAACTGCTGGACGAGGAACTGCTGCTCGATCCCGCATCGCAACCGCCGGAACTCGAACTCGAGCTCGAACTTGAGCTTGAGCTGGAACCGCCGTCGCAAGCGGCGATGGAGAACACCAACAGTACGGCAAGGAACAACGACAAGATAATACTTACCCGTTTTTGTAGCGCTCTTTTCATCTCTTCCTCCAGTGCGATCAGCCGCGGGCCGGACCCTTCCGGTGGGATCAATTTGATTTGTCTTGAGCTGTAAGGGCGGGGCAAGCGATCATGGTTTGTTGCTTGCAGGGTACTCTATCGCAACCTTGATCGACAATCGGGCAAGTCCTAATTTTCGGGGGTAAAAAGCCTGCTTATGATCAGGCTTCGTAAGCCATGCGCAGCAGGACCAGCACCAGGTTGGCCAGGGGGTAGTAGCTGGCTTTGTTGAAGAGCGCCATGGCCTGGGCGGTCTGACCCTGTTCGCCCAGGACAAACGCCGGGTGCAGCAATAGCAGCAGATTGATGCCGACCGCGGCGATCATGAAGACCGGCCCGAAGCTCAGCGGCGACACCCACAAGATGGCGATGTTCAAGAAGAGGGCACCCACCAGGCAGCCCACGACGATCAGGGCGGCCCGGGGCAAACCGAGCCGGATGGGAATGGTCTGGGCGTTGAAGCGACGGTCTTCTTCGATGTCGGTCCAGTCGTTGGGGATGTTCTGCCCGCCGATCTCCCAGGCAAAGAGCCAAAGGAAGAGCGTGACCACAAAGAGCGGCGCGGGCGAAGGGTTCACGGCATAGACCGCCGCCAAGGGGCCCAGGGTCTTGACGGCACCATTGACCAGGGCCCGCAGGGGGGTCACCTGCCACAGCTTGCAATAGATGCCTTCCAGTATGGCACCGGAGAGAAAAAGATAGAGGCATACCGGGTTGAGCCAATAGGCGCCCAACAAGGCCACCAGGGCCCAGCCGCCCGTCCAGACCAGGCCGGCCCGGAAACTCAAGATGCCTTTGGCCAGAGGGTGGCGGATGATCAGCGCGTCCAGATCGCTGCCTTCGTTGCGCAGCCCGCCGGCGTCGGCCTTGCGCCGATCCACCTTGAAATCCACCAGATCGTTGAGGGCGTAGACCGCCGTATAGCCGGCAAACACGGTGATCAGTCCGACCACGGTCACGGCCAGGGAGGGAAAACGGCCCAGGCACAAAAGTGCCGCAACGGCCGGCGCGGCCATATCGATCAGGCCGTGGGGCGTGCGGGATAAGGCGAAGAAAAGCTGGAGGCGACGCAGAAAGGTCGCGGGCATGCTGGCGGGCATAGAGGTCAAGTCGGGCTCCTGTATTCGATTGTGGGGATTGCGGTCGAAGTGAAGTCGTGCATTCCTGATGTGCCAATTTCCGACCCTTTTGTCAATCTTGTCAACAAAGGGCGGTCCAGGCATCGCCGAGCAGGGCCACGGCCATGCCCACCATGATCAACCCGGCCAGCAGTTCGGCCTGGGGCCGGAAGCGCTGCCATAAAGTCGCCGCGCCGCCGCCCAGAAGCAGCAGGGCAGGCAGCGTGCCCAGGCCGAAGAGCGAGGTCCAAAAGGCACCCTGAAGCACACTGCCGGCGGTGATGGCCCGGGCAAAGGCGCCATAGGACAAACCGCAAGGCAGCAGGCCCAGCATGGCGCCCATGGCCGCCAGCCACAGGGCGCCGCGGCGGTCCAGCACCCGCCGCATCACCAGGCCGAAGCCGGGCAGCTTGTGCGGCATGGCTTTGGCCATCCAGGCGGGCTCGGGGATCATCCCCAGCCGGTGCAGGCCGAAGAGCAACAAGAATCCGGCCACGGGCAGGGAGAGCATCACCTGGAGCCGGGCCGTCCAGGCCGCGGACTCGCCGGCCGGCAGGTCGGCCAGACCGATCAGGCCTTGTCCCGCGCCGCCCAGCAATGCGCCCACCACCGTATAGGCGAACAGCCGGCCGGCATGGTAGAGGAAGTGGGCGCGCCATTGACCATAGGCCCCCGGCAGGGCGACGATCAAGGGGCCGCACATGCCCAGGCAGTGGCCGCTGCCGAACAGACCCAACAAAAACATGGCAAGGGGATCGATGGAGGCCTCCGTCGGGGAAGAAAAGTTGCCGCCATGATTACGGCTTGAAGCAGGGGGCGAAAATCGTTAAGGTGCCTGGAGAACTATCTCTTCTCTATCGCAAAGGAGGATTATGTCAAGCCACACGCGTTTGTTGGTGATCGTATTGTTTGGCGCCTCGATTCTGGGATCGCTGCTTGGACCGGCCGCGGCCGATCCGCCGGCCCCCGCGGCGTCCTCGCGGCCGGTGGCGGCCCTGGTGCCGTTGGCCGCCGATGGCCGGATGCAGCTCAGCGACCAGGACCGCTGCCCCCTGTGCGGCATGTTTCCGGCCAAGCGCCCGAAGACAGCCGCTGCCATGGTTCTGGCCGACGGTCGCACCTTTTACTTCTGCGGCAATGGCTGTCTGCTGCGCGCCTGGCACGACTCCGGCACGCATCTCAATGTGTCTCGGGAGAGTATTCAGCGCATGGTGGTGAAGGACTTTTTCAGCGGTGGTCCATTGGATGCCCAACAGGCCAGGTGGGTGGCCGGTTCGGACGTCGTCGGTCCCATGGGACCGGCCCTGGTGGCCCTTGCCGGCGAAGCGGAGGTGACGCAATTCAAGGCACGCCATGGCGGTACAATCGTATTTCAGCTCGCTCAGATGGATGATGCCCTGTGGCAGAAACTCTTCCCGCCCAAGAAGTAACGAGGCCGTCCTCCGTGCCGGAACCCGCCAACTGGCCCAGGCGCTGGCGGCAGGCCCGCCGGGCCGCGATCGCCGCCCTGCTGCTGCCGTGGCTGCTGCTGGGGCTGATGGCCCTGGACATGGGACTGCGCGGCGGTCGGCCCGAACAGGCCGCGGCCCGCTGGGTCGGGCGCCTGGGGCTTTCCACGCCCGCCTGGTGGCCGGCCGGTGATGGGATGCACTATCCGCCGGAGGTCGCGCCATGACCCGCCGCTGCTTCTGGAACCGGCCGTCGATCGCATGGGCGGCCCGGGATCTGGGGCGTCACCCTTTTTCCGCTGGGCTGCTGTTTGTCTGCCTGGCGCTCCTGGTGACCCTGGTGACCCTGGTGCTGCTGCTGGGCCAAAGTTTGCGCCTGGCCTGCGTCCAATGGGCCGCCCAGGCCCCGGATCTTGTGGTGCGCCGGGTGACGGCCGGCGGCTGGGCACCGTTGCCAGTGGCCGAAGCCCTGGAACGCGTTCGGACGGTGGCCGGCGCGCTGCGCCCCAGGCCGCGGGTGTGGGGCGTGGTCCAGGGGCCGGGCGGTCCCTGGACCGTGGTGGGGGTGGACGCCGCCGCGGCCGCGGATTGGCCGGCCGACGTGCCGCTGCCCCTTGCCGGAGAAGCCCTCTTGGGAACGGCCGGGCGATCGTTGGCAACGGGCCAACCGCTTTACCTGGAGGGGCGCCGCGCCTTGGGGTTCAAGGTGGTCGGATACCTGCCGCCGTCCGCCGCCGTGGCCCTGCACGACGGTGTGGTGCTGAACCGCCAGGACGCACTTTTACTGTTGGGACTGGCGAGCGACCAGGCCACCGACCTGGCCCTGGAGGTCTTCCACGACGACGAGGCCGAGGCCCTGCGGCCGGATCTGGCCCGCGCCCTGCCGTGGCCGGTGACCATCACCACCTCCCGGGAACAGTTGCGCCGCCAACTGGACGATATCAACCGGCGCACCGGCTGGCTGCTGGCCAGCTTTGTCCCGGCCTTGGCGGCCATGGCACTGGTGGTGGCGGCCCTGGGGGCCGCGGGCCGCCGGCAACGCTGGGAGGCAGGCGTGCTCAAGGCCCTGGGCTGGGGCGGCGGCGATCTGTTGCGGCTGCACCTTTACCGCGGGCTGCTGATCGCCGCACCGGCCGTGGTCATGGGCAGCGCCGTCGCCTATCTGCTGCTGTTCGCGCCCGGCACCACCTGGGTCGGCCGCTGGATCTTCGGCCTGCCCGGCGCGCCGCTCCCGCTGCACCTCTCCGGCCAGAACGCCGCGGGCGGACTGTTGCTGGGCATGCTGCTGGTGGCGCTGCCGTTCCTGGCGGCGCTCTTCTGGAGCGGCTGGCAAGCCGTGACCCAAGACCCTGCCGAAGCTATCGCGGAGGCCGAGCGATGAACGCCACCGGTTTGGCCTGCCGCGCGCTGACCTTCAGTCGACCCGCGGCCGGCCTGGTGCTGGATGGGATCGAGGTGGACTTCCCTTGCGGCCGGGCCGCGCTGATCACCGGCGCCACGGGTGCCGGCAAGAGTACCCTGCTGCACCTGCTGGGCGGCTTGCTGGGGCCCACCAGCGGCGAGGTGTGGGCCGACGGCCAGCCGGTCTCGCGCTGGTCCGCGCCCCACCGCGAGCGCTGGCGCCAAAAGGTGGGCATCGTCTTTCAGCACCTGCACCTGCTCAATGATGTCAGTCTTCTGGAAAATGTACTTCTGCCGTGTGTGCCGCGGCCGGAGCGCTGGCCCGCTGTCCTGGGCGAGGCCCGGCGACTGCTGGAACGGCTGGGGTTGGGCGCCTTGGAAGATGTTCCGCCGGCACGGCTTTCGGGCGGCGAGCG
>JAKAFO010000037.1 GCA_021819735.1 Deltaproteobacteria bacterium
TTTAAAAAAATAGGCCTCCCACCAGGAGGCCCATTTAATTCGATAATTCCCGCTCGTTTGTCAATTATTGTGAGAATTAAGCCGGATTTGATTCCCTTGTTTGTGGGGATCTACAAACGCGCACTTAACTATTTCTTTACAATCGCTACAAAATATTCTGGTTCTAAGCCTTCTCTTATTCTCTCTACTTTTGGACTCGCATTTTGCGATGGTTTAAAGAGCCTTTTGTAGTGTTTCTCAAAAAAAGGATGTTTAAAATATTTTTGCTGCCGTTGACCATATATTTCAATGAATTCGAAATAGTTTTCATTTAAATGGAAAAGTAATTCATTAATTGTAAATTCTCTAATATGGTAATCTGATGCTCTTTCATTAGCTCTTAAATATGGATTTGTGATTTGCCTGTTCGGAGACGAAATAATTAACTTGCCATCTTTCTTTAATGATATGTATAAGTTATACAGTGCCGACTTAAAGTCATCAACATGTTCTATTGTCTCAAAACAAATAATTATGTCAAATTCACCTTCTAGTATTGGTTTTGTAATATCTTTTACTTTATATTCCAGGTTATTAGATTTGTATTGAGCAATGGCATGTGTAATATTACTTTCCGAAATATCACAACCCAGTACGCTTGAAGCATTCGCATCTATCAATATTTTCGAGCCATAACCTTCGCCGCAGGCAATATCTAAAACGCGTTTTCCACAAACAAAGTTTGAAGCAAACAAGTATCTCTCAAAATGCTCTTCTTGGCATATTTTTGTGCTATTTCCAGGAATAAAACATTCGCCGCTGAATTTTAATCGCATAGAATCCCTCCTATCCTCCAATAATTACCTGATCAAGTCATAGACCTCCTGAAAAACCGGAGGCTTGGGATATGTGAACCACGCAAATCGGTTGGTTTGTTGGCCATCTTAAAAGTGGCGGTTTACTACTTGAACAAACTCAATTGGTCTAACAGTTAATCCTCTTGTTCTTGAGATTTGATGAATTTAGGAATTGCTTCTTTATCTCGACAAACAGTTAACACATGATATTCCTGGCTCAAGAGTGCTATGAGCTATTGGCCCATTTAGTTACGTGCATGATATATAGGCAAAAATCGAATTTCAGGAACGATTTGCTTTGAGCTTAACACATTGTTCGAATTTTGGAGACCACTGCATGGCTATTTTGCAAACAGGGTACGAAAAGCCCATTTGCGTGCTCCTCTTCTACAAGCCGGGTTAACCTAAATATGCATTTTTGAAAAAATCAAAGGTAAGTCTATATCTTGCAAGTTTGGCACGGTGGTGTTGTTTGCGAAATGAAAATGGCAAAGTCCATGAAAGCGTTAAAATTCTCCAATACGCTTGCACCATATTCGCACGGCAAATCGCTTGTACTGCTTTTTTTGAATAGTGTTTCCTGTAAAAGATTATTTCAGCTTTAAATTTTTTAAGCAAAACATCTGTGGCAGGTGTTAAAATCTCACTTTGGCCTCCCCAATGGGTAATAATAGCATTTGGAATATAGCCTATCGGATATCCGGCTTTGCGCGCACTTAGGCAAATATCTATGTCTTCACCATATAAAAAATAGCGTTCATCAAATCCATTGATTTTCTCGATCACCTCCCTGCGCGCGATAATCGCTGCCCCGGAAAGCCAAGCGATCCTGCCGGGAAGGCTGCATAATTCATCAGCTGTATGCCGTTGACCGGGATATCGATATTCGACGGAAGATTGATGGCTGCCATCTGGATTGATAATTCGTGCGCCTGCAAGACCAACCTCCGGGTTTAATAACAAGTAATCGAGCATGGCGTGAAAAGCGCCGGCGTGCACAACCGTGTCAGGATTCAAGAAAAGCAATAAACTGCCTTTAGCTTTGGGAATTGCCTGGTTGTTGGCTGCGCTGAATCCTAAATTTCTTTGATTTGCGATCAAATTGATTTGTTCAAATTCTGTGTTGATAAGATGAACGCTGTCGTCACTAGAGGCATTATCCACGACGAAAATTTCGAATGTAGCGTCTCTTTGTTTTTGAATGGATTGCAAGCATTTCGTTAGTAACTCGGCTGTATTAAAATTTACGATTATTACCGAAATTTCAGGGTTGTTTTGGCGTGAAAGGCTGATTGGATTACTTTGATCGCTTGTATGGACCATCTTATGAGTCTTCTTTCCTAAATGAATAAAATCAGTAATCGCATCGAATTACTGGATTTTGTATAATTTCATCAGGCCTGTATCCCTATGCTTCCAGTGGCCTATCATCAATAAATCCGTTCTGTTCAGCAATCGGTCTGTGTCGAAATTTGGAAGGGGCCAATTCTTTTCTTCGTAAAGGAAAAAATGAATATTGCGGGTTTTCAGGTCCTGAATCATTAAATCAATATTACTGGAATATTTTGACCATGAATTTTTTATGCGCACATCATGGCACAGTGGATTATCCAAATCGATATTTGCATAAAGGGTGAGCAATTGATGGGTGTGGATCGAACTGGATATAAGAACAGGCTCATTGATCGGGGTCATGCTTCTAGCCGTCTCAGCGATATTGCGGAATACAATTTTATCAGGATCTCTTGTTTGAATATTTTTTGGTACAGCCGTTAGTACCATCAGGCCCGCTGCAATGGCAATGACATTAGACTGATTTATAGACCACTTGTTTACAACAAATTTCAGCCACCATTGAATACCTGCGCCGAAAAATGGAATCGCAGGGATCATGAGCAGCATCATGAAACGGTATTCCATTATCCATGCATTTAATAAATGGAGATAAAGCAGGAAAAAGGCACATATAGTGGTTGTCAGCGCATAGCGATAATGCACCTTTGTGCATGGCCGTTTTGGATATTGCCATAGCCCAGTTACTAAAAATATCACAAAAGGGTAGAAAAAAGCCTCCAAAGCGCGATTCAGCATTGTGCCGAGCCCAATCAACCAGATGTGGTTTTTAACCTCTGGAAGAAAGAAGCTTAGACGCTCAGATGTTGAGGCCTGTGTTAAATGCTCAATTTCAGCAGCAATGTATTTATAATTGATAACACTCCCAGCGACCCGTTGATCGAAATTTCCCAGGCGCAAAATGCTTTGTATGGGAATTTTGTAGGCAACGATCAAAAAAATCGCAATCCCGGCTATGATCGAAATGGGCAGGCAGTAGGATAAAAGCCTGCGCCAAATCCCCTTCTTTCCAAGAAAGACCAATATGACAGGGGTCAAACATAACAACAATATCGCTTCAATGCGCGCCCACGCCGCGAGAGCAAAAGCGGTGCATGATAAAACGAGAAGATAATTACGGTCGCTATGGTCAAAATAGCGCACAGTAAAATACAAACCGAATGCAATAAAAAACCAGAAAGTCGGATCGCGTACAACTTCGCCGGCGTTACTGCACATAACGGGATTGAGGGCGGCAATCAGTAAAGTCAATAGGGCAATGGATTCATCACAGAAACACCTGCAATACAAATAAAGGGGAATTAAGGTGGCCGTAGAAAAGATAAAAGAGATAAGTTGGGCCGATAGAATCCAGTCCCTTATGAATAAGTGGGCAAATGCGATTAGTATAGAATGGACACTGACAAAAGAAAGGCTACAGGAATTGAGAATATGCCACTGAAAGTTGAATATGGCTTTAGCCTGGAATATATACAGGGCACCATCCGGATTGATCAAGACGGTGCTATATAGGGCCCATCCTCGCAAACAAAGTCCAAGAAAAAAAATAGCCCAAAACCATCTGGCCTGAGAGAATCTGTGTGCCAGTAACATCAGGATTGGTTTCGATTCAAAATTCTTAGCCATATATGGCTCCAATTTTTGCCCCAAAGATCGTGCTAATCGCCGAGCTGATGTTCAATGGCAGCCAATATTTTTGCTACCGGAAATCTTTGCAGGCAAAGGCTGACTTCCGTGTCTTTGCATCCTTTTTGGCGGCAAGGAGTGCAGGGTTCATCGGGTTGAACCACTTGGTGTGAGCTTCCGCGCGGCGCCCAGGAATCGGGCGATGACGGTCCAAAAATGCACACCGTCGGACGTTCAAGCGCGGCCGCAATATGTATGCCTGCACTGTCAATGCCCACAAATAACCTGCTTTGGGCAACCAAGGCAGCCATCTCTCCAATGGTTGTATCGCCGCATAGGTTGAACGTCCTGCAGCGGCATAGCGCCTCGATTCGCTCCGCCTTATGCTTATCGGCCGGCCCCCCAGCGATGACGACGGGAATTCCATATCTTTTATCAATATACTCAATGATCTGCACGTAGTGATCAATGGTCAGCTCTTTGTAAGACCATAGAGAAAAGGGTTGAAGAACGATGTAGGGTAATGCTTCTGGAATTTCTTTCCGCCGGCGAATCTGGTCGGCACGTGCATGCATAGCTGGACTTACTACCAGTTTCAGCGGACCTGGACTATTGGAGAGGTCGAATGCGCATAGGATTTGATGGTAGTAATCGGCGACATACGTGCCCAATTGATAAGGGATATCTGCCAGATGCGTAAAGACCCAGTTTCGCCAGAAGGCTTCATTCTTTTCATAAAAAGCAACCCGCTGGGGTGCTCCTGATGATCTTGCCATAATGGCACCACGCGTGCCGGTGCGAAAATCGATGGCTAAATCGTATTTGGCACGCCTCATGGTGCGGATTTGATTAATAGTTTGTGACCATTGCATCGGTAAATTCCCGTCAAGTTTGTCTCCGATAAGGATCTCGTCAACAAGCGGGTAATCCTGCATCAATTCCCTTGCTTTAAACCTGACCGCGATGGTTATTTTGCTTTGGGGAAAATTGCGGCGCAATGCGGCGATGCTTGGGGTAGTGAGAACGACATCTCCGATGTCACCTAACTGGATAAGCAATAAATTGCTGATATGATCTCTATTTAATGATCCGCCTTTAACAATGGTTGAAGACAAATTGGCTTACTCCTGTGCCGAAGGGATAGAACATAGTTCATTGTATATTCGATCCACTTTGTGCGCCATGGTTGACCATGCATGGGCTTGCGCGGTTTCTTTGGCTAACCGGCCCATTCGTTGGTTTGCTTCTGATTCAAGCATGTGCACCATACATTGGCTGATCTCCTCTGTATGAGCAGGTGCTATGACATAGCCGTTTTCACCATTGCGCACAATGTCGCGAGCCCCGACCGTAGGGCTAATAATAACAGGTAACCCGGCGGCCATGGCTTCAAGGACACTCAAGCCGAAGGTGTCGTAAACTGAGAGCATGATAAACATATCGGCAGCTAAATATACCGGGGCAATTTCGTCATGCCATACACCTGTAAATATGATCTCTTCCTGAATACCTGTTTCACGAGCCATCTCTTTGTAACGTCGTGGATTGCCCTTGCCAACTACCAACAGCTTGGGATTTAAATTTGGAGCCATTCGCTTGAGGCCGGCCACAGCATCAATAATGGCATCCAAGCCTTTGACTTCGAAATTCATGCCTACAAAAAGAATAACGCGGTCTTTCCCGCTAATGCCGAATTGCTTGCGAATGCGGTTGCGGCATGTTTCACGATTCAATAGGTTGTAAGGTGCAGTGTCGACTCCGGGCGGCATCACCAGAATTTTGTTTCTACTCTGGGGAAAAGCCGCCACCATCTTTTCCTGGACCAGCGTGGATACGGGAAAAATCCTGCGGCAGCGGGCGCTGGTGATCAGATGTTTTTCGGTCCAGGCAGTGACCCGGTCAAATAGGCTGAGATGTTTGCGGCGCACTTCGCGTATCCAGGTTGCATGGGGAAGCCCATGAGCAGTGAAGATATCTGCCTGCAAGATGCGGTCGTGGGAGTGGATTAGGTCCATGCCAGCCGCAGCAATTCGCCGATTGGCGAAATAGGCAAAGCTGATGGTGGTCAGAAATCGCGGAAAGGAGATGATGGGCACTTTATGAAAAAATACGTCATCGCTGCGAGTCTCCCAACGGTTGGCAAAAACATGCATTTCCAATCCGTCCATGGCCGCCAGTTGTTCGGTTAAAGCCATTACAAAGCGTTCTCCGCCGCCCACGCGGCCGTAACGAGGCACCACCATGGCGATTTTTATAGGCCTTCTAACCATGAGCGCTCCCTCCGTTTGGGGCTGGCCGCGCCATGGGAAAAGGGCAACCGGACAGATGCCAGGTTAGAAGCCGATAATAGCGCTGGCAGCGAAAGCGGGTGGCGCTGCTCAATCCAGCGGTGAGGAGGACGGCCACAGCGTTGAAGACCACATTGTTTAACAAACGGAGAAGAATGATCCCTTTCATGATTGGGTATTGCTTTGGATGCCACTTGCGCAGGTATTGATAGCGCGAATAGTAAAACAGTATGCGCGCCAAAACGTTGGTCCCTGCGCTTTGGCCCTGGGCATGGATGATTTGGGCCTGGGGCACGAAAAAGACTTTCCAGTCGTGCTCCCAAAACTGCCGTGCCCAGTCTGTCTCTTCAAAGAAGAAGAAATAGCGTTCGTCAAAGAACCCCACCTGATCCATGGCTTTTTTGCGCACGATCATGCAGGCGCCTACGCACGAATCAACAGGTAAAGGCTGGTCGCAGTGGTGATATTTGCTGGGGAATTTGCCGGGCAGCAACCATTTGAGCAGCGATTCATTGACCATGAGGCTGAGCAACGAGGGAAAAGCGGCATGGGAATTTTGCTTGGAACCATCCGGGTTAAGCAGTTGGCCGCAGGCCATGCCCACGTCGGGACGGGTCTCCATGAATTTATAAAGGGTGTCTAAGGCGCCAGGGGTCAGCGTCGCATCGGTGTTGAGCAATAGCGCATAGCGCCCTTTCATCATCCCGAAACCTTGATTGTTGGCAGCGCCGAATCCTCTATTCTCCGAATTGGCAATGCAATGTACTTGGGGAAACTTCTCTTGGAGAGCTTTTATCGATTCATCCCATGAGCCATTATCCACGACGATAATCTCAATGGATTTATCCGAAGCCGTCTGGTAGACGGACGCCACGCACTGGAGCAGTAGTTCCCGCGTATTCCAATTCACTATAATGAAGGAGATATTTGTTTCAGCCATGCAGGCCGTCCAAGGGTTCGCGGGAGCCATCGTTTTGATCAATGCGCGGCCAAGGCCATTGGGATTGGCGCACATGGAGTTTCGCGTATTTGTAAAAGGTGGCCTCAAAGTGGCTCAGCGCCAAAACAAATCCCGGCCAACCATCCAGAAATCCCAGCTTGATAAGGTACTGGTGAACAAAGGCCCACGCGCCATGGCTCAGGGCGCTGGCCATGCCGGCGCGTTTTCCCTGGCGATCTAATTTCTCGGCACCCAAGGTGGAATAGCGATTGCATTTGTGAATGATCTGCTCCAGGTCCTTGAAGGGAAACTGCCAGATGGCGTTCTTAAAATAACCGATTCGATCGGTGGTTAGATCGAATGCTTCATGCACCGGGTCGGGCCGGAAAGTCATCACCCCTTTGCGAAAGAGCTGGGGCTGTCGATAGTCTGGATAGTAGCCCGAATGCTTGATCCAACGACCCATAAAATAATTCTTGCGAGGCACGTAGTATGCCTCCAGCGCTGCGTGCGAATTAATAATGGATGCGACCTCGTTGCGAACTTCCAAAGTGCAGCGCTCGTCGGCATCCAAGCTGAAGATCCACTTTCCCCGGCAGGCTTCGATGGCGCGATTGCGAAGATCACCAAAACCGGCAAAGTCGATCTGAATTACCCGGGCTCCGAGGGATGAGGCAATTTCAGAGGTGCCGTCCGTGCTATGGGAATCGGCCACGATCACTTCGTCTGCCCATTGCACGCTGGCGATGGCATCGGCGATCTTCTCTCGTTCATTGAAGGCGATGATATAGCATGAAATGAGCGGTTGGTTTTGCGCCATGGGTTCAGTCCTTGATGACTGCAATTCTTGGTGCCTGACAGACCCTTTCAGCCAACTCGGCGGCTGCGGATACAACTTGGTCCACGCTGATATCGGACATGCAGGCACTCGCCTGCGGGCAAGCGCGTTTGAAACATGGGCAACACGCCCTGCTGGACCGCAGGATGCGATGGCCCTCTCCGTATGGACCGGTGCGCCATGGCGCCGTGGGGCCGAATAGCGCAACCGTAGGGGTCCCCACCGCAGCCGCTATGTGCATAGGCCCCGTGTCGGTGGTGATCATCAAGGCGGCGCGTTCCAGCAATGCCGCGAGGGTCAGCAAGTCCGTCTGGCCGGAGATATTTAATGCCTGGCTTTTCATTTGGTCCTTAATCGCCTTGACATATGCATTGTCTTCGGAACCTCCTGTGAAAACCACCGGAAGATGGAGTTCGCGTTGTACCCGGTCGGCAACCTGTGCGAATCTATCTATGCGCCACAGCTTGGTTTCCCATTTTGCCATGGGATTGATGACTGCAAAGGCCTGCTGCGCGTCAATTCCATATTTAGATAGGAATTGATCCGCTCGCAAGCGGTGGCTTGGTTTAATCGGCAATCGATATTCGACGCTGGGGGTGGGGATTCCGACCGCCTGGAGCATGATCAGCCCCCGCTCTAAGGCATGAATATCCATGCTGACGGCTGGAACTCGTTCATTAAGAACGAGATGACTCAACTCCTGATGCTCGAGCCCGGGGCCGAATCCTATTTTGCGTTTGCCGCGCACCAGGGCAATCAAGGCAGCACCTTTAAGCGCTGCCTGAAAATCGAACACCATGTCGTAAGGGCGGTCACGCATGCTCTTTACGAAAGCTTTGATCTGGTTTGCATGCTGCCGCCATTGGGGGCTGCCCAGTCCCTTGAGCCAGGTTTTGCGGTGCGACACCAAGAGGCGATCAAGGGCCGGATGGCCGCTGACCAGGTTGGCCGCCGCCTCTTCGACCAACCAGGCTATATGGGCTTGAGGATAGTAGCGGCGCAATGCATTCAAGGCCGGCAAAGTATGCACCACATCACCGATGGCGCTGAGTTTGACGATCAGGATCGAGGGTTTGTCCATTGAGAACTATCTTCCCTTCGACTGCGCAAGCTGCGCCAAGGCTGCCTGCATGACCAAATCCACGGGGATGGCGGTCATGCAACGGTGATCCACTATTGGGCAGTGGGATTGCAGGCACGGGCTAAACTCGCAGGCTTCGGGAAGATATACCATGCTGCTGTGGTCATTCACCGGGCCGGTGGCCACCGGGTCGGTTGGGCCGATGATAGCCACCTGGGGAATATCCAAGGCCGCGGCAACGTGCATCAGGCCCGAGTCATTGGTGATGAAAAGCCCGCATTGGCCGATCAAGGCCATGGCTAATCGCAAGGTTGTCTGCCCGCACAGGTTGACGGCGCCTTTCCCAATATCGGCGGCGAGTTGCCGGCCCAAGTCAGCCTCGCCTGGCCCACCGAATATCATGATTTGTGCTTTTTGTTCAGCAATCAATCGGCGTCCCAATTCGGCGAAGCGGTCCGGTAGCCAGCGTTTGGCGGTTCCGAAAGTGGCTCCCGGGTTCAGACCTATCAATAATCCTTCTGCTATCGCTATTTGGGCTAAATATCGGCGGGCTTCAAGATGCTCGTCTTGGCTTATAACAAGAGTCAACTGTCTGCCATGCAGGTTCAGGCCCGCACCTTGGATTAAGCCCAGGTAATAGTCAATGAGGTGGCCTCGTTTCAGGGGGCGCCAGGTGCGAATGCGTTCAGTCAGCAGTGCGGTGCGGGCATCGGTGGTGAACCCCATGCGCTGCGGGATTCCGGCCAGGAAAGAGAGCAGTGCTGCTTCAAAAGCGTTCTGGAACAGGATCGCCAAATCAAAATGCTGTTTGCGAAGGTCACGGGACAACCGCAGCAACCCCATCCATCCACTATGTCGGCCAGCGGTTTGATAGAACATGACCTCGTCGATGTCTGGGTTATGCTCGAAGACCGGCGCTACCCAAGGTTTGGCCAGCAAGGTGATGTGGGCTGATGGAAAGTTGCGGCGGATGGCTCTTATGGCCGGAGTGGTCATAATGGCATCGCCCACCCAATTGGCGGCACGGATCAGAATGCGGTCGATATGCTGTTTTTCCTTTTGAAGCATGGTTTCTTCGCTATTTGCGCGTTTCTCTAGGCCAAGGCGCGTAAGGGCGGGTTTTCCACCGCTGGTGCACCCAGAACCATTGATCCGGAAACCGTCGGGCATAGAGCTCAATCACGCGATTGTATTGCGCAGTGTTCAACTCTACATCCTTGGTCGGATCGCCGGTTTGGATCAATGGCAACTCAGGACCGAAAACACCGTAAAATCCTTTGGGTGCGCGCAGCAAAAAAATCGGCACCACCGGAGCGCCGCTTTTGAGGGCCAGCAAGGCCATGCCGGTATTGGTGCAGGCCCTGTGATTGAAGAAGTCAACGAAGACACCTTCAAACCAATCCACATTCTGATCCATCAACATCGCTACCGGTAAGCCCCGCTTCAGTTCTTTGTAGATCGCACGCATTGCACCGCGGCGGGTGGGGATCGTCACTCCACCATAGCGGGAACGACTCTCTTTAAAGAAGCGGTCGAGGAATTTGGTGTCCATGGGCCGGTAGACGATGCCTCCCGTGAAGCGGGCTAGATAAGCCGCAACCGGCAACAGCTCCCAGTTACCTATGTGCGCCGTCAAGCAAAGGACCCCTTTGCCTTTTTTCAAGGCCCGATGGAATTCTTCCTCGCCAGAGATAGTAAAGTGCTTGGGTAAATCTTTTAAAGGCAAACGATGGGACCAGGCGAGTTCGAATATCATGTGAAACAGGTTTTCGAATACGCGTCGGGCAATTGCGAAGCGTTCAGCTTCCGATTTCTCCTGGCCAAAAGCGCGCTGAAGATTTTGCAGAGCGATGCGTCGATGTTTGCGGTCGAAAGCGAAGGTGAGCCGACCTAGAATAATCGCCAAAGTGCGGCGCATGCCTTGCGGCAGGCCGCCCAACGCACGAAACAGAGCCGATATAACGTGATAGAGGATTTGATCAAGTCGTTTCATGAATGGGAAAAGTCGGTCGTCCTTTATTCATAGGCTTCAATTGATACGCACGCGGAAACCACGATCAATTGGGTATTTCTGCGGTCTCTGCGCGGCCATTGTGGGCTGCAAATTGCATCTCATGTAACTTGGCATATTCTCCTTTTAAGGCTAACAGAGAATCATGGGTGCCTTGTTCCACAATTCTTCCGCCCACCACCACCACGATGTGATCGGCCTTGGCCACTGTCGAAAGCCGATGGGCAATTACAAAGGTGGTTCGGCCACGCATCAGGTTCTCCAAGGCTTTCTGCACCAACGCTTCAGCTTCGGTGTCCAGGGAGGAGGTGGCCTCGTCCAGAATCAAGATCGGCGCATTTTTAAGCAAAGCCCTGGCAATGCAAAGACGCTGTTTCTCGCCACCGGACAAGCGGCCACCCAATTCGCCAATGACCGTATCGTAACCTTTGGGGAATCGGAGAATAAAATCATGGGCGTAAGCCGCTTGCGCAGCCGCGATAATATCTGCGTCATCGGCGTTGAGATTGCCGTAAGCGATGTTGTCGCGTACGGTTTCATTGAAGAGGATCGGGTCTTGGGTGACGATGGCGATTTCGCGGCGTAAATCGGCGATCTTGAAATCACGGATATCCGTCTCATCGATCAGTATCCGTCCACCGGTAACATCGAAGAAGCGGGGGATAAGGTTTACCAGGGTGGTTTTTCCGCCGCCGCTCATACCGACCAGGGCCAGTATCTGCCCATCGTGCACCGTTAAATTGACGCCATTGAGGACCGGCTTCTCGCCATAGCTGAATTCAACATCTTCAAACCGGACCGTATGAGAACCCGAACGCATGGGATGGGGGTTTGGTGGATCATGGATGTCCGACCGGGCCTCGATCACATCATAGACCCGATCGGCGGCGGCCAGTCCCTGCTGGATCGAATTGTTCAGTTGGCTGAGCCTTCGAATCGGGTCGTAGAGCAGTATGACGCAGGCTAAAAAGCTGATGAAGGTGCCGGGAGTGGTTTTGCCCTTGATGACTTCCCAACCGCCATACCAAATAACGAAGGCGATACCCAAACCGGCAAAGAATTCCATGATGGGGTTAGAGAGGGAACGAACAATCACCCCTTTGATTTCCAGCTTCAAGATGCTCTGGGTCTGGGTGAAAAAACGCTTCTTCTCGTGCTGCTCCATGCCGAAGGCTTTGACGATTTTATTGCCTGCAAAGGTTTCGTGAAGAAAAGCGTTGAGTTCAGCCATGGCCTGCTGGCACCCGGTGCTGACGCGACGCACGCGCCGGCCCAATTCGATCACCGGCAGAAACGCCAAGGGGAAAACGATGAAGGCTATGATGGCCATGCGCCAATTCTGATATAAAACCACCACAGCCAGCCCGATAATGGAAGAACCGTCTCGCAACGCGCCGGTTACGGCTGAAGAAACCATGCTTTTGAGAATGTTGACGTCATTGGTAATGCGCGACATGAGCACGCCGGTGCGCTCTTTCTGAAAAAATGCCAAGGGCAGGTCCTGGATACGATCATACAATTGGTCGCGCAGGCGGCGAATAATATTTTCGCCCACGTAGTTCATGAAATATTCCTGGCCGTAAGTGCCCAAACCCTTGATCAAGAAGGCGGCGATAATAAAAAGGGGCAAGATCATCAGTCCCTGTGCGTCTTTATTGACGAAGATTTTATCGATGACGGGCTTCAGAAGATATCCCATGGTCGTGGTAGCGCCTGAAATCATAAGGCTGCAGATACCGGCAAAAATAAGGCGGCTGGTGTTCTCCTTGATCAGCGCGATGATGTGCCGATGACGGTCTTGAAAAGCAAATTTTGGGAAAAGTCTCACCCGATGGTCCTTCCGCGCAAAGCGATCTCTTGACCTCGTTCGCTTAATGCGCCCTGTATTTATCCCATGGGTCATTGTTTGTAAATGCTGACAATCAAATCTTTCCTGCCGCCGCCTGTTATTGCCCACGCGGTTCGGGTTAATCATTGCCTATCAATACAAGCTATTATATACAGAATGGCAATCATATGAGGATCGCATCATCCCTTGTCCCGTGCGCGGGTGCACTTTGAAGAGATCGACGGGATGGGAGATCAACAATACGGACGAATACACCCGATGCCTTTTCCAAAGATCGATCTATCCAAGTTGAAGACATACCAGGCCACGGCCAGGCCTTCGAAGGTCAGTACTTCGCATGAGGGAAAGCCGCCCAAGGCCGGCATGCGCATCGCCGAATTTCTCGACGGCCTGCCGGCGGTGCTCAAAGCCGATGAGTTCAAAGCTGTGGCCCGGGCCGTGGTGCATGCCCGCAAACACCAAAAACCGGTGATCGCCATGCTGGGCGGGCATGTGATCAAAACCGGGTGCAGCCCCATTTTGGCCGACCTGGCCGCCCAAGGGTTCATCACCCATTTTGCCTCCAACGGCAGCGCCGCCATACATGATACCGAACTGGCCTCTTGCGGGCACACCTCCGAGGATGTGGCCGAACACCTGGCGGACGGCTCGTTCGGCATGGCGGCCGATACGGCCGAATTGATCAATGCCGCGGCCCGGCGGGCAGCCGCTGGCGACGAGGGTTTCGGCGAGTCGGTGGGCGCTCTGCTCGTCGAACGTAAGGCGCCCCACCTGGCCAGGGCATTGCTGGCCCGCTGTTATCAGCTGGGACTGCCCTACACCCTGCATGTGGCTCTGGGCACCGATATCGTTCACCAGCATCCTACGGCCAGCGGGGCGGCCATCGGCGAAGCTTCCCTGCGGGATTTCCGCATCCTGGCGGCCACGGTGGCCGGGCTGGGGCAGGGCGGGGTAGTGCTTAATCTGGGCAGCGCCGTGATCATGCCCGAGGTCTTTCTCAAGGCCTTGGCGGTGGCGCGCAACCTCGGCTACCATGTGATCGACTTCGTCACCGCCAACTTCGACATGCTTCAGCATTACCGGCCCACGGTCAATGTGGTCCAGCGGCCCGTGCTGCCGGGCGGCCGCGGGTACGCCATCACCGGCCATCACGAGATCATGATCCCGCTCCTGGCGGCGGCGATTCACGAATATGCCGTGACGGCTTGAACCGGCACCCTCACCCATAGGAGATGCGATGTTTAAAGATATGTGGCAACGCCATATGGATTGTTTCCAGCAATTGGCCACCATGGCCGAGGCGATCGAGCAAACCGCGGGGCGCTTGGCCCAGGTGATCGCCGGCGGTGGCAAGCTGCTGGTGTGCGGCAATGGCGGATCGGCCGCCGATGCCCAGCATTTTGCCGCCGAATTGATCGGTCGTTTCGAAAAAGAGCGCGCCTCCTGGCCGGCCATCGCCCTGACCACCGACACCTCGATTCTCACGGCCATCGGCAACGACTATGGTTTTGCCGAAGTTTTTGCCCGGCAGGTGCAGGGCCTGGGGCGCAAAGGGGATGCCCTGATCGGCATTTCGACCTCCGGACATTCCGAGAATGTGCTGCGGGCCGTGGCCACGGCCAAATCACAGGGCGTTTTCACCGTGGGGTTGCTGGGCAAGGACGGCGGAGCGCTCAAGGCCCAGGTGGATTGCCCCATCGTCATCGCCAATCCCAATACCGCACGCATTCAGGAAGCCCACATCTTCATTCTCCATTTCTGGGCCATGCGCATCGAACATATCCTGGCCGCCAAGGCCTGATTCTATTAGGAAAAATTTTCATGGATGCCAAATTGCTCTCTTTTTCAAAAAGCCACATCCTAGTCGTTGGCGATGTGATGCTGGACCGTTATCTGTGGGGCCGGGTCGGTCGAATCTCACCGGAAGCGCCGGTACCCGTGGTGCAACTGCAACGCACCACCGAAACGCTGGGCGGTGCAGGCAACGTGGCTTTGAACCTCGTCTCCTTGGGGTGCCGCATCACCCTATCGGGCGTTTGCGGCGATGATGTCGCCGGCCAGCGCCTGCGCGCCTTGTTGTCCGAGAAAAGCATCGGTGAGGCCTTGGTCATGGATAGCCAGCGACCGACCATCACCAAGACTCGGGTGATGGCCCAGAAGCAGCAGATGATGCGCCTGGACGAAGAGAACACACGGGCCATCGGAGCGGACGTGGCCCAAAAGATCCGCACGGCCGTAGCCGATACCTTGCCCGATTGCCAGGCCATGGTGCTGTCCGACTACGGCAAGGGGGTTTTGGCCAGCCAGGCCTTTGTCCGGGAGTTGATCGACGCCGGAAGGCAGCGGGGCATCCCGGTATTGGTGGACCCCAAGGGTGTCGATTGGGAGCGTTATCGCGGCGCCACCGGCATCACTCCCAACACGGCCGAGCTGGAAGCCGTGGCCGGACAGCGCTTGGAAGAGGACGAAGAGAAGCTGATTGCCGCGGCCCGTCAGGTGCGCGAGCGCTTCGGCGTCGCCTGGCTGCTGGTCACTCGGGGGGCCCAGGGCATGTGCCTGATCGACGCCCAGGGACCACCGGAATTGATTCCGGCCCGGGCCCGGGAAGTCTTCGACGTATCCGGTGCCGGCGATACGGTCATCGCAACCGTGGCCGCCTCCCTGGCCGTGGGGTTGCCCCTGGCGGAAGCGGCACGCACCGCCAATCTGGCAGCAGGCATCGTGGTGGGTAAACTTGGCACTCAGCCGATCTTGGCCTCCGAACTCTCCACGGCCGTCACCTTGAGCACCCGGCAGCAGTATTACCCCTATTCGGCCGCCAAAATGAATGCCCTGGACGCGGCCTTGGCCAAGGTGCGCGAGTGGCGCGCCGCCGGCGGCAAAGTGGTCTTCACCAACGGTTGCTTCGATCTGCTCCATCCCGGCCATATCAGCTTGCTCTATCAGGCCCGGGCCCTGGGAGATCGTCTGGTGGTGGGACTGAATACCGACGCCTCGATCAAGCGCTTGAAAGGCAGCGGTCGACCGATTCTTTCCGAACAAGATCGCGCCGCCATGCTCAGCGCCCTGGAATGTGTCGATCTGGTGGTGCACTTCGACGAGGACACGCCGCTCAAGCTCATCGAAGCCCTTCGGCCCGATATCCTGGTGAAAGGATCGGATTACGCCCCCGATCAGGTGGTGGGCAAGGAAGTGGTGGAGTCCTACGGTGGCTGTGTTCGGCTCGTGGACCTGGTGCAAGGGTACAGCACCACCGGGCTGACCCAGAAGGTCATCGCGGAGTTTCAAAAAAAGAAATAAGCGACGGGAAACTCAGCCGTTCGTATCCCCCTTGCCGCGGGACAACGCGGCATCTGTTACAATCCTCCCTTATCCTGGAAACAATTCAGCCGATAGTATGTTCGGCAGGTATCGTCTAATAACTGCCCGGTGCGGTACAGCCGAGGGAGTATAAATGAGTTTGGACGATGGGGCGATGATCGGGGGGGGATTTTTCTCGCGCCTGAGGCATTTTCTTGTTCACCGCATGGCGCCGGCGGAACTGCTGGCACAGGACTCGCTGGCCTTCTGGCGCGTCAACATTCTGGCCACCATTCTCATGGCCTCCGCGGCGCTTTGCACGCTGGCCTTGGGGGCCGTTCTGTTCCTGGCCATTCGGCTCGATTTGTGGCACCTGCTGTTCTTCGACTTGCTCGTCTATGCCCTGAGCATTCCTCTTCTGCTGGTGCGCGGGCCGAGTTATGAAGCTCGCGCCGGGTTCACTTCACTGCTCATTTATCTGATCGGCCTGGTCGTCACCATTTTCATGGGCCCCTTGAGCGGCGGGCCGCTCTGGCTCTTTGGATTTGCCATTTTTGCCGGTGTTTTTCTGGGGGCGAAGGCGGCTTTGGCGGCCGCCATCGTGAACGCCATAACCTTGGTGGCGCTCTGCGCTTTGATTTTAACAGGCAAGATCGCCCAAGGACTTCCCTTCTTTTTGACCACGGAGGCCATGGTGGCCGCGGTCGCCAGTTTTACGGTCCTTAATCTTCTGACGGGCCTCTCCATCTCCTTTCTGGTGAAAGGCTTGGGCATCAGCCACCAGAAGGAAAAGGCCCTGAGCAGCACCCTGGACTCGGAGCGCCGGCATCTGGTGGCGGCCAAGCAACGGCTCGAAGTGGAAATTCAAGAGCGCAGATCGGCCGAGGCCGCGGTGCGCGAAAGCGAGCAAAAATACAGGCTGCTGGCAGACAATGTCAGCGACATCATCTGGATGATCGATATCAAAACCCTTCGGATGACCTATGTAAGCCCTTCGGTTGAAAGAGTACGGGGATACACCCCCGAAGAGGTTATGAACCAGCCGTTGGAGCGGGTTCTGTCGCCCGGTTCCTACGAAATGGTCAAACAAAAATTCGGCGATCTGCTGCGCCGCAAAGAGACGATCCAACCGCGACAGACCTTTACCCTGGAGGTCGAGCAATTCAAGAAGAATGGCGAAAAAATCCATTCGGAAGTGACCGTCTCGTTCATCCGCGACGCCAACGAGCGCCCCGTGTCGGTGCTGGGGGTCACGCGCGACATTACCGAACGCAAACGGGCGGAAGAGGCGCGCGTCAAACTCGAAAGCCAACTGCGCCAAGCCAAGAAGATGGAAGCCATCGGCACCCTGGCCGGCGGCATCGCCCATGACTTTAACAACATCCTCTCTTCCATCATCGGGTTCACCGAACTTTGCCTGGACGATGCCCCCAAGGGCTCGCTCCTGAGGGACAACCTCAACGAGATCTTCACAGGCGGCAAGCGTGCCAAAGAGTTGGTCAAACAGATCCTGACCTTCGCCCGCCAGGCCGACGATCAGGCCAGCCCGATCCAGGTCGGCGCCATTGCCAAGGAGACCATCAAATTCCTGCGATCCTCGATCCCCAGGACGATCCAGATCGTCGCCGATATCCAAAGCGATGCGCTGATTATGGGCAATGCCACCCAGGTGCAGCAGGTGATCATGAATCTATTTGCCAATGCGGCCGATGCCATGGAGGAGGGCGGCGTTTTGAAGGTCAGCCTCAATGATGTCGTTTTTAGCGATATCCTGCAACTGCCCGCACAGGACATGCACCTGGGCCGCTATCTGAAGCTCGTCGTGCAGGATAGCGGCGCCGGCATCCCCCCGAATGTACTGCCTTCGATCTTCGATCCTTACTTTACCACCAAGGCGGTCGGTAAGGGTACCGGCATGGGGCTCGCGGTGGTTCACGGCATCGTGGAAAGCTACGGGGGCAGAATTGTGGTGGAGAGTGCTCCGGGAATGGGGACGACCTTTACGTTGTTTCTGCCTGCCACGGCCCGGCAGGCGGCTGCCCAGGAGGTGGAAATCGACTACTTGCCGGGCGGCAGGGAACGTATTCTATTCGTCGATGACGAGGCGGCCATCACGGCCATGGGCTGCCAACTTCTGGAACGCCTGGGGTATGCGGTGGTGGCGCAAACCAGCAGCCTGGAGGCGCTGGCCCTTTTCCGGGAAAAAGCGGAGGATTTCGATTTGGTGATCACCGATGTGACCATGCCCAATCTGCCCGGCGACAAGTTGGTCCAGGAACTGCGGGCCATCCGTCCGGATATCCCCATCATTCTGTGCACCGGATATAGCGCCAGGGTCTCCGAAGATAATGCGGCGGCCTTGGGCGCCCAGGGGTTCGCCTACAAGCCCATCGTGCGGGCCGATATCGCCCGGCTGGTGCGCAACGTGCTCGATGAGGCCCGAAACTAGACCGGCCGGCAATGTCCTCGCAGCGTTCTCAAGGAAGAAAACAAAAGGTGGTTTCAAAACGAAGGTCTTGAAACCACCTTGATCCGATGAAGCCGACTCGCGTTCGGGCGTTTACCTTTCGGGATTAAACCACACCATAGGCCAGCATGGCTTTGGCGACCTTGATGAAACCGGCGATATTGGCGCCGGCCACGTAATCGCCTTTGCGGCCGTAGGCTTCACCGGCATTGAGGCATGCCTGGTGAATGCTTTTCATGATCAGCAGCAGGCGGTGGTCCACCTCTTCGCGGGTCCAGGAGAGTTTCAGGCTGTTCTGGCTCATCTCCAGGCCGGAGGTGGCCACGCCGCCGGCATTGGCGGCCTTGCCGGGGCCGTAAAGAATGCGATGCTCCTGGAAGATTTCAACGGCTTCGGGCGTGGACGGCATGTTGGCGCCTTCGGCCACGCAGAAGCAGCCGTTTTTGACCAGGGCCGCGGCATTTTCGCCGTCCAGCTCGTTCTGGGTGGCGCAGGGCAAGGCGATGTCCACCTTGATGCCCTGTTCGCGGATTACGTCCCACACATTCTTGCCCTCGAAACAGACACAACCGTACTTGTCGGCGTACTCTTTGATGCGACCGCGTTGGTTGTTCTTCAGATCCATGATGTAGCAGCATTTGTCCGGGCTGATGCCCTCTTCGTCCACGATGGTGGCGTTGGAGTCGCACACCGTGATCACCCGGCCGCCCATCTGGGTCACTTTTTCGATGGCGTATTGGGCCACATTGCCCGAACCGCTCACGGCCACGATCTTGTCTTTGAAATCCAGGCCACGGGTGGCCATCATTTCGGCAGCAAAGTAGGTGGTGCCATAGCCGGTGGCCTCGGGGCGGATCAAGCTGCCGCCGTATTCGAGTGCCTTGCCGGTCAGAACGCCGGTGTGCTCGTTGCGGATTTTTTTGTAATAGCCGAACATAAAGCCGATCTCGCGCCCGCCCACGCCGATGTCGCCGGCCGGCACGTCCGTATCCGCGCCGATATGGCGGAACAGCTCGCGCATGAAAGCCTGGCAAAAGCGCATGATTTCGGGGTCGGACTTGCCTTTGGGATCGAAGTCGGAACCGCCCTTGCCGCCGCCCATGGGCAGGGTGGTCAGCGAGTTTTTAAAGGTCTGCTCGAATCCGAGGAATTTGATGATGCTCAGATTGACCGAAGGATGGAAGCGAATGCCGCCTTTAAATGGGCCGATGGCATTGTTGAACTGCACGCGAAAACCCCGGTTGACCTGGACATTGCCTTTATCGTCCACCCATGGCACGCGAAACTGAATGGCGCGCTCGGGTTCGACGATGCGCTCGAATATACCGGCCTTGACGAATTCGGGGTGGCGTTCCACGGTGGGCACCAACGTTTCCAGGACCTCGGTGACGGCCTGGTGAAACTCTTTCTGCTCGACATCTCTCTGTTTGACTTTGGCGATGACATCCTCAATTACTGACACTGGCTTCCTCCTTCATTGGCATTTGTGATTCATCCTCAAAAACAGCATAACTGCCGTCGCTTCTGAATGTATAGATTTTGCCAAGGTTTTCCGCGGCCAAGGGGCGCGAAGAGATCTTCTTGAAATAGTGAATCTCACCCCGTTCCACGCCGTCCTTTCCCAGGAACTCGTCTTCCAGCTCTTTCAAGCTGTCGAATCCGCTGCCGAAGAACTTCAGCTTGGAGAAATAGGGTTTGGCGTTTTTGGTGTCGGTCAGCACCGCGAAGTGTTCCGGGAAAGCCGGATCGCCCAGCACCAGCAGATAGCGCTCGTTGGATTCGCAGATGTTGTAGTTGGCCGGTAGTTGATCGGCTGGGATCGGCAGGAACGCCTCCTTTAAGATCCGGGCGGCCTCGTCGGCCTCCACATCCTCGAAGGACATCAGGTCCGCGCACTTGAAATGACCGAGCACATAGAGGGCGATGCTGAAGCTGCTGATCTGTTCGTAAATGGGATGTTCCCTGGAACACATCATGGTGACCTCGTTGATTCGATCCAGCACTAAAAATCCTTCGGAATTCATAGTGGCCATCCTTTCGTTAAAGGGTTCTGCAATGAGCTTTGCCATGTGTCTACGCTCCCTGCTCCCTGCCCGTTCGGAGAAATACCCACCATTCTCATGGCAAGGGGCATGCCACGGACGCTTCGGGTTGCATAAGATTGCAAGTTTCTGTAAGTACAACAAAAATGATGGGAAGGGGGCTGTCGGCGGGGGGCACCTCATCCAACGGGTGGTGGATAATCACCAGCCTCTTGGATGCCGATTTCAGTGAAAAGCGGGGCCGTTACCTGCGGCGCACGGCCTGACGTGGCCAATTGGCAGGTGTTCAAGATTTGAGCAGGAGTGGTGGAATTTCAGCAGATGGCGCGAACCATCGTCAGGACCCGATGATTTTTTCTTCCAATTTTTTCAAGCGGTGTCGCAGGGTGTTGCGACTGATGCCCAGCATGCGCGCCGCTTTGACCTGGTTTTGGTCGCACAGCTCAAGGGCCTTGGCGATGAGCAGCTCTTCCACCATTTCAATGATATTGGCATGTGCGCCTTCTTTGGATAGGCGCAGGATCTCGGGAATGATTTGTTGCAGTTTCTCTTTCAAACTTTCCATGGAGGGTTGCCCGGGGGATGTCTCCTGCCCATTTGCCTGGGGGCTGGCGATATCGATGTGCTCCATGGTGATGATGTCGCCGCTGCACAGCAGGATGGCCCGACGCATGCAGTTCTCTAGTTCGCGCACATTTCCCGGCCACGGGTGCGCGCGCAAGCGGTCGAGCACCACTTGGGAAACCTGGCGCATGGGTTTGGCGTACTCCATGCTGAATCGCAGCAAAAAATAATCCACCAGCGCCGGGATATCCTCAACCCGTTCGCGCAAGGGCGGCAGTTCGACACCGATGACTTTCAACCGCCAGTAGAGATCTTCCCGAAAACGGCCGCGCTGGACCTCCTGGGTCAGGTCCTTGTTGGTGGCCGCGATCAGGCGCACATCGGCTTTCAAGGTCTGGCTGCCGCCCAGGCGCTCGAACTCGCCCTCCTGCAAAACCCGCAGCAGCTTGGCCTGCAAGGCCATGGACATGTCGCCGATCTCATCCAAAAAACAGGTGCCGCCGTCGCAGCGTTCGATTTTGCCGATGTAGGTGCGCCCGGCCCCGGTAAAGGCGCCGCGTTCATAGCCGAACAGTTCGCTTTCGAAAAGGTTTTCCGGAATAGCGGCGCAGTTGATGGCGATAAATGGTTTGTCCTTGCGGCGGCTGTGGTGGTAGATCGCCCTGGCCACCAGCTCCTTGCCCGTGCCGCTCTCTCCACTGATCAATACGGAGACATCTTTTTCCGCGATCTGGCCGATCAGTTTGTAAACTTCCTGCATGCGCTTGCTTTGGCCGACGATCTGCAAAACCCTTTTTCCTACCTTATCCGCCGTCGGCATCCGCGAATCGGGCAGGTTGACGGTTTCTTTCATCTGGCGGTTGAGCAGCAGCGCTTCGCTGACAATCCGGCTAAGTTCCTGGCGTTCGAAGGGTTTGACCAGATAGTCGTAAGCCCCACGCTTCATGGCTTCGATGGCCGTATCGGTATTGGCGTAGGCCGTCATCAGAATAACGGGAGTCTTGACCTGAGCGGCCTTAATTTTTTTGAGGGCCTCCAGCCCGTTCATTCCGGGCATTTTATAGTCGAGCATGATCAGATCGAAGCTTTGTCCGGCTATGGCGGCCAAGGCGGCCTGGCCGCTGGCGCAGGCCGTGACCTCATACCCCTTGCGCTTGAAAAAGCGGCTCAGGAAGTGCGTGAGGCCCTCATCGTCATCGATCAACAAAATCTTTTCCATCGTCATCCATCGCCCTCCGCCGTGGGAAGAAAAAGCGAGAAAACGGTTCCGCTGTCCGCATGGCTTTGAACCCGCACATCGCCCCCGTGGCGTTTGATGGTGTTGAGCACCAGGGGTAGCCCGAGGCCGGTACCCGCGGATTTGGTGGTAAAAAAAGGATCGAAAATGCGGCCCAGATGCTCCGGGGCGATACCCGGCCCGCTGTCGCCCACGTCGATGCGGATGCAGGCCCGGTTCGCGCCATCGTCCTCCAAATGATCGCGTGTGGCGCTCACCGTGATCTTGCCTGGGCCGGCAATCGCTTCCAGGGCATTGATCAACAGATTGATCAGGGCCTCTTCCAAAAACTTCTTGTCCGCGGGGATCTCCGGCAGCGCCTCATCCAGGTCGATTTTTACCAGGCAATCTTGCTTGGTCGCCATGGGCCGGATCATGAAGACCACATCTTCGATCAACTGGACCAGGTCGACTTTGGATAGCGTCAGTACCTGGGGTTTGGCGAAATCCAGGAAATGGTTGATGGTTGCTTCGATGCGTTGGACCTGATCCATGGCGATGGCAAAGTCTTCTTCATACTCCGGGGAGATCTTGATATCGCTCTCCACCGACTCCAGGAAAAGCTTCAGAGAGGTGAGCGGTGTCCGAATTTCATGGGCCACCGCGGCCCCCAGGCGGCCGATGGCCGCGAATTTTTCTGAGCGTTCGGCGATCACCTTGATCTGCTTGAGGATCAGGTCAGTCTCCTTTAGGGCCGCATCCTTCAAAGTAATATCGTGTTCCAGCGTATGCTGGCGTTCACTGACTTTGCGGGCCATGTTGCTGAAGGCCCGGTGCAGCATGCCGATCTCGTCGCGGCGCTGGGGGCCTGGGATGGTCTGATCGAAAGCCGCGTCCGCGGGATGTGCGTCGGCCAGCGTATCGGCCCATCGACTCAAGGCGCGGATCGGGCGCGCCACATGAAAGGAGAAGACCCAGGTAATGACCAGGGTGCTGCCGATGCACAGCAAAACGGTCAGGAAGATGTAGCGCTTGAGGGCATCGGCGCTCTGAAAGGCCTCATCGCGGTCCTGTTCCACCACCAGATACCACTCCGTACCGCTTACTTTCTGAAACGTGCCCAACACTTCGATGCCGCGGTAGTCCAGATAGATCCGTTTGCGCTCCGGGCCGCCGAAGATATTCTTGAAGCTTTCCGATTGGGAAATGTTCTCCTTTAAAATACGATTGGGTTCCTTGTGGGCCAGAAAGGTTCCGTTTTTATCCACCAGGTAGCATTCGCCGGTGAGCCCCAGGGACACTTTGATGATCGAGACCAGGATGTTGTGCGTGCCCACGGTTCCATAGACCCGGCCGCGCAAATGGTCTTCAGCGAAGATCGGCGCGGCAATATGGAAGAAGGACTCTTTGGCGTGGCCCCGGTAGGTGATGTTGGACAAATACAGTTCCCCTTCGGTGGCTTCAAGGCCCATGGGGGTAAGCGGCTCAATGGGGGTGTGTGGTTGGGTGCTGTAAACTCTTTGGTTGTCGGGGGTCAGGACGGTGATGGCATCGTAGACGCCGTACTGTTTTTGAATCAGATCGAGGTAGGGGGCAATCTGGTCCGGTTGCATGCTTTTGAGCAAGGATGTGCCGGCGATTACCCGCAGGTCCGCCTTGCGCTCGCCCAACCAACGTTCAAGGATGGCCGCCTTGTCGGCGGCTACATTCTCCAGTTGGCGCAACACCAAATTAACGATCAACTCTTCGGTGATCGTGATGGAAAAAACGCCGATCAGCGCCAGCGGCACAAGGGCCAGCACCAGGAACAGCAGCACGAGCTTGGCGCGAAGGGTGAACAGGGTGCTTTTGAGTTTAGTCATGGTATATGGGCTTCAGTTCAAGTAGCAGACCATCTTTTGGGCAACCACATTGGATTGAATCGTCACCCCGCCGGGACTTAAATCGAACACTTTGACCACGTGACTCATGCGCCGGTCCGAAGGGCTGATCGTTTCGAGGGCATTGGGAAGGCCCCGAAGCCACGCCAGATTGAACACCACCCCTGGGTTTTCAGGGTAGATGGCCATATAGAAAATGTTGGTTTCGGTCAAATCGTGGAAAAAGTGGGTGCCGAACGAGAGATCCGGGATCAGGCTGCCATCCTGATAACTGATTTCGGCCATGGCGCTGATGTGATTGATTTCCGAAAAGGTGACCGGCACGCCCATGGCCGGGGTGTGGGTTCCCCAACGGCCAGGCCCCAGCAAAAGGGTGGGGTGGGTTTG
>JAKAFO010000327.1 GCA_021819735.1 Deltaproteobacteria bacterium
AAAGTATCCAATTAATTTCTTGCTCTGCTTCGACAGTAATGTGTAGTTCCGCTCACCATGGAACCGACGACGCTTGAGATAAAATGAGGCCGGCTCTTATTGGATATATAAATTTGACTCGGGTGCTAAGCATCGCCCATGCAGGGTGCTTCCCAGGAGTTTTAGGATCAACTTGAATCATATGGAATGACCTGAAGTATGAGCTGAAAAGGGCACTCTTGGGACAATGCGGTCGTGGAAAGCTTCTTTCACGCACAAAAACAGAGTGGATGACGGATACGCTGTACACCACACATGAACAAGCAAGGCGCGACGTAGTTGCGCAAATTGAGACGTTTTACAAATGCAAACGTCTTCACTCTTTTATCGACTACTGCATTCCAAATAAGTTCAAGAAGATGATCGAGATATTACAAGCGGCTTAACGGAGTGTGCCTTTCTAGTTGACCACATCACCCATAAGGATTTCTCATGGCACAGCAAATCGACACTCATAAGGAAGAAGTGATAAACTTTATTGATCTGCCGCTGACCATACAGGCAAAAATTGTTTGTGGCCGGAATGTCATATCCACTTTTCCCAGACATATACATGACTCCTATTGCATCGGGATTGTTGACCATGGCGAGAGAGTGATTGAAAGAAAGAGCCAGGCACAAACCATAGGCCAGAATGAGTTGTTCGTTTTGAATCCGGGCGTCCCTCACAGCTGTAGAACAGATACCTTGCGGGGGCATGACTATCGTATCGTAAATATCAACTCGCAGGAGATGACGAAAGCAGCCGACCAAATATGGCCCGGCAATGATCGTCTGCCACTTTTTGGGTGCACCAAACTCAGTGACCCAGGCATTCGAAAAAAAGTGGAACTGTTCTTTTGGGCCGTCGATTGCGGCGAGCAGGCGGACAAAGAGGATTCGCTGCTTACGCTGCTTACGGAGATGATTCTGCGCTTCTCACATCGCCCGCCACCGGTCTATGCAGTGAGGGGGGGGCACAAGGTCGTGAAAAATATCCAGGACTATATCCATACCTACTACCCCGAAAAGATAACCCTTGGGCAACTGTCGGCCTTTGCGAAGTTGAGCCCGTTTTATCTTCAAAAATTGTTTTTGAAAGAGATGGGAATTACTCCCAATGAGTATCTCATCAAAGTGCGATTGCAGCATGCGATTCAATCCCTGATTCAAGGGGCTAATATCCTTAATGTATCTTTGTCAACCGGATTTTCCGATCAAAGCCATTTTACGAAGTCCTTCAAGCGCATGATGGGGGTGACACCCGGCAAGTACTTGAAGGCCCATCGGATCGCCATCCGATAGGGCTTTATCGCTTCACCATTTCAGGGTTAGATACGAGTGCATTTCGTCTACTTGTCTGTACCCCAGGAGGAGGCCGTCAGACCATGTATTTCATTAATCCTGAACAGCTTTCTATAATAAGCGAGATAGCCGGCATATTGACCGATAGAAAGGAAACAGTGTCCGTAGCCGAGAGCACCAGTGGTGGGATCGTTTCCTCCTGCCAGCTTTCTTACCCGAATGCGTCTTCTTATTTTGTGGGCGGGGCCGTGCTTTATAGTTATCCCATTCGCACGAGCCTGTTGAGATTCGACAAGGCCGAGCATGAGGCAATGGGGGGATGCCCGACCGAAATCATCAAGCGGAGCTACAGAGCCATCATTTTTATTTCTTTTTACTCCTCCATAGTAGGTCACTTTGGGACAAATTGGCAGAGCTGTTAGCGCTTAAAGATCATAAAAGGCCATATGAAATTGCTGTTTGCCCATCGATTTAGAGTCAACGTTGTCGCTCTGAGGCGAGATGGCATATTATATTCAGGAAGCCCTATTACTCCCGGCCCGGGCCGCGAGAGCTTCCATGAAGGCGCCGATCTGGGCCTTCCACTGCGCTTCGGAGTAATCCCTTAAATCCACCATGTCCGAGACCAGTTGCATCATGGGCAGATCGCAATGCTTGCCGAGCTCGCTCTTGATATGGGTCTGACCGATGGTGGTGGCGCGGCACGAGCGGCAGGCGTGAAACACAACACCGTCGATGGCGTAGTCTTGGATCAGGCCCAGCAATTTTTCCACGGTGGGGTTGCCGCTGTGCGCCCGGGCCTTTTCGTGATAGCGCGTGGCGCGTAAAAACGCCCGCCAGGCCAGGTAATCCACCGGGTCTTGGACATGGGCCGGCACCTCCACCGGATCGAATCCGCGGTAGACATTTTCGATGGCAAACACCGCACCGAAGCTTTCGAAGTAGTTGAAGATCCACAGGGTGTGCCAGGGCGGCAGGCCACCGCCGTAGAGAATGCGATATTTCTCGTCGGCGATGACGCCGATCTTGTGCTCGGCCTTGTGCTTTACTTCGTCATACAGCCGTTGGTAGAAATCCACGGCGGTCTGGGTGCCGGTGTAGTAATGGCCGGCCACCATGATGCTGAAATGATCCTGGGAGGGCATGGGGCTGGGCACGGCCACGCGCAGCCGGTCGATGTCGTGCCACAACCGCCAGGCCTGGTCGCCCAGGCGGATGGCTTCCCACAAGCGTTCTTTGTCCATTTTCCGGTGGGTCTGCTTTTCCAGAAATTCGATCAAGCCCTGGAATTGGGCGCGCTGATAGCGGATGTAATGGTCGCGTACCTGGTTCAAATCGGCCTGGGGCGGCGGCGCGACCACATCGATGCTGAAGGTGGGCACCTCCAGATAGCGGCTGGCGGCCTGGTACCATTTAAAGCGCGGGTCGCACACCGCCGAGCTGCCCAGCATCATGTCGGGCAGGGGCATGCCGCCATCCGGGCTGTTGTCCGGGATGCGGCCCAGCTCCTTGCGCAGGCTGTCGAACCCCAGGCCGATGCGCGCATAGCTGCACAGCACCTGGGAGTAGCCGTCCGCCTCGGCCTTGAGCAGGAAGCGGTCCATGTCGCGCTTGGCCGCGCACAACCCCGCGTAGTTTTCGGTGGGCAGGGGAACGATATCCATGGCCCGCAGGATCTCGTCGTAGTGGGAGGCCACCATCATATAGGCCACCTTGCGGCCGTTGGCCTTGGCCTCGTGGGCGCTCTGGTAAATGTTCTTGACCAACGGCCGCACCTCGCGCGCCGTGTTGGTGCCTTTGACCGCCGTGGTCTTGGCCTGTTGGGTGGCGTCCATATGAATTTCCTTTTTCCAATCTATTTAGGCGATCATCTCCAAAAAGGCCTGAATCCGAGTCCGGAGCTGTCCGATGGTGGCCGTGGAGTAGTCATCTTCGATCATCAGCACCGGCAGTTTGTGTTTCAGCAGATACTCCTTCAGATCGGGCCCCTCCAGCTCGCAGGTGTCGCAATAGCGGACGATGTAGAAAATAGCGCCCTGGGCCTTCCAGTCGGCAGCAAACCGCCGGATATAGCTGAAACGGTTTTCCAGATCCTCGGCCCGGGCGCCCACCTGGGGGGTCAAGCTGCGCGGGCAATGGGTGCCCAGGTATTTTTGCACGAGCCCGTCCAGGGGGTCATCGGTTTCAGGCACCGCTTCCCAGAAAAAGCGCGTGCCGGTACACAGGTCGTCCATCACCAC
Organism: Deltaproteobacteria bacterium; assembly: GCA_021819735.1. Classification (GTDB taxonomy): domain Bacteria; phylum Desulfobacterota; class Desulfobacteria; order Desulfobacterales; family Desulfosarcinaceae; genus Desulfatitalea. The sequence goes on from JAKAFO010000327.1 coordinate 3,564, forward strand.
ATGGGCGCCGCACGCTTCCACAAGCTGGATAAAGGCAATGTCGTCGATCTCGTTGCCCCACAAGAAGATGCGCGGCAACCCGTCGGGTGCCGGCGCGGGCCGCTTTTTGACCTCTTCGATGAAGGCTTGCACCAAGTCGATGTGTTCCGCGGCGGGAATGCCCATGCCGGCCACCAGCACCTGGGTGATCTCGGTGCCGCTGACGCGCGGCGGGTCTTGCTTGCGAAGCTCGTACAGCTCCCGCAGCATCGCCCGGCGGCGGTTATAGCGCCGGATGGATTCCCGCAGTTTTTCGGTTTCCAGTTTTCGACCGGAGAACGCTTCCAGGCAGGTCACGAAATAGCGCAACTCGTTTTTATAAAATTCAGCCGACGACGGCCCCAGCATGTGCGGCACATTGATGAAGTGGTTGAAGGACGAAGGTGTGTTGCTGCGCCAGATATGGTACATGCGCTCGATGGTGTCGCAACTGTGCGGCGCCACGAACCCGTCCAGAAATTCATACTGCCCCTTGAGCGCCATGTTAAAGCAGCTCCGGGCAAACGGACAGGCCATGGGCTCGAGCAGGGCATCGGCTTCGTCAATGGGCTCGCTTTGGCTGCCCTGAATGCGGAAGGGAACCATGCCCAGGGCGGTGATGATCTCGTCGGGCACAAAGCAGCAGAAATAGCCGATGATCTTTTCGCCGGCCCGGCGCAGCTCCCGGGCGCGGCCGCCCCTGTTGGCGTAAATTGCTTCGATCTGTTGCACGATAGACATTCGCCCATCCTCTTTTGCGTTAATGAAAACCCCAAACCACGCGCCAAGGCAGTGCGCCGTCCCTCATACAAAGAAGCGGCCCGAATCGATAATCGGCGGATCTTCGTGCTCCAAGGCGTAAACGACATCCTTGTTCAGATCCGCCTTCATGGCGGCCACGGTCGAACGCTTCTTGTTCAGCGTTTTGGCAAAGCCCAGCGTCTCAGCCATCAGCGTCTCCATGGGACAGGCCTTGGTGACGATCCGATGCGCCTGGCATTCGGTGGCCGTCAGCCGCTTGCCGGTCAGCACCATATCTTCGAGCGTGTGACGGGGAATGGCTTTTTTCATTCCCGCGAGCATGCCCGGCAGAAAAGGAATTCCCAGATCGACCTCGGGGTAGCACAGATAGCCCCGGTCCGAGCGCATGAACCGAAAATCGAAATAGCACGCCCAGATGGCGCCGCCGGCAAAGGCGTGGCCGGTAATGGCGGCAATCGTGGGCATCGGGAAAAGCAACACCCGCTTGAACATGGCCATCATGGCCTCGATAAAGCCTTTGGCGGCGGCCTTGTCGTTCTTCTTGAACACCGGCAGCAGCCAGTCCAGATCGATCCCGTTGCTGAAAATTTTGTCATGGGCCGAGTTGATCACCAGCACATTGGCCTCGGTCTCGTTTTCGACGCGATCCAGGGCCTTCATCACCTGGGACAGAAACGCCGGGTTAAAACGATTTTCGCCTTCATTGAGGGTGACAATGGCCACCTGGTCGTCCATTTTAATTTCAATCGGCATGTGCTTCTCGCTTTCCTGTGGGTTGATTGCTCTTTTGGTTCTGAAAAATAGATCGAAAAAGAGGCATAGCCCGTTTCGGACAAAAATAAAAGGGGCGCCGGAGGTATCCTCCGGCGCCCCTAAAAAAATCGATCCGCGGGACTATTCGTAAATCTTCTCCGCGGTGGACAGAATATCGTAGGGAATCTCCACCTTGTACTTCTGGGCGGTCTTGGCGTTGATCACCAGCTTGCCTTTTTTGCTTTGCTTGTACACCTGAGCGGGTGCCGCGCCGTTGAGGATCTCCATCGCGGTTTCGGCGGCCATGGCCCCCATCGCCGGCTCGGAGGTCACGATGGCGAGCAGCGCGCCGGATTCCACTTCCGCTTCGGTGGCGCCGAATACCGGCTTTTTGGCATTTTCCACGGTCCAGGCGGTCAACTCCTGGCGGGTCATCTCTTTGCCGTCTTTGACGATGCGGCTGGTGTCGGCCAGGTAGATGAGGTCATAGGGGAATTCGGTCACCGCTTTTTGCCACTCTTGGAAGGTTTCGCACAGGAACATATCCTTGTAAAGGACGCCGACCTCCTTTTCGATAAACGGTGCCCGGCCGGTCAGGACAGTTTTGACGCCCTGCATGGGGCCGCTGTTTTTGCTGATCAACCCC
>JAKAFO010000328.1 GCA_021819735.1 Deltaproteobacteria bacterium
GATTTTTACAGTTGTGCGCCGACGACAACATGCAGGTGTGCGATGTGACCACGCCGGCCCAGTACTTCCATCTGCTGCGCCGCCAGGCCAAGGCCGCTTACCGCAAGCCGCTGGTGGTGATGACCCCCAAGAGTCTGCTGCGCCACCCCCGGGCGGTGAGTTCCATGGCCGAGCTGAGCGCGGGGGAATTCGCGCCCGTGCTCGACGATCCGGTGCGGCCCGAAAAGGCCACCCGAATCCTTTTCTGCAGCGGCAAGGTGTACTACCAGTTGCTGCAACGCCGGGAAGAGCTGGCCACGGCCAAGGTGGCCATCATCCGCCTGGAGCAGTACTATCCGTTCCCCGAGCAGCAAATGAGCGAAGTGCTGAAGCATTACCCCAAGGCCGCGGACTGGCTCTGGGTCCAGGAGGCGCCGGAGAACATGGGCGGCTGGAGCTTCGTGCGCCCGCGCCTGGAAGCCCTCATCGGCAAACCCCTGACCTACGTGGGCCGCAAGCCCTCGGCCTCGCCGGCCACCGGCTTTCCCGCAATCTACAAAGCCGAGCAGGCGGCCCTCAGCGATCAGGCCGTGGGGCCGTACGACACTGGTAGCGGGATAGGGGGATAATGAAAACCGAGTTCGCGCCGGTCGCCAAAGCTTTCGAAGCGCGACATGGCCGGTGCGAAGCGCCCAACGGGCTCGCCGAGCTTCAAACGCGAATACGGACGAACACCAAACAGACGCGGCGCGTACCAGAGGGGTAAGAGAATTTGTTTGTGCCACGGCCGCCCTTTTACTAAATGTCATTTGTATCGATTGCGAATTCGTGGTCTATCAAGACAAATTTGGGTGTATAGACGGACAATTCGTGGCTCATTATCCCATTGCCCCTCGATTAGACGCCTTATAAGGCGTCTAGTAGGAGGACTAAGCCATGTTCGGCGAAAGAGAGAACCATGAACGACATCGAAGTAAGGCAATACTTCCAAGAGCGTATTGATAGGCTCCTGGCTCACTACGCCTCCTCACGGAATAAGTACGAGACCATATGGTCATTCTATCGGAACCAGATGCCTCAATGTATTGCGAATTGCACAAATGAAGGCAAGAAATATTCCCCAGAGCAATCTATAGACGGTCCTCAAGGCATCTATTGGATAGGCAGTCATCCAAAAATTCTGTTCGTTGGTAGAGAGCACTTTGGTTGGTACGGGCCGACCCAATGGGAGGCTGACAGGGTAAGTATTTGTTGTTCTCCTCTGGAATTTGCATTCTTTACAGTGTCATCCATGGGCGCCTACTGGGCAATAATTAAGGAGTTGACGCAAGAGGTATTGGCGCTTGGTCTGGGCGACTGGGATGCGGTTCTTGAAAAGGTAGCTTTTACAAATGCCTGCAAGTGTCTTGCCGACAGTGGAACCTTACAGTGGTTCTTGCACCAAGGGTGCAGCAATAGCGGATATCTAAGACACGAAATAAAGACGGTCGCAGCGCCTTTGAGTGTGCTCTTTACAAAGAGCTACAATCTATCCGGTACCATATTTGCCGAAGACACCACCAAGCTGATGGAATCTGACGACTTCTGCGTCCTGCGAATGGGGGAGCAGGTTCTTATTGAGTGCGCCCATCCTGGAAGGCAGTCCATCGAATGGCGAGCTAGGCTGAAGGGTATCATGGCGCAGTATCTTGACGGCGCCGAACCAGAGCGCGAACCGGACGCTTGACAGCGCCGGTTGTGCTCCCCGTTCGACTCTGGAATCAAATATGGATGAATCAAACAAAATAATTCCTGAAGGTTCAAGTCCTTTAAGGTTTATGCTTTCTGACGCTAGTGGGAAAGAATACAATCCCATAAAGGACTTTGAGAAAGCAAAAATAACTGAAAACGCTTATTTGATAATGGAAGCTGATTATGGGGGACAGATACTATTAACTTGTCCAATGTCAAAAGTGAAAGCTGATTATAAGACATTAGAAATGTTATTGGCCGATCTCGAAATGATTACTTGGGGTAACGGAATGGTGCCGGAGGATAATCCTAATCCGATTTCATATGATGCTGCTATGTATATAGAAATCATGAATCCAAATACGGGTGTTGCTGGTGGAATGGGAGGTGGCGTCGCTACTTCTGAGCTATGGACTCATGATGAATTGATTTTTGGGGGCATGCATCATAACGGGAATTGGGATGTTCAAATAATAGATGTCATCGAAGGAAAGCAGAAACGGCTAATAAATAAGGAGCAAAATAAAAAGTCGAACAAGAACTTTCAGTAGGTCGCGCAAAGATCAGCGCGCGGCTGATTATCAACGTTGGGTGTAGCAAGAAAACACATGTTAGCTTTTAAAAAAGATGATCAATATGGAAAACATTATTATAAAACCTATAGTGTACATTGAATCATCCGTCATAAGTTATTTGGCTTCTCAACCAAGCAGGGATATCGTAATCGCTGGCCGTCAAGCTATTTCTCACGATTGGTGGGTGAATCAACGACACAGATTTGACCTTCGAATTTCGGCGCTTGTTGAAGAAGAAATAAGCAGGGGCGATCCTTTGGCCGCTCAGCGTCGATTAGCCTTGGTTGAAGATATTCCAAGCTTTATAATCTCAGACGAAGTGGCTGATTTGGCTATATTACTATTGAGGAAGGGTGTTGTACCGGTAGGTAGCGAAGAAGATGCACTGCATATAGGTGTAGCTGCGGCACAAGGCGCTGACTATCTTTTGACTTGGAATTTTAAACATATCAATAATGCTGAAATGAAGTCGGCAATTTTTCGGGTCGTTGAATCCTGTGGGTTCGTATGTCCACAGATTTGTTCACCCGAAGAACTTGGGGGAAATTACAATGATTAAGGATCCAATAGTAGATGAAGTCCGTCGGCATCGCCAAGAACATGCCAAAGAGAATAAAAATGATTTAAATCTAATTATTGAATCTCTTCGGAAACGGGAGCGTGCCTCAAAGCGCAAGCTCCTGAACCCAGGCCCAAAACCACGATTGGATAAGACCGGAAGCTAAACATCTGCCGGTAAGAGATGATCATGAAGACGATAACTATCGCTTTATTTTTACTCCTAATACCAAACTATTTGTTGTTGCGTTGCGTCGAGCTGAATGCAATCTACGAATAGAGGCAAGACGGATAAACGCCACATAGACAGGAGAACCGATGGCGACCATAGACGTGAAGATCCCCAGCGTGGGGGAATCGGTGCAGGAGGCTGTTCTGGGCGAGTGGTTCAAACAGAACGGCGACGTGGTGGAAAAGGATGAGGCGCTCTTTGTTATCGAGACCGACAAGGTGACGCTGGAGGTGACGGCCGAGGCGGCCGGCATCCTGACCATCCTGGTGCAGGCCGGCGAGACCGTGGCCGTGGGCACCGTGGTGGCCCGCATCGAGATCGGGGCCGCGAAGGCGGCCGAAGCGCCGGCCAAGGCGGCGGCCGCGCCCGAAGCGCCCAAGGCCGCGGCGGCCGTCAAGGCGCCGGCGCCCGAAGCGCCGAAGAAAGTTGCCCCGCCGGAAGCAAAGGCGGCTTCTCCCGCGCCCTCCCCGGCGGCCATGGCCGCCGCGACCGGCCCGCTCTCGCCGGCCGTGCGTCGTCTGGTGGCCGAAAAGCAGCTCGATCTGCGCAAGGTCCAAGGCACCGGCCCGGGCGGCCGCATCACCAAGGGCGATGTGTTGTTGGCCCTGGAGCAGGCCCCGGCCGGGGTACCCGAACCCTGCGCGGCGCCGGCGGAATTGGGTGCGTCCGAGGCGCCGGCCGAAGTGCGCAAGGCCATGTCGCCGATCCGCAAACGCATCGCGGCCCGCCTCCTTGAGGCCAAGCAGAACACGGCCATGCTCACCACCTTCAACGACATCGACATGAGCCGGGCCATGGCCATCCGGGCGCAGTACAAGGATCTGTTCAAGGAGAAGCATGACATCTCCCTGGGCTTCATGTCCTTCTTCGTCAAAGCCTGCGTGGCGGCTCTGCGGGAGATTCCGGAAGTCAACGGCTTTGTCGACGGCAGCGACATCGTCTACCACAACTACCAGCACATCGGCGTGGCCGTGGGCTCGCCTCGCGGCCTGGTGGTACCGGTCATCCGCCATGCCGAGAAGATGTCGTTCGCCCAGATCGAGCAGGCCATCGTCGACTACGTGGCCAAGATCAAGGAGAACCGCCTGGAACTGGCTGACCTGGAAGGCGGCACCTTTACCATCAGCAACGGCGGGGTTTACGGCTCGCTGCTCAGCACCCCCATCCTCAATACCCCCCAGAGCGGCATCCTGGGCATGCACCGCACCGAAAAACGGGCGGTGGTGGTCGATGACCAGATCGTGGTGCGGCCCATGATGTACGTGGCCCTGAGCTACGACCACCGCATCGTGGACGGCCGCGGGGCGGTGACCTTTCTCAAGCGGGTCAAGGAGATGGTGGAAAATCCCGAACGACTGCTGCTGGAGGTGTAGCCATGACAGAGAATAGTGCTTTCGACCTGGTTATCGTCGGCGGCGGACCGGGCGGCTACGTGGCCGCAGTGCGGGCCGCCCAATTGGGCCTCAAGACCGCCTGCGTGGAGATGGAACCGCGCCTGGGCGGCGTCTGTTTGAACAAGGGGTGCATTCCGAGCAAGGCCTTGCTCGACTCCAGCGAATACTACCACCTGGCGGCCCATGACCTGGCGGCCCACGGCATCAAGATCGGCAAGGTGGGCCTCGACCTGAAAACCATGATGGCGCGCAAGGAGCAGGTGGTGGCCGACTTGACCGGCAATGTGCAAAAGCTACTGGAAGGCCATAAGGTGGAAATCGTTCACGGCCGGGCGCGCGTGGCCGGCCCGGGCCGGGTGATGGTGGCCGGCGAAGGCAAAGCAGAAAAGGAGATCGCGACCCGCAATATACTGCTGGCCACCGGCAGCACGCCGATCGCCCTGCCGGGCCTGGCCTTCGACGGCGAGCGCATCGTCACCTCCACCGAAGCCTTGAGCTTCGAGGAGGTGCCCAAGCATCTGGGCATCGTGGGCGGCGGCTACATCGGCTTGGAACTGGGCTCGGTGTGGCTGCGCCTGGGGGCCAAGGTGACGGTCATCGAAATGCTGCCCAAGATCGGCACCGGCCTGGACAGCCAGGTGGCGCGCACGCTGGACCGCATCCTCAAGAAGCAGGGCCTGGCCCTGCGGCTCAATACGCGCGTGGTTGAAGCCGTCAACAGCGGCCGCAACGTCAAGGTGACGGTGCAGCAGGAAGAACAGCGCGAGACGCTGGTCTTCGACAAGCTGCTCGTCTCCGTCGGGCGCCGGCCCCTGACCGCCGGGCTGGGATTGGAAGAGCTCGGAGTGAATCTCGATCCCAAGACGGGTCAGGTGCTGGTGGACGAGAAATACGAAACCAACGTGCCGGGCATCTTCGCCATCGGCGACCTCGTCGCCGGACCCATGCTGGCCCACAAGGCCTCGGCCGAAGGCATCGCGGCCGTGGAGCGCATGGCCGGCCGCCACGGCGAAGTCAATTACGACACCATCCCGTCGGTGATCTACACCTGGCCCGAAGTGGCCAGCGTGGGGCTCACCGAGCAGCAGGTGCGCGAGCGGGAGATCCCCCACTGCGTGGGCAGCTATCCCTTCACCGGAGCCGGCCGGGCGCGCTGCATGGGCGAGACCGACGGCTTCGTCAAGCTCATCGCCCATGCCAAGACCGACCGCATCCTGGGCGTGCACATTATCGGTCCCCGGGCCGCCGATATGATCGCCGAATGCGT
>JAKAFO010000329.1 GCA_021819735.1 Deltaproteobacteria bacterium
TTTTCTTAACCAGAATTGCCTTGAGAATACCCTGAAAATATTTTAGGTTACCCTTGTTTTGCGCCGGCATCAAACGGCCCTGGCGCTGTATTGTCCACGTCAACCTCCGGAAGGATCAGATATACAATGTTGTGGAAACTCTTGACCCAAATTTTTGGAAGCAAAAACGAGCGCGAAATTAAACAGCTCTGGCCGCTCGTGGAGACCATCAATCAGTTCGAACCGCAGATGAAGTCCATGAGCAACGCCCAGCTTGCCGCCCAAACCGTAAAATTCAAGGAAATGCTGGGGCAGGGGGCTGCCCTGGATGATCTGCTGCCCGAAGCTTTCGCCACCGTCCGCGAGGCCTCGCTGCGCACCGTGCAGATGCGGCACTTCGATGTGCAATTGATCGGCGGCGTTTTTTTGCACAAGGGGCGCATCGCCGAAATGAAGACCGGTGAAGGCAAGACCCTGGTTGCCACCTTGCCGGCTTATCTCAACGCCTTGACCGGCAAGGGCGTGCACATTGTGACGGTTAACGATTATCTGGCCCGGCGCGATACCGAGTGGATGGGCAAGATCTACACCTTCCTCGGTTTGAGCGTCGGGACCATTTTGCACGGCCTTACCGATGTCGAACGGCGGAGTTCCTATAATGCCGATATCACCTATGGGACCAACAACGAATTCGGCTTCGACTATCTGCGGGACAACATGAAGTTCGACGTGGAAACCATCGTGCAGCGCGATCTGCACTACGCCATCGTCGACGAGGTTGACAGCATCCTGGTGGACGAGGCCCGCACGCCGTTGATCATCTCCGGACCGGCGGAGAAATCGACCCACTGGTACTATCAGGTCAATACCATCATTCCACAGCTCAAACTGGAGACCCATTATATAAAGGATGAAAAGGCCCGCGCCGTGACCCTGACCGAAGAGGGCGTCGCCGCCGCCGAACGGGCCTTGCAGGTGGAAAACCTCTACGACCCGCGCAACATAGAGGTCTTGCACCACGTCAACCAGGCGCTCAAGGCCCACACCTTGTTTCAGCGGGATGTGGACTACATCGTTAAAGAGGGGCAGGTGATCATCGTCGATGAGTTCACCGGCCGTTTGATGCCGGGCCGGCGCTATAGCGATGGTTTGCATCAGGCCCTGGAAGCCAAAGAGAGCGTCAAGATCGAAAACGAAAACCAGACGTTGGCGACCATCACCTTCCAGAACTATTTCCGCATGTATGACAAGTTGGCGGGCATGACCGGCACCGCGGACACCGAGGCGGCCGAGTTCAAGAAGATCTATAATCTGGATGTGAATGTCATTCCCACCAACATGCCCATGATCCGCAAGGATTTTGCCGATGTGATCTACAAGACCCGGCGGGAAAAATACGAAGCGGTGCTCGACGAAATCAAAGCATTGCATGAAAAGGGGCAGCCGGTTCTGGTGGGAACGATCTCCATCGATGTCTCCGAGCAGATTGCCGAGAAACTCAAGAAGCGCGGCATCAGGCACACCGTCCTGAATGCCAAAAACCACGAGGCCGAGGCCGAAATCATCGCCCTGGCCGGTCAGAAAGGCAGCGTGACCATCTCCACCAACATGGCCGGCCGCGGTACGGACATCAAACTGGGCGAGGGGGTCACCGAACTGGGCGGCCTGCACATCCTCGGCACCGAGCGCCATGAAAGCCGCCGCATCGATAACCAGTTGCGCGGCCGTTCGGGGCGCCAGGGCGATCCGGGCTCCTCGCGGTTTTATCTTTCCCTGGAAGATGACTTGCTGCGGATCTTCGGCGGAGAACGCATCGGCCGCATCATGGAGCGGCTCGGCCTGGAGGATGGCGAGCCCATCGAGCACAATCTCATCAGCCGGGCCATCGAAAATGCCCAGAGCAAGGTCGAAGCCCACAACTTCGATATCCGCAAGCACCTGCTGGAATATGACGATGTCATGAACCAGCAGCGCGAAGTGATCTATCGCCAGCGGCGGGAGCTGCTCACCGAGCAGGATATTCGGGAAACCATCACCGACATGATCGGCGAAAAAGCCGATGAGATTGCCGGCCAGTTTGCCGATGAGCGCGCCTTGCCCGAAGAGTGGGATCTGAAGGGGCTGTCCGATGCCGTGTTTCAACAGTTCAGTTACCGGATCAAGGATTTCGATGCCGATCTGCTGGATGGACTGACGGAAGAGGGATTAAGTAAGGAGATCTACGAACAGACATTGGCGGTCCATCAGGAGCGCGAAAAGCTTTTCGGTACGCAGACCATGCGGCATCTGGAGCGGGTGATCATGCTGCAAACCGTTGATAATTTGTGGAAAGACCACCTGCTGAGCATGGATCACCTGAAGGAGGGCATCGGCTTGCGCGGCTATGCCCAGCAGAACCCCTTGCTGGTGTACAAGAAAGAGGGGTTCGAGATGTTTCAGGATTTGATCGAGCGGATCAAGACCGAAACCTTGAACATTCTGTTCCGGGTGCAGTTGGCCCAACCGGAACCCACTTCCTTTCAAGAGATGCAGCGGGAGCAGGAAAAGAATCTGGTGTTTTCCGGTGGCGGCGACGGTACCCCCGCTAAAAAGAAACCGGTGCGGCGCGACGACGACAAGGTGGGGCGCAATGATCCTTGCCCTTGCGGCAGCGGCAAGAAATACAAAAGGTGTTGCGGGCGATAACGCATGATCCTCGGCATCATTTCCGATACCCACGGCACCTTGAACGGCGAAGTCCTGGAGATCTTCAAGGGCGCGGCGCACATCATCCATGCCGGCGACATCGGCGCGCCGGATATCATCTCGACCCTGGCCCAGGTTGCTCCGGTAACGGCCGTGCGCGGCAATACCGATAACAGCGCCTGGTCCCAATCCATACCCTGCAAGGAAATGATCGCCCTCGGCGGCCACACCTTTTATGTATTGCATGACCTGCAACAATTGGACTTAGAGCCCCAGGCGGCAGGGATCGGCGCCGTCATCAGCGGCCACACCCATCAGCCCGAACTAAAGCAGCAAGACGGCGTCCTCTATATGAACCCGGGTTCGGCCAGCCAGCGCCGCCACGGCGGCGCACTCAGCGTCGGGCGCATCCGGATCGCCGGCAAAGGGCTGCGTGCCGAGATTATCCATTTGCAGCTTTGATATTTCTCCGAAAGATTCATACCTTTCGTCTAATGAAAATCGCGCCGCATCCGATATTCAATTTGAGGGAAAGGTGGCCCGTCGAAGCGCCGAAGCAACCACGCTTCAATCCCCTTTACAAAGAGAGATCCAGATGCTTATAATTGGCCTCAATCAGCCAGGGTAACGTAAATGACAGTGATTGTTCGATTCCATGAGCCAAAACCTGCCCGAAACCATAGGGGATGTAGATGCCAGGACAGACCGCGACCTCAAAGAGCCGCCCATGTACAAGGTCCTGTTGCACAATGACGATTATACTACCATGGAGTTTGTTGTGCTGGTGCTCATGCAAGTGTTTCACAAGTCGGTCGAGCAGGCGACTCAGATCATGTTAAACGTTCACAAACGCGGGATCGGCATGTGCGGCGTATTTACATTTGAAGTGGCTGAAACAAAGGTGCAGACCGTCACGCGGTTGGCCCGCGAAAATGGCCATCCGTTGAAATGCACCATGGAGAAAGCATAGCGCCATGATCAGCAAAGAACTCAGCGTAACATTAGGATTTGCGGTTAGAGAAGCCAAACGACGTCGTCACGAATACGTGGGCATTGAACATATTCTGTTTGCCATCTTGCATGACGGCAATGGCGTCGAGATAATCAGTGGTTGCGGGGGTGATGTCGAGCACCTCAAGGGCGCCCTGGAAAACTTTTTCAATGAAAAAATGGAGGTGATCCCCGAGGGCGATGAGTATGTGTTGCAGCAGACCATCGGCTTTCAGCGGGTGATCCAGCGCGCCGTCAATCACGTGCGCTCGGCCGAGAAATCCGAGGTGTCGGTCAGCGACATCCTGGCCTCCATCTTCATGGAGAAAGATTCCCACGCGGCCTTCTTCCTCAATCAGGAGGGCATCACGCGGCTGGATGTGCTGAACTACATCTCCCATGAACTGCCCTCGGAGCCGCCCTCGTCATCCAATGATCCGGTCGGGTTCGCCAAAACCGAAACCGAAACCGACAAGGAAAAGAAAAAATCCAACCCGCTGGAAACCTACACCGTGGACATGGTCAAGCTGGCCGCCGAAGGCAAGCTCGACCCCCTCATCGGGCGCTCCAGCGAACTGCAACGGACCATGCAGGTCCTCTGCCGCCGGCGCAAGAACAACCCGGTCTTCGTGGGCGAGCCCGGCGTCGGTAAAACCGCCATGGCCGAGGGCTTGGCCCAGAAGATCTTCAATGCCGATGTTCCCGACATGCTCAAGGAGATGCGGGTCTACAGCCTGGATCTGGGCGGCATGCTGGCCGGCTCCAAATTCAGAGGCGATTTCGAACAAAGGCTCAAAGGCGTCATCGCCGAGCTGCAAAAACGCAAGAACGTGATTCTCTTCATCGACGAGATCCATACCATCGTCGGCGCCGGCGCAACCAGCAGCGGCTCCATGGACGCCTCCAATATCTTAAAGCCCGTACTGGCCAGCGGAGAAATCCGGTGCATCGGTTCTACTACTTATGAAGAGTACAAGAACCACTTCGAAAAGGATCGCGCCCTGTCCCGGCGCTTCGAAAAGATCGAAATCTCGGAGCCCTCCATCGATGAAAGCGTCAAGATTCTGAAGGGCTTGCGCACGCGCTATGAAGAGCACCATGACATCGTTTACACCGATGCGGCGCTCAAGGTGGCCTGCGAACTCTCCTCCAAATACCTCAATGACCGTTTCCTGCCCGACAAAGCCATCGACGTGATCGACGAGGCCGGCGCCTATGTGCGCCTTTCGGGCGGCGTGCACCGCAGCAAAATCAATCCGGCCGATATCGAGAAGATCGTGGCCAAAATGGCCCGGGTGCCCACCGTGAGCGTTTCTACTCCCGATCGGGCCAAACTCGAAACCATGGAAGATCGGTTGAAACAGGTGGTTTTCGGACAAGACGACGCGATTACTGCCCTGACCACGGCCATCAAGCGCCAACGGGCCGGCCTGGGCCATCCCGAAAAACCGGTCGGCTCCTTCCTCTTCACCGGCCCCACCGGAGTCGGCAAAACCGAAGTGGCGCGGCAAGTCGCTTTCAGCCTAGGGGTCGAGTTCATCCGCTATGACATGAGCGAGTACATGGAAAAGCACGCCGTCGCCAGACTGATCGGCGCCCCGCCAGGCTACATCGGTTTTGACCAGGGCGGGCTGCTCACCGACGGCATCCGCAAACACCCCTACAGCGTGCTGCTGCTAGACGAGATCGAAAAGGCCCATCCGGACCTCTTCAATATCCTGCTGCAAGTGATGGATCACGCCACGCTGACGGACAACACCGGCAAAAAAGCCGATTTCCGCAACGTGATCCTCATGATGACCTCCAATGCCGGCAGCCGGGAAATGAGTTCTTCCACCATCGGCTTCGGCGATCCAAAAAAAGATACGTCGCGCAAAGGAAAGCGCGCTATCGAGAAGTATTTCAGCCCCGAATTCCGTAACCGCTTGGACGGCGTGATCACCTTCAACGGCTTGAACATGGAGATCATGGAACAGATCGTGGACAAATTCATGTCCGAGTTTGCCGTCCAGTTGGCTGCCAAGAAAGTGGAATTGGCCTACACCGACGCCACCCGCAAATGGATGGCCAAGAA